>JBBQYR010000120.1:0-14215 GCA_038208565.1 Chthoniobacterales bacterium
ACGGCGCCACTCGCGCTGCCGCCGAGGACGGTCACGCCCGTGAAGCCGTGGGACTTCAGCGCGTCGGCGACGGTCTGGAGCGTGTCGCCGTCGGCCGCACCGAGATTCGCGATGATCGCGGGCGTGCCGTTGATCGTCTCGGCTTTCGCGAGGAGGTCCTTCGCGCGGCCTGCGGCCTCGCGTTGCTGCGCGGACTTGAGCGCCTTCTCCAATTCCTTTTGCTGCGCGAGCAGGCCTTCGATCCGCTTCTCCAGCTCGGGCAAGGGCGTGCCGAGTTTGGTGGCGAGCGTGTGGAGGCGTTGCGTGTCGCTGGTGGCGAGGTCGTAGGCATTGAGCCCTGCCTGCGCCTCGATGCGGCGGACGCCGGCGGCGATGGCGGCTTCGCTGGCGATGCGGAAGAGGCCGATCTCGCCGGTGGCGCGGGTGTGGGTGCCGCCGCAAAGCTCCATCGAGTAGCCATCGAGGCCGGTGGCCTGGCCGCCGATCTGCACGACGCGGACCCACTCGCCGTATTTGTCGCCGAAGAACTGCATGATGTCGGCCCGGCCGCGCACGTCGGCGTAGGGCACTTCGGTCCAGGAGACGCCGGCGTTTTCGACGATGCGTTCGTTCACGAGCCGCTCGATGTCGCGCACCTGCGCGGGCGTGAGCGCGGCGCTGTTGAAGTCGAAGGTCAGCTTGTCGGGGCCGACGAAGGAGCCTTTCTGCGTGGCTTCCTGGCTCACGACTTCGTGCAGCGCCCAGTGGAGCAGATGCGTGACGGTGTGGTGCCGCTGGATGGCGCCGCGGCGGGCGGGATCGACGAGCAGCGTGACTTCGCTGCCGACGATGGGCGCGTCGTCGGCGCCTTCGAGGAAGTGCAGCCACGTAGCGCCGCTCTTCTGCGTATTGGCCACGCGCCAGACATCGGCGCCGTGGGTGAGTTCGCCGGTGTCGCCGACCTGCCCGCCCATCTCGGCGTAAGCGGTGCTGGCGTCGAGGATCACGGCGGTCTTGTCCTTGAGGCTCACCACTTCGAGCACCTTCGCGGCGGTGGAAAGGGTGTCGTAACCGACAAACTTCGTCGGCTCCTTGGTCTCGACCTCGGAGAGTTCGATGACCTGCCTTTTCTGCGCAGCCTGAGCCGTCTTGCGCTGAATCGCCATCCGCTCAGTGAAGCCAGCGATGTCCACCTTCAGTCCGCGCTCCCGGGCCATGAGTTCCGTCAGATCGAGCGGGAAACCCTGCTCATCATAAAGTCGGAACGCAAACGCCCCCGTAATCACGCGCGGCTCCGCCTGCAATTGCGATGGGTCTTGGGGAGCGCACGCGCCCCGCGTGCCTTCCTCGGCGCCTCGCCGAGGAATCCCCGGCCACCAAGCCCAAGGATATTCCTCGCCCGCGGCGACCACATTCGAGTCCCAAGGATTCCCCGTTACATAAAGAAACTTCTCCTCCAAATCCGAATCCGACCGAATCATCCGATCAAACGACTCCTTCTCCCACACCGCCACACCTTCGACTCCACGCAGCTTGTTGATCCGGTGTGCCGTCGTGGATTTGATGCCCTGCAGGATCTCCGCGAGCGACCGGAAGACCGCCTCCGCTCCCGCGCTCTGTTCCTTGATTTGCGGCTCGAAGAGCAGATGCACATGGTCGGGCATCACGCACGCGGCGTAGAGCTCGTAGTGGTTGTGATCGTGCGGATAAAAGATGCTGGCGAGCACGATGTCGCGTTCGGCTGGGGCCAGCGGGTGGCGGTCTTTGGTGGAAAACGTCGCCATGTATTTCGACCACGGGCGCTCGAAATGCGGAAGGTTGCGGCGGGAGTAGATGGCGCCTGCGGCGGGGGCGGACGATGTTTCCGGCGAGGCGCCGGAAACGGCACGCGGGGCGCGTGCGCTCCCCTTTTCACTCGTGACAGCGGGAGTGCCGAGTAAGCGCGCGGCCTCGGCTTCGAAGAGGGCGATGCCTTTATCCAGCGTCTTGTTAAACGCCTCCTCCTCCCGCTTCAGCGTTTCCTCCACATGCTTTTGCTTCGCGCGGATTTCGGGGAAGACGTCGCCCATGGTGCGGGCGAGGACGGCGGTGAGCTTGTAGAAAAACGGCTCCTTGAAGCCGAGGGTACGGCCGTAGCGGACGGCCCGGCGCAGGATGCGGCGGAGGACGTAGTGGCGATCCGTGTTGCCGGGCTGGATGCCGTCGGCGATGGCGAAGCTGAGCGTGCGGATGTGATCGGCGATGACGCGGAAGGCGATGTCGATGGCGATCTGGTCGGTCGGAAGACAGGCGTCTCGCCTGTCGGGCTGGTCGGTCAGGCGAGACGCCTGACTTCCGGGTAGCGTGCTCGGTAGCGTGCTCGTGTATTTTTTCCCACTCATCTTCTCCAGTTCGTCGAAGATCGGGCGGAAGATGTCGGTTTCGTAGTTGGAGATCTTGGCGTTCTTGAAGTCGGCGAACTCCTTTGTCCCCTGAATGATCGAGGTCAGCCGCTCGAAGCCCATGCCGGTATCGACGTGCTGGGCGGGAAGCGGCGTGAAGGTGCCGTCGGGGTTGGCGTTGAACTGGATGAAGACGTTGTTCCAGATCTCGATGCACTCGGGGACGCCGGCATTGACCAGCTTTGAGCCGCGGATTTCGAGTTCAGGGGTGCGGTCTTCGGGCGTGAGGTCGATATGGATCTCGCTGCACGGACCGCACGGGCCGGTCTCGCCCATCATCCAGAAGTTGTCCTTTTTGTTGCCGTTGACGATGTGCACCGCGGGGTCGAGCCCGACGCTGCGGAACTTCTCCGCCCACAGATCCCACGCCTCTTGATCCCGCTCGCTCGGGTCGCCCGGATCGGGCTGGTAGATCGTCGCGTAAAAGCGGTTCGGCGGGAATTTGAACCGCTCGATGATCAGCTCCCACGACCAGTCGATGGCTTCCTTTTTGAAGTAATCGCCGAAGCTCCAGTTCCCGAGCATCTCGAAGAAGGTGTGGTGATAGGTGTCGAGCCCGACGTCGTCGAGGTCGTTGTGTTTGCCACCGGCGCGGATGCACTTCTGCGTATCGGCCGCGCGGGTCTTCGAACCTTTGATGGCTCCGCTCCAGGTGTCCACATCCGGCGCGCGCTCCCCGAGGAAGATGGGCACGAACTGGTTCATGCCGGCATTGGTGAAAAGGAGGTTCGGCGAGTCCGGCATGAGCGAGCCGGAAGGCACAATGGTGTGCTGCTTCTCGCGGAAGAAATCGAGGAACTGTTGCCTGATCTGGGCGGCGGTTTTCATAGGTCGGAAAGGGGGGTGTCCAGATCAGGCTACCCGGTGAGCGCTGCGCGATTTGCGGTGGCGCTGGCGCGCTTGGCGTGGGCGGATCTGGGCGGCGGTGAGCATGGCGTCGGGAAAAGGGACGCGAAGCTAGCCGAGCGGCGGCAAAGGTAAAGCGCGGGGGTACTCAGGATGACGGGCCGCGGATGGGCAACGACGACGCAGCCACCAGGCAGGATGGCCACCATTCCATGACGACCGCAGCCCGCTGGGGCGGTGCGGAATATCAAAAGACACCCAACCGGATGTGTGCTGAGGCGAGATCACAAGTGCTGGGTCTTACTATGAGCAACCAAACAGACGCCGGGGTAAAGTTCACCGAGGAGCAGCGTGCGGTGGAGACGCTGCGGGTTTCGGATGCGCGGTATCGGCGGTTGTTTGAGACGGCGCAGGATGGCATCCTCATCCTCGATGCGGAGACCGGACAGGTGGTGGACGCGAATCCGTTTATGAAGGATTTGCTGGGCTATTCGCAGGAGGAGTTTGTGGGGCGGAAGCTGTGGGAGATCGGTCCCTTCAAAGGCGAGGATGCTTCGAAGAGTGCTTTCGCCGAATTGCAACGCAATGACCGGCTGCACTACGAGGGCCTGCCGCTGGAGACGAAGGACGGGCGGCGGGTCGAGGTGGAGTTCATCAGCAACGCGTATCTGGCGGACGGGACGCGGTTCATCCACTGCAACATCCGCGACATCACGGAACGCATGCGCGTGAACCAGGCGCTGGCGGCGGCCAACAAGGAGATGGCCTTTCAAGTCGAGGAGAAGAGCAAGCGGGCGGACGAGCTGGCGGTGATCAACGCGGAGTTGGCGCGCTCGAATGCAGAGCTGGAGCAGTTCGCCTACGTCTCGACGCACGATTTGCAGGAGCCGCTGCGGGCGGTGGCGAGTTGTGTGCAACTGCTCCAGAAGCGTTATGAAGGGCAGCTCGATGAGCGGGCGCAAGAGTTCATCACGCACGCGGTGGATGGCACGAAGCGGATGCAGACGCTGATCAACGATCTGCTCGCCTATTCGCGGATCAGCACGCACGCGCAGGTCTTCGCGGCCACGAACTGCGAGGTGGTGCTGCGCGAGGCGCTGGCCAACCTGGTGGTCGCCATCGCGGAGAGCGGTGCGGTGGTGACGCATGACGCGCTGCCCACGGTCAGCGGCGATGCGACGCAATTGACGCAGTTGTTTCAAAACCTCATCAACAACGCCCTCAAGTTTCGCGGGGAACGCCTTTCCAGAATCCATGTCGGCGCGGTGCGCAAAAGCGGCGGGTGGCAGTTCTCCGTGGCCGACAATGGCATCGGCATGGAGTCACAGTATTTCGAGCGGGTCTTCCTGGTCTTCCAGCGCCTGCACACGCGTAAAGAATATCAGGGCACCGGCATCGGCCTGGCGATCTGCAAAAAAGTCGTCGAGCGCCACGGCGGGCGCATCTGGGTCGAGTCGGAGCCCGGTCAGGGCGCCACCTTTTGCTTCACCGTCCCGGAAAGGAAATAGGCTCTGATGAACACCGCCATCGCCGAACGACCGGTCATCATCTTGATGGTCGAGGATAATCCGACCGATGTATTGATCGCAAGGGAGGGTCTGCTGGGCGCCACGATGCTCAACACGCTGCACGTGGCCGACGACGGCATCGAGGCGATGGAGTTTCTGCGCCAGCGCGGCAAGTATGCCGACGTGCCCCGCCCGGACTTGATCATCCTCGACTTGAACATGCCCCGCAAGAACGGCCATGAGGTGCTGGCTGAGATCAAGGAGGATGACGACCTGAGAAAAATCCCGGTGATCATCCTCACGACCTCGAAGTCCCAGGAGGACATCAGCAAAGCCTGCGGACTCTGTGCCAATTGCTACATCAGCAAGCCGGTGGACTTCGATGAATTCACGGAGGTGGTGCAGACGATTCAGGATTTTTGGTTTTCCACTACCACCCGCCCGCCGGGCTCAAAATGATGGACGCTCAAAAGATTCAAGTCCTGCTCGTCGAAGACAATCCCACGGATGTGCTGCTCGTGAAGGATGAACTTTCGCACGCGGTAGGCGCGTCGTTTTCCGTGGTGCTGGTCGAGCAGTTGAAAGACGCACTGGGCCTGCTGCCGGCGCAGCATTTCGATGTGGTCCTGCTCGATCTCAGCCTGCCGGACAGCCAGGGTTTTGAGACGTTCGTACGGCTGCACGAGGCTGCCCCGCAGATTCCTGTCGTCGTGCTCTCGGGCCGCGATGGCCAGCTCGCCATCCAGGCGGTGCAGGCCGGAGCGCAGGATTATCTGGTGAAAGGGCGCTTGGGAGACGACGTGCTGCCGCGCTCCATCCGGTATGCGATCGAGCGCCAGCGGGCCGAACGCACCCTGGCCGAAAGCAAAGAACGCTACCGACTGCTGATCGAGCAGTCGCCGGATGGGTATCTGGTGCATTGCGACGGCGAGATCGTCTTCGCCAACGCGGCTGCCTTGAAAATGTTTGGCGCCGCCCGCCCGGAACAACTGCTGGGCCGGGCCTACGTGGAAACGGTCTCTCCCGAATTCCGCGACTTCGTTTGCCAACGATCCGGGCAGGCTCTGGCCAATGGGAGCAATCCCCCGGTAGAAATTCCGGGAACCCGACTGGATGGCACGGTCTTGGCCTTGGAACGAAGCTGCAACGCCTTCACCCACGAAGGCCGGCCCGCCGTGCAAGTCGTGCTGCATGATCTGACCGAGCGAAAGCGCTCCGAGGATCGCTTCCGCCGACTGGTCGAATCCAACGCACAGGGGGTGATGTTTTTTAAGGCGAGCGGCGAGATCACAGGAGCGAACGAAGCTTTCCTGAACCTCGTGGGCTACAGCCGCGAGGACCTGGCCGCCGGGCGCATGAACTGGATCGCGATGACGCCGACGGAATACGCCGAGCTCGACCGGCACTGCCTGCGGGAGATCGCCGCCAAAGGCGTGTGCGCGCCGTATGAGAAGGAATACATGCGCAAGGATGGATCGCAGGTGCCGGTGCTCATCGGCGCGGCGGGTTTTGAGGACTGCCCGGAAGAAGGCGTGTGCTTCGTGCTCGACCTCACCGAACGCAAGAAGCTGGAGCATCAATTTTTCCGCGCGCAGCGCATGGAAAGCATCGGCACGCTGGCCGGCGGCATCGCCCACGACCTGAACAACGTGCTCTCACCGATCATGATGTCGCTCGATCTGCTGAAGGCGAAATTCACCGATCCCGCCAGCCAGGATCTGCTCGGCATTCTCGGCACGAGCGCGGCCCGCGGCGCGGATATGGTGCGGCAGGTCCTGTCCTTTGCCCGCGGCGTAGAGGGCCAGCGCATCCAGGTGCAGGTCGGGCCTTTGATCCGGGAGATCGAGAAGATCACCAACGAAACCTTCCTCAAACACATCCAGATGCGGACGATCCTCCCGCCCGACCTGTGGACCGTGACCGGCGATCCCACGCAGATTCATCAGGTATTGCTCAACCTCTGCGTGAACGCCCGCGACGCCATGCCGACGGCGGGCACGCTCACGCTCGCGGCGGAAAACCGCCTGCTCGATGAGCACTATGCGGCCTTGAATCCGGAGGCGAAGCCCGGCCCGTATGTGGTGATCACGATCGAAGACAGCGGCACCGGCATGACGCCCGAGGTTCTCGAAAAGGTCTTCGATCCGTTTTTCACGACGAAGGAAGTGGGCAAAGGCACCGGCCTCGGCCTCTCCACATCGCTGGCCATCGTCAAGAGCCACGGCGGTTTCATCCAGGCCTACAGCGAGGTGGGCCGGGGGACGAAGTTCACGATCTATCTGCCCGCGCAGCCCGAAGCCTCGGCCGACGGGCTCGCGACTCCCGAGGCGGAGATGCCGCCTGGCCACGGCGAGTGGATCATGGTGATCGACGACGAGCTGGCGGTCCGCTTGATCACGCAACGGACGCTCGAAGCGTTTGGCTACCACGTGATCCTCGCCAGCGGCGGAGCCGAAGCCGTGAGCCTCTTTGCACAGCAGGGTGCGAAGATCGCGGCGGTGCTCACGGATATGATGATGCCGGGCATCGACGGGCCGGCGACGATCCAGATCCTGCGCAAGATGAACCCGAAGCTGCCAATCATCGCGGCCAGCGGGCTCGCAGCCCACGAGCACATCGCCCGAGCCGCCAGCCTCGGGGTGAAACACTTCCTGCCGAAACCCTTCACGGCGGAGACACTGCTGAAGACGCTGAAGCAGGTCCTCTCCGACGAGGGATGAATCTCGGCAGAAACGGCCGCGCCCGTCCCTTGCGCGGGCCCGCAAAAAAAGGCCAAACTCCGGCATGCCACCCGAAGCGGTCTCCCTCGTTCGCCTGATTTTCATCGGCTTGTTCCTCGCCACCCTGTTCCTGGGGGCCTTTCTCACGTTGAACTACCAGCGGATCTTCGGTGCCGACCCGAATGTCCCGAGCGAAAACGAAAGCTCGCGAAGCTCCAGCAAGGTGCAGGTCGTCACGCTCTGGCTCCACGCGGTCGGGCTCACCGGAGCGTTCGCCCTGCTCTTTCACTAAGCAGGCTCGCGTCCCATTTTTGGGGGACGGAAATGTCCGTGGCGGCGGGAAGATTCGGGCCGTAAGAATGACCCGCGGCGCCTTCGGTCGATACGCAATTCCAAAGGCTGTCTATCGCGCGACCACGCGCTTGCGCCGCCCTTCCTTCTTCGGATAGAAGGACTCCATGAAGCGGCTGCTCTCCCCCCTGGCCTGGCTCTGCGCCACCTCCCTCGCCCTCGCCCAACTCCCGGTCGCCGATCCGCCACGCGGGTGGAAGACCGCCGAGGGCCAGCCTTTCCAAGCCACGCTCGTGAGCTTCGACGGCACGCTCGTCGTCCTGCGCATGCCGAATGGTTCGCGGGCCCAGGCTCCGGCGGCGAAATTGAGCGCGGACGATCAGGCCTATCTCACGGAGTGGCAGAAAAAGCAGCCGATCAAGATCACGCTGCCGGATGTCGTGGGCGTGGAAACGGCGAACATCAAAACCGAGATCGTGAGCGAAGACGCGGCGGACGAAAAATACGTCTATCGCACGCAGCACTTCGAGTTTGAGTCGCAGGGGAAGTTCGCTCCATCCCTGCTCCGCGAAGTCGCGCGAAACTTCGAGGCGACCTACGAATTGCTCAAGGCGCTGCCGTGGGCCATCGACCCGAAACCACCCTCGGGCGAATACTTCAAGGCGCGCCTGCTCAAAAACAAGGAGGCGTATCAGGCCGCGGGCGGCCCGCAGAACAGCGGCGGTTTTTACAGCTCGCGCGAGGAGCTTTTCGTCGTGCCCTTCGAGAGCATCGGCGTGAAGGCCGTGGGCAAAAGCTACGCGAAGGACGACGACTTCGAATACAGCACGATGGTCCACGAGCTCACGCACCAGATGATGCACTACTGGCTCGATCTGCTGCCGCAGTGGGTCGTGGAAGGCACCGCCGAATACACCAGCACGCTGCCGCTCAAGACGGGCAAGTTCCGCGTCTCCGCCGCCAAGAACGGGCTCAAGGACTACGTCGATTTTCTCAAGAAACGCGCCATGCATGGCGTGCCCGAGCCGTATCCGCTCGACCAGCTTTTCGGCATCACGAATGAAAGCTGGAACTCGATCCTCGCCGCCGATCCGCTGGCCTCGCGCCGGCTCTACTTCACCTCCTATCTGCTCACCTACTACTTCATGCACCTCGATGGCGCAGGCGATGGACAGCGCTTCGTGCGCTACTTCCGCGAAGTCGGCACGGCCCGCGAAGCCGTCGCGAAATACGGCAAGGACATGGCCGATTTTAAAAAGCAGCCGGGCGTGGAAGTGCTGCCCGACGGCCGCTTCCGCTACCCGCGCACGATGACGCCGCCGAAGTATCCCGAGACCATCGCCACACCCGCGGCGCGCGAGGAGTTCCAGAAAAAGACCCTCGCCCTCCTGCTCGATGGCCGGACCGAGGCGGAGCTGATGAAACAGATCCGCTCGGCCTACACGAAGCTCGGCATCCGGCTCTAACCCGCGAGGCGGCAGCGCCGCCGGGCGCCTCGCGGAAAAAGCTCAGGGTTTTCCCTCGGCCATTTATACACACTTTCCTCGCGGGGGTCGGCTCCCTTGAGGCTGCATCAGGAGTTGCCCTTATGAAAACGAACCCATTCGAGCCGGAAGCCACCGCGAGTGATGAGCCTGAACGCCTGCCGGAGGACCCGCGCCGCGAGCGCCCGGGCGACCGCGGGGAGGCAGCCCTCGCCACTTCGCTCCAGCGCCTGGGGGAGTCCGGCGCCAAGACGCAGCATCACCCCGCCGACGAATCCCTGCGGCTGCTGAACTCCGCGGTGCAGGCGGCCGCCAATGGCGTGGTCATCACCGACACGAACGGAACGATCCAGTGGGTGAACGCGGCCTTCACGTCGACCGGATGCTCTCCGCCATGCAAGCCGCCCAGCACGACGCCGGGCCTGCTCCGGAAGCCGATCGCGTCGCGCCGGAGACGCCCGCGCCGTGACCGGCGTCCGACGACGATGCAGAAAAGACGCCGACCGGCGGGCGGGACAAGAAAAGGTGCGTCCCCGCCCCGGGCCGGTTGGTCCTTGTGGCGAACCCGCGATAGGTGCATCCACCCTGCTTCTATCCGTCGTTCGACACCCGCGCGAAGATTCGCGCCGTGCCGCGAATGCCGGAAGAGCGTGACCCTCCGATGAAAAAGCCGACGCCTTCCACCGAACCCCCCGCAACCCAACCCCTCCACGACGTGGCGCGGCGGACGGCGCTCATCTACGCAGTGGGGTCCGCGCTGTGGATTTTCTTTTCCGGCCACTTGCTGGCGGCGTGGGTGCTTGACCCGGACCTGCTGACGGCTCTCGAAGTAGTGAAGGGCTGGGCCTTCGTCGCGGTCTCGGCCCTACTGCTCTACGGGCTGCTGCGGACGCAACTCGGACGGCTGGGCCAGGAAGAGGCTGCGCGCAACCGGGCGGAGGAGGCGCTGAGGAGAGAGCGGCGCTTTCTCGCCGATGTGATCGAGCACAGTGGCGCGCTCGTCTACATGAAGGACAAGGAGGGGCGCTACCTGCTGGTGAACCGGAGCTGGGAAGAGATGACGGGTAAGAAGCGGGAGGACATCATCGGGCATACGGACGCGGAGTTTTTTCCCAAGCCGACCGCCGAGCAGTTTCGGCAAAACGATCTGGCCGTGATGGCGGTGGGCAAGAGCAGGACGACCGAGGAGACGCTCCCCGAGGCTGCGGGCGCGCGGACGTTTCTCTCGGTGAAGTTTCCGCTGCGCGATGCGCAGGGGGAGATCATCGGCGTGTGCGGGATGACGACGGAGACGACGGCGCAGATGGAAACGGCGGAGCAGGTGCGCCGCAGCGAGGCGCGCTACCGGACGGTGGTGGAGCAGGCGGTGGATGGGATCTTCATCTTCGATCCGGAGCAGCGCTGCACGAGTGTGAACCCAGCGGGGTGCGCGATGCTCGGGCGGACGGCGGAGGAGCTGATCGGGATGACGATCGCCGACTCGGTGGTGGAGGAGGAGCTACCGCGGGTCGAACCGGAGATCGGCAAGATGCTGGCCGGCAATCGAACGCCGAGCCAGTGGCACATCCGGCGCAAGGATGGCTCGATCTTCACCGCCGAAGTGAGCGCGACGCCGCGGGCGGACGGGCATTTGCAGATCTTCGTGCGCGATGTGAGCGAGCGGGAGAAAGCGGTGGAACAGGAGCGGCGCTTGCAGCGGACGATCCACACGGTGAGCGAGGCCAATTCCCTCATCGTCCGCGCGACGAATGAGGAGCAACTGCTGGCGGACTTTTGCGCCCGGATGGTGCAGCAGACCCGGCATCGGCTGATCTGGGTCGGTTTCGCGGACCCGGCAACGAAGCAGGTGCGGGTGGTGGCGCAGGCCGGGGAGGCGATCGGCTATCTGGAAGGCGTCGTGGTCACCGCCGACGACGCGCCGACTGCACGAGGACCCTCGGGCCAATCGATCCGGCAGGGGAAGACGATTGTCAGCCGGAGCATCCTCACCGATCCGAATATGGCAGCGTGGCACGACCGGGCGGCGCACTTTGGGCTGCGCTCCTGCATCGCCGCCCCGCTGCGGGTGGAGGGGCGGGTGATCGGCACCTTCACGCTGTATTCGGAGGTGGAGGATCGCTTCGACGAGGAGGAGGTGAAGCTGCTGACGCAACTGGCGGACAACCTCGCCTATGCCATCGGCGTGCTCCGGCGGGACCACTGGCTGCGAGTGATCAGCCAGGCAGTAGAGCACAGCCCGGCGACGGTGGTGATCACCGACACGAAAGGGGGAATCGAATATGTGAACCCGAAGTTCACGGAACTGACCGGCTACACTACGGAGGAGGCGGTGGGGCAGAACCCGCGCATGCTCAAATCGGGCGCGACGAGCGCAGAGGAATACCAGCAGCTGTGGGCCACACTGAACGCCGGCGGCGAGTGGCACGGGGAATTTCACAACCGGAAGAAGAACGGGGAGCTTTTTTGGGAGAGTGCGTGGATCTCTGGGGTGCCGGATGCGCAGGGAAAGGTGACGCGCTTCATCGCGATCAAGGAGGACATCACCGCGCGGAAACTGGCGGAGAGGCGGATCGCCGAGCAGCTCGAACGCGCGGCCCTGCTGAACCAGATCGCCCGCACCATCGGAGCGCGGACCGATCTTCCGACGATCCTGAACGTGGTGGCCCGCGATCTGGAGAGCCAGATGCCGGTGGATTTCAGCGCCGTGTGCCTCATCGATGAAAAGCACCAGGAACTGATGCTGACCGCGCTCGGTCCGCAGAGCAAGGAGCAGGCGACCCTCGCGGGACTGGCGAATGGCGACCGGCTGGCGATCATCTCCGACGCGCTGGAGCGGTGCCAGCAAGGCGAGGTCGTCCACACCACCGACCTGGCCGCTGCCAAGGGAGCATTTGGGAAAGCGATGGCGCGGGCTGGGCTGGGCGCAGCGGTGCTGGCGCCGCTGGCACTGAAGAAGGAGGTCTTCGGCGTGCTGATCGCGGCGCGGCGGCAACCGGAGGGCTTCAGCGAAGTGGACAGCGAATTTCTCCGCCAGCTCGGCGAGCAGGTGGCGCTGGCGATTCATCAAGTGCGCCTGCTGGCCCACCTCCAGCAAGCCAACACCGACCTGCGCACTTCGCAGGAGGCCGCGCTGCAGCAGGAGCGGCTGCGCGCGCTCGGCCAGATGGCCAGCGGCGTGGCGCACGATATCAACAACGCGATCTCGCCGGTCTCTATCTACTGCGATCTGCTCCAGCAGACCGAGTTGGGCTTGAGCGAGGAGTCCAAGAGCTTCCTCAAGACGATCCAGAACTCGGTCCAGGACGTGGCGACGACCGTGGGGCGGCTCCGGGAGTTCTATCGCAAGCGCGAGCAGGAGACGGAGCTTTTCCCCGTCGCGCTCAATCGTGTGGCCAAGGAACTGGTGCACCTGACGCGGGCGCGCTGGGTGGATATGCCGCAGGAGCGCGGGATCGTGATCGACATGGAGCTGCAACTCGCGAGCGATCTGCCCGACGTGCCCGGCGTGGAAAGCGAGATCCGCGAGGCGCTGATCAACCTCGTCTTCAACGGCGTCGATGCGATGCCCGGCGGCGGCAAGCTGACCATCCGCACCGGGCTCACGGACGAGAAGCCGGCGCGGGTCTTCGCCGAGATCGTGGACACGGGGATGGGCATGGACGAGGAGACGCGCCGGCATTGCCTCGAGCCGTTTTTTACGACGAAGGGCGAACGCGGCACCGGGCTCGGGCTGGCGATGGTCTGCGGCGCGGCGCAGCGGCACGACGCGGAGATCACGATCGAGAGCGAAGTGGGAAAAGGCACGACGATCCGGCTGAGCTTTCCGGTGCCCGAAAGCGCGATGCTGAAGCGGCAGCCGGTCGAGACGCCGATCCCGATCGCGAAGCTCAAGGTGCTCATCGTGGACGACGACCCGCTCATCACGAAGGCGATGGATTTCGGCCTGCAAGTGGACGGGCACACGGTCGTGGCCGCGAGCGGCGGGCAGGAAGGGATCGATCGATTCAACGAGGCGCTCGCCAAGGGTGAGCCGTTCCAAGCCGTGGTGACCGATCTCGGTATGCCGCACGTGGACGGTCGGCAGGTAGCGGCGGCGGTGAAAGCGGCGGCGCCTTCCACGCCGGTGATCCTGCTCACGGGCTGGGGACAGCGGCTGATCGATGCCGGGGAGACCCCCGAACACGTCGATCTCGTGCTGAGCAAGCCCCCGCGCCTGCGCGAAGTGCGCGAGGCCCTCGCCGCGTGCTGCGCACCCCGGCCGGCAAAGTGACGCCCGGCTTCGCGGTCTGGGGCGAAGTCCAGGCCGGCTCATCGCCGGCGCTTTTTTCGCGATGGTGCGCGAGCCGCGGTGAATCCGCCGTCCATCCACGAACGCACCAAAGTCATGACCGCACTTCTCACCGCGCCCGTCCGGCTCTACCGCTACGTGGTGCTCGACAGCCTGCGCATCGTGAAGGCTCACGGCCTGCGCGAACTGCTCCGCCAGCGCGGTTGGAAATTCGTCGTCGGCATCGTGGCCTACTACCTCGTGCGCGACACGCTGCTCTACCTCGTGCTGCCGCTGTGCCTCGCGCGCGGGCTTCTGTGAGCCGTCGCCGCGGCGCTAGTCGACGATCCGGCGGTAGCGCAGCGGCGAGTAACCGGCGGCGAGCATATCGGGCGCGTGGCGTTCGCTGGCGCGGACGCGGCTGAAGGGCTCCGCTTCGTAGCAGAGGAAGCGCGTGCGGGTCGCGTCGAGCCACTTCACGAAGAGCACGACATGGCCGCCGGGTTGATTGAGCGCGTCGCCGGGGCGCAACTCGGCGAGTGATACCAAATTGGTGAAATGATCAGACACCTGCCCAGCCCGGAGGGCTGAAGGAAATTAGCTCCGGGTGAAACCCGGAGTTTCGGACCACCATCCGATGCACCCCGGAGGGTGTGCCGGAAGCAGCCAGCCATGCACC
>JBBQYR010000121.1:0-14135 GCA_038208565.1 Chthoniobacterales bacterium
CATTTCACGCAGTTTCTCGAAGACCCGCGGCTGGGTGTTCCGGAACCGGAGCAGGTCAAAACGCTCGTCATCGATTTCAGCTCGCCGAACGTCGCCAAGCCGATGCACGTCGGGCACATTCGCTCGACCTTCCTCGGCGACGCTCTGGCGCGAATCGCGGAGTTTGTCGGGCATCGCGTGGTCCGCGACAATCACATCGGCGATTGGGGCACGCAGTTCGGCATGATCCTGCTCGGCTGGAAGTCGGAGCTGAATCCGGCCGCGCTCGCCGCCGATCCGCTGCTCGAGATGGAGCGCATCTACAAGCTGATCTCGGCGCGCTGCAAAGAAGATCCCGCGACGCTCGAGGCCGCGCGCCAGGAACTCGTGAAACTGCAGGCTGGCGACGTGGAAAACCTCGCGCTTTGGCAGGAAATGATCCGGCTTTCGCAGGTGCAGTTCGATGCCGTCTATAGTCGGCTCGGTGTGCGCTTCGACGTGGCGCTCGGCGAGAGCTTCTACAATCCGCAGCTCAAGGGCATCGTCGAAGACCTGCGCGTGCGCGGCATCGCCACGGAGAGCGACGGCGCGTGGTGCGTTTTTTCCGATGGCTCGATGAAGCCCGAGGATGATCCGCTGCTCATCAAGGACAAGGACGGCTGGCGGTCCAATCCGGCGCTTGTGCAGAAAAGCGACGGCGCGGCGAACTACACGACGACCGACCTCGCGACGCTCGAGTATCGCCTGAAAACGTGGGCGCCGGACGAGATCATCTACGTCACCGACGGGCGCCAGCAGTTGCATTTCCGGCAGCTCTTCGCCGTCTTCCAACGCTGGCAGCCGGAACTCGCCGCCAAGGTGCGGCTCGCGCACGTCTGGTTCGGCACGATCCTCGACGCGAGCGGCAAACCTTTCAAAACGCGCAGCGGCGAGAATATCAAACTCGCCGACCTGCTCGACGAAGCGGTGGAGCGGGCGCTCGCGCTGGTCACGGAGAAAAATCCCGACCTTCCCGAAGCCGAGCGGCGCGAAATCGCCCGCGTCGTCGGTCTCGGGGCGATCAAATACGCCGACCTGCTCCCGAACCGGCAGAGCGACTACATCTTTTCGTGGGACAAAATGCTCAGCTTCCAGGGCAACACCGCGCCTTACCTGCAGTACAGCTACGTCCGCATCCGCTCGATTTTCCGGAAGTCGGGCGAAGCGGCGCCGGAGCATGCGCAGGAATTGACGCTCGCCGAGCCTGCGGAAATCGCGCTCGCGAAGAAGCTCCTGCAGTTCGGCGAGGTGCTGCCGCAGGTGCTGGACGACTACCGGCCAAACTTGCTCACGAACTACCTCTACGAACTCGCCTCGACCTTCCATGGGTTCTTCGAGGCCTGTCCGGTACTGAAATCCGAAGGTGCGACGCGGGTCAGCCGTCTGGCCTTGTGTGAAGCCAGTTCGCGGGTGCTGCGGCAGGGTCTCGGGCTGCTCGGGATCGAAGCGCCAGAGCGGATGTAGCCGCAGCGCTATTCGTCGGCGTGTTCACCGACGTAGGGATTCGTCTGGCGCTCGATGCCGATCTTCGTCGCCGGGCCGTGGCCGGGAAGCACGGTCACGTCGTCGCCGAGTGGCCAGAGCTTTTCCTTGATGCCGCGGAAAAGCAGCGGGCCATCGCCACCGGGCAAATCCCAGCGCCCGACGCCGCCCGCAAAAAGCACGTCGCCTCCGTAGAGAATCTGCGACTTTTTCTCCAGAAAACACAGGCTGCCGGGGCAGTGGCCGGGTACGAGCAGGACGCGAAAATCCACGCCTTCGACCACCGTGGAGTCGCTCTCGTCGATCTGAAAACCGGGCGTGATCGGCTCGATTTCCCAGCCGAAGCCGAAGTTCTTGAAGAAATCCCGTTGCGTGATCATCGGCTCGGTTTCGCTGTGATAGCCGACGAGGCAATCGTGCTCCTTTTGGATGCGCGCCGCGTCCCAGACGTGATCGATGTGGCCGTGGGTCAGGAGCAGCGTCGAGACGCGGTAGCCCTGCGCCGCAAGCCAGTCGGCGGCGCCCTGCGGGGCATCGATGAGGATGCCTGAATCGCGCAGGTAAAAGCAGTTGGTGTCAAAGATTCCGCCGGTGAAAGTGTCGAGTTGCATGAGGTCAGAGCGGTTTTTTGCACCCGCGAACAAGCCTGCAGACGAAGCCATCTCCAGACCGACCGCAAGTTTAAGAAGACAGGTTTGCGCTTTATCTGAATTCTGTCAGTGTGCTCAGCCGTTTCCAAAGCCCCAAAACTCTCAATGAAATTACTGCGTCTTTCCCTGCTTCCGCTGGCCTCGGTGATCGTCTTCGCGCTCGCCGGCATCGCTGCTGACGCGCCGGACCCGGGCCAGATCGAAATCTCCGTGGGGCGGTTGCTGGAGCAGGGGCATTACAGTCGTAAAAAGCTCGATGAAAAGGTGTCGCAGCAGTTTCTCAAGAACTACCTCGACGGGCTCGATTACAACCACCTCTACTTCACGCAAAAGGACATCGACCTCTTCACGGCGAAGTTCGGCGGCACGCTTCACAACGACATTCTCCTCGGTAACCCCGAGCCTGCGTTCACCATCTTCAACATCTACAAAAAACGGGTCGAGGATCGGGCCGCGAAGGTGAAGGAGTTGCTCAAGCAGAAATACGAGTTCACCAGCGATCGCACGGTGGACATCAATCGCCAGAAAGCGCCGTGGCCGAAGGATGAGATGGAAGCCGATCAGCTCTGGAAGCTGCGCGTGGAGGCCGAGATGCTGCAGGAATCGCTCAACAAGCACGCCGTTGATCCGCCTGCGAAGATCCTCACTCGCCGCTACGACCAGATCCTCCGGAATCTCGGCGAGCAAAATAAAGAAGACATCATCAAGGGTTTCCTGACGATCCTCGCTCAGACCTATGACCCGCACTCCGAATACATGAGCCGGTCGGAGCTGGAGAATTTCCAGATCAACATGCGCCTCGCGCTGGTCGGCATCGGCGCAGTGCTCCACTCCGAGGATGGCTACGCGAAGATCGCGGAACTCGTGACTGGCGGCCCGGCGGCCAAGGATGGACGCCTGAAAGTCGGCGACCGCGTCTCCGCGGTGGCGCAAGGCGACAAGGACTTCGTGGACGCGGTCGATATGAAACTCGACAAGGTCGTCGAGATGATTCGCGGCAAGAAGGACACGGTCGTCCGTTTGCAGGTCATTCCGGTGAACGCAGCTGATCCTTCGGTCCGCAAGGTCATCGATATCAAGCGCGACGAGATCAAACTGAAGGAGCAGGAAGCGAAGGCGGAAATCGTCGAGCGCACCGGCCCGGATGGAAACCCGATTCGCCTCGGTTGGATCATCCTCCCATCCTTCTACGCGGACATGGAGCGTAGCGGCGTGGCGGGGGCCAAGAGCACCACCAAGGACGTGCTCGCGCTGGTCAACCGGCTCAAGCAGGAGCGCATTCAGGGTTTGGTCATCGACTTGCGCCGCGACGGCGGTGGCTCGCTCGAGGAAGCGGTGAATCTCACCGGGCTCTTCATCAAGCGCGGTCCGGTCGTTCAGGCCAAGGACAGCAACGGCAACATCCACGTATCCAAGGATCGCGACCCCTCCATCGCCTGGGACGGCCCACTGATCGTTTGCACGAATCGTCTGAGCGCCTCGGCCAGCGAAATTTTCGCGGCTGCTTTGCAGGACTACAACCGCGCGGTGATCGTCGGCGACAGCAGCACCTTCGGCAAAGGCACCGTCCAGACGATGCTCGAGATCGGTCGCATCATGCCGTTCCTCGGCAGCGGCAATAACGAAGCCGGCGCGCTCAAGCTGACCATCCAGAAGTTCTACCGCGTCGCCGGTGGCTCGACCCAGCTCCGCGGCGTCGAGTCCGACATTAAACTCCCGTCGCCCTTCGATCATCAGGACATTGGCGAGAGTTCGCTGAAGAGCCCGTTGCCTTACGACACGGTGCCGCCGGTGGATTTCGAGAAGCTCGACCGCCCGCTCTTCAAGACGGAACTCAAGCAGCGCTCGGCGGCCCGCATCGCCGTTGATCCCGAGTTCCGCTATATTTCCGAAGACCTCGAGGAAGTGAAAAAGCGCCTCGCCGAAAACCGCGTCTCATTGAACGAGAAGGCCCGGCGCACCGAAATCGAGGAAGACAAAGCGCAAAAGCAGAAGCGCACGGCAGCTCGGGAGAAAATCAAGTCGGCCGATATCAAGTCCTACTCCATCACGCTCGATAACGTCACCAAGCCGGAACTCCAGTTGATCACGTTCGAGAAGCCGGAGAAAAAGGAAAAAGAGAAGTCCACCACGACGGCGATCGAGCCGGCGGATGCGGAGGACGAGGAAGCCACGAACAAGTCGAACCGCTACGACGCGGTGAAGACGGAGACGTTGAACATCCTCGGCGACCTGATCGACCTCACGCGCAATCCAAAGACGGCTACCGCGAGCACGGCCAAGGAAAGCCGTTAATCGGCGCCGAAGACCGCTCGCAGCTTGAGTTGCGGGCCGGCGCTCAGCTCGATCTCGCGCACTTTCATCCCCGCCGGGGTGAAGCTGGCCAGCGAGATGGTTCGGCCTTCCAAGCGATCCAGATGGGGCTTGGCGAACCCGCCGACCAGCTTCAGGACCAGCGAGTCTCCGTCCAGAGACAAAGCCGAAATGCGCGCATTTAGCGACGCGTCGAGATCGAGCCGGCCGGTCAATGCCAGCGCGGCGCTCATGATGAAAACCTTGGCCGTCACTTCGACGCGGAAGGAAACGGCGCCGGGCGATTCCTGAGTGAACGAGACTTTGGTCCGCTTCACCTCGACGCCTTGCTTGGCCGCGGCCTCGACCGCCAGGCGATGCAGCGCGGCTTCGAGAGCCTCAACGCCGACTTCCAGCAGCAACTCGCCGGAGACTGCGCTTTCCAGCGTCAGGCATCCGTTGCCGCCCTCTAGATAAAGCCCTGCTGTCGCGCTCTGGGCCTGAAGCTGCAAGGTCAGCGGCGTTCCTTCGAAGAAGATCGGCTGGCCGAGAATCTCCACGCGAGCCACCTGCAGACTCGCCACTTTTTCACCCTGCGCTTTTGTCGGCCGAAACTCGTGGGTCAAGGCTGAGTCCGAAAGATCGAGCCGCAGTTCACTGAGCGAAGGATAGGCGCTGCCAGCCGCCTCGACGGCCCGTGGGGCGAGCCCTTGCGCCTGCAATCCGCGCTGCAACGCCTCGGTTAGTTCTTGGGCATTGGCGGGCGCTCGGTCGACGGAAAGTGGAAGCATCACCGAAGCTGCGGGCGGCGTCGCGGTGGCGTCAAGCTTTGCGCCCGCTCGCACCGGAGAAACTACCGCAGCGTCTTCAGCAACCCTGCGCGCGCGCTCGGCAGGCGGTGATACGCGCGGCCGATGGCCACGGCGGGCGTCACCCCGTCCTGACCTTGAATGCCGAGGAACCGCGTCAGCTCCGTCTCGAAATGCAACAGCGCCCGCAGCGACGTCGGGTGGTCGTTCAGGTGCCCGAAAGCGCGGCGCAGCAGGTCGTGGAGTTCCGGCGCTGGGTGATCGGGCTCGGTGACCAGTTCGATCAATTCCACAAAATACGCCGCCAGTGCCACCCGCCCGTAGTCCAGCCGCAGCCCCTCGTGCGGATTCCGCAGCTCGACCTCCCGCAGGGTGTGCAGCTCGCTCTTTTTGCTGCGGATGAACTGAATCTCGCAGTCGAAGAACAGGTCGAGCACCCCGGCGAACCGGCTTTTCGGCTGCCGCGCGCCCTTGGCCACGGTCTTGATCTTCCCATGCGCCTCGGTGAACCACGTGATGATCAGGCTCGTTTCGGTGAGCTTGGTCTTGCGCAGGAGGATGGCGGCGGTGGTATCCACGCGATGGGCCGCCACTGTCCCTGCCCTTGACTTCGCAAGTCCAGCCCCTAGTCTCGCCGCTCCAAAAAAACCTATGTCATTGAACCTCGCTGCTCTTTCAAAGGCGGCCAACGAGGCCCGGGGCCTCGCCATGGACGCCGTTCACGCCTGCTCTTCCGGTCACCTCGGTCTGCCGCTTGGCTGCGCCGAAATTGGCGCCGTCCTCTACGGCCACGCGCTCAAACACAACCCGGCCGAGCCGAAATGGCTGAACCGCGACCGCTTCATTCTCAGCGCCGGTCACGGCTCGATGTTTCTCTACTCCTGGCTGCACCTCAGCGGCTACGCCAGCGTCGATCACGATCAGATCAAGAAGTTCCGCGTCCTCGGCTCGCACACGCCGGGCCATCCCGAGTTTCATGAAACTGCGGGCGTCGAAGCGACCACCGGCCCGCTCGGCCAGGGCGTCGCGAATGCGGTCGGCTACGCCGTTTCCCAGAAAATGGCGGCGGCGAAATTCAACACCAGCGCCCACACCATTCTCGACAATCACATCGTCGCGCTCGCGGGCGACGGCTGCATGCAGGAAGGCGTGGCCATGGAGGCGATCGCCTTCGCCGGGCACTTCAAGCTCGATAACCTCATCCTTATTTACGATTCCAACGACGTGACGCTCGACGCGATGGCCGTGGCCACACAGAGCGAAAATGCCGCGAAGCGTTTCGAGGCCATTGAGTGGGACGTTCAGACGATCGACGGCAATGATGCGACCGCTTTCCTCGCTGCGTTTGAGAAGGCCAAAGCCGCGACAGGTAAGCCGCAGATCATCATTGCGAAGACGCTCATCGGCAAAGGCATCGCGGAAGTCGCGGGCACCGCGAAGGCGCACGGCGAAGGCGGCGCGAAGTTCATCGAAGCGGCCCGCAAAGGACTCGGCTTGCCCGACTCGGAGCACTTCTTCGTCAGCGAAGACACCCGCGCCTATTTCATCGAGCACGGCCAGAAACTCGCGGCGGACTACACTGCGTGGCAGGCGACCTTCGACGCGTGGCGCAAGGCCAACCCGGCGCTCGCCGCGGAATTCGCCTTGTTCGTGAGCGGCGAAATCCCCGCCGATCTGCTCAGCAAGATCCCGCAATTCCCCGCCGACGCGAAGATCGCCACCCGCAAGGCGGGCTGCGATGTGCTTCAGCCCGTCGCCGCCGCGGTGCCAAACCTCATCTCCGGCAGCGCCGATCTCCACGGCTCCACGCTCAACTACATCAACTCGAGCAAGGACTTCAGCCCCGACAACTGGAGCGGTCGCAACATCCGCTTCGGTATCCGCGAACACGGCATGTGTGGCATCATGAACGGCATCGCCTACGATGGCATCTTCCGCGCGAGCGGCGCGACATTCCTCGTCTTCGCCGACTACTGCCGTGGCTCGATCCGCCTTGCCGCGCTGAGCGGTCTGCCGACGCTTTACATCTTCACGCACGACTCCGTGGGCGTGGGCGAAGACGGCCCGACGCACCAGCCGGTCGAGACTGTGAGCGGTCTCCGCCTCATTCCGAATCTCGACGTCATCCGCCCGGCCGATCCGGAGGAAACCGCGGGCGCTTTCGCCGCTGCGCTCCTCCACAAAACCGGCCCGACGCTGCTCTCGCTCAGCCGCCAGGCGCTCCCGAACCTCAACGACATCCCCGTTCAGACGCGCCGCGAAGGCGTGCTCAAGGGCGGTTACGTCGCGGTCAAGGAAACCGGCGCGCTCAAGACCATCCTCCTCAGTGCGGGCAGCGAAGTGCAGCACGCCATCGCCGCCGCCAAGCAACTCGGCGAAGGCGTCCGCGTGGTCAGCATCCCGAGCTTCCACCGCTTCGACGCGCAGCCGCAGGCTTACAAGGACGAGGTGCTCCCGCCGACCGTCCGCCAGCGCGTGGCCATTGAAGCCGGCGTGACCGGTCTTTGGTACAAGTATGTCGGGCTCGATGGCAAAGTCATCGGCATCGACCGCTTCGGCCTCAGCGCGCCCGGGAACCTCGTCTTCGAAACGCTCGGCATCACTCCGCAAGCGGTCGTGGACGCCGCGAAGTCCCTCTAGCCCGGCGCCGGTCGCTCAGGGTTCGGCACGCGCCGCCCCGCTTGTGACGCACTTCCCGCGGATTTGGGGTGGAAAAACCCCGCGTCCGGGTGGACTCTCGACGCCCCTCACCGCCAGCCCTTATTTAGCCATGTCTCCCGATCAAATCGCCCAAGCCAACGCCGAACTCCGCGACAAAACTCCGCTGGAGATCGTACGCTGGGCCATCGCGCAAGCGGGCGGGCGCGCCATCGTCTCCACGAACTTCCGCCCGTACGAGGCGGTCGTGCTGCATCTCGCTACGCAAGTGCAGCCCGACATCCCGGTGCTCTGGATCGATCACGGCTACAACAAGCCCGCGACTTACAAGCATGCCGAGGAGCTCAAGGCGCTGCTCACGCTGAACATCAAGCCCTACGTGCCGAAGATGACTGCGGCGCATTACGATGCTGTCTTTGGCGGCGCACCCGAGCCGACGCCCGAGAACGAAGAGCGCATCAAGGCCTTCAGCGCGGTGATGAAACTGGAGCCTTTCCAGCGTGGTATGCGCGAACTCGCGCCGACCGTTTGGATCACCGCGCTGCGCAAGGTGCAGAACCCGAACCGCGCCGAACTCGACATCGTGAGCACCGACGGAAATTTCGGCAGCCTTAAAGTGAGCCCCGTTTTTCCGTGGACCGACAAGGATATGCACGAGTATCTCACCGCGCACCATTTGCCGAACGAGTGGGACTACTTCGATCCGGCTAAGGCGGACGAAAAGCGCGAGTGCGGCCTGCACGCATCGTGGGGTGGAAAAGCCGTCGCGACTGCCTAAGCCGATGAGCACGTATCAACTCGACCACCTCGGTTACCTCGAAACCGAAGCGATCCACATCATGCGCGAGGTCGCCGCGGAATTTGAGCGGCCGGCGTTGCTCTTTTCCGGCGGCAAGGACTCGATCTGCCTCCTGCGCCTCGCGGAGAAAGCATTTCGTCCGTCCGACATCCCGATGCCGTTCCTGAATGTGGACACCGGGCATCACTTTCCCGAGCTGAACGAATTCCGCGACCGCCGCGCGAAGGAACTCGGCGGCAAACTGATCGTTCGCAAGGTCGAGGACGCGATCGCCAGCGGCATCGCCGTGCCGAATCCTGGCGAGATCAGCCGCAACCGGCTGCAAATCCCGACGTTGCTCGCGGCGCTCGAGGAATTCGAATTCGACTGCGCCATCGGTGGCGCTCGTCGCGACGAAGAGAAGGCTCGGGCCAAGGAGCGTTTCTTCAGTTTTCGCGACGCCTTCGGTCAATGGGACCCGAAGAATCAGCGCCCGGAGATCTGGAATATTTACAACGCCCGCGTGAATCCCGGTGAAAACATGCGCATCTTCCCGCTCTCGAATTGGACCGAGATGGACGTGTGGGAATACATCAAGCAGGAGAAGCTCGAGGTGCCGTCGATCTACTTTTCGCACAAGCGCCAAGGCGTACGGCGCGGTGGTCAGTGGCTGCCCGTGACCGATATTCAACCGCCCAAGGAGAAGGAAGAGGTGAAGGACCTCGTCGTTCGCGTCCGCACAATCGGCGACATCATCAGTACCGGCTTGGTGGAAAGTCCCGCGACTTCCGTGGACGACATCATCGCCGAAATCGCCGCCGCGCGCGTGACGGAGCGCGGTTCCCGGGCCGACGACAAGGCGAGCGAAGCCGCGATGGAGGACCGCAAAAAACAAGGCTACTTCTGACGATGTCGCACCCGATCGAACTTCTTCGCTTCAACACCTGCGGCTCCGTGG
Source organism: Chthoniobacterales bacterium (assembly GCA_038208565.1). Classification (GTDB taxonomy): domain Bacteria; phylum Verrucomicrobiota; class Verrucomicrobiia; order Chthoniobacterales; family Chthoniobacteraceae; genus Chthoniobacter. The sequence goes on from JBBQYR010000121.1 coordinate 9,646, forward strand.
ACGACGGTAAGTCCACGCTCATCGGTCGCCTGCTCTACGATTCCAAGAATCTGATGGAAGATCAGATCGAGGCGCTGGAGCGTTCCGCCGACATCACCGGCGGCGGCCAGATCAACCTCGCCAATTTGACCGACGGTCTGCGCGCCGAGCGCGAGCAGGGCATCACCATCGACGTGGCGTATCGCTACTTCGCCACGCCGCGCCGGAAATTCATCGTCGCCGACACGCCCGGCCACGTGCAGTACACGCGCAACATGGTCACGGGCGCGAGCACGGCGAACCTGTCCGTGGTGCTGGTCGATGCCCGCGCGGGCGTCATCGAGCAAACCCGCCGCCACAGCTATCTCGCGGCGTTGCTCGGCATTCCGCATGTCGTCTTCGCGATCAATAAGATGGACCTCGTTGATTGGAAGGAAGAGCGCTTCCTCGAAATCCGCGACGCCATCGAATCCTTCCTGCCAAAACTCGGCGTGCTCAAGGACGTGAAATTCATCCCGATCAGCGCGCTCAACGGCGACAACGTCGTGGACGCTTCCGACAAGACCCCGTGGTATCAGGGCCCGGCGCTGCTCGGGCATCTCGAGACCGTGCACATCGCGAGCGACTGGGACCTCACGCACTTCCGCCTGCCGGTGCAGTGGGTGAATCGCCCGAACAATCCTGCCGATCACGCGTTGCACGACTTCCGCGGTTTCAGCGGTCAGATTGCGCGTGGTATCGTGAAAGTCGGGCAACAGGTGATGGTCCTGCCCGCTGGCTTGAAGACAGCGATCACGGAAATCTGGACCTACGATGGCGCGGTCCAGGAAGCCTTCGCCCCGCAATCCATCACACTGCGCCTCGCGCACAATATCGACGTGAGCCGCGGCGACACGATCGTGGAACTCGAAGGCCTGCCCGGCATGGGCTCGGAACTGCGTGCGCACGTGTGCTGGATGAACCAGCGTCCGCTGACCAAAGGCAAAAAGTATTTCCTCAAACACTCCACGCAGACGGTCCAAGCGGTCGTCACGAGCCTCGATCATCGCGTCGATATCCAGACCTATGAAACCGAGCCCGAGCCGCCCGAACTGGCGATGAACGGCATCGGCGAAATCCGCCTGCGCACTTCCAAGCCGCTGATCTACGACGGCTACCTCACGAACCGCCTGACCGGATCCTTCATCCTCATCGAGCAGGGCAGCAACCAGACCGTCGCGGCTGGCATGCTCTTCCCGCCGCCCGAGCCGGTGAAGCCCGAGTATCAGGACTTCGCGATCTGATTCGCCCGCGCGACGGTCAGTGCCAGAAGCGCTCGCGCCAATCGTAAGCCTTGGTCTTCAGGACGCCATTCCAGCGACGGAGAGTGCGCAGCCCCGGGCTTTCTGCGCGCACCTTTTCGTAAGCCGGAATCGCCACCTGCTCGAAAAACTCCTGCCAGCGTTTCGTCGTTCGCTCCGGATCGCTCTCCTGGCCGCGCTCAAGTCCGTTCGCTGTCATCGCGCGGCGTAGCGCCGGATCATTCTTTAGCCGGCGCAAGGCTTCGATCACTTCGCCGAAAGAATGCACTTCGAGGTAATCGAGATCGCTTCGGCGTTCCTGCTGGAAAGCGGATTCGCGGCCGAGCACCGCTGGCACACCCGCGCGCCAGGCGTTAAAGAGCTTCGTCGGCGGTTTGTTTTCGTGGCGATGATTGTCGAAGCTGCGCGCGGCGACGATCACGTCGACTTCCCGGAAGTCGTGCCACTTTTCCGGCGGGACGAAGTGCCAGCGCAGTTCGAGTTCGCGCAGCGTCGCCTCCCACGCGGCACCGCTCATCTCGCTCGTGAAAGACGCGGGATCGCCGAAGAATGCGGCATTTTCCCAGCGATCGCCGCGGGCCGGATCACGCGGAAGCAGGCCCGGCTGAGGCCAGTGCGGCATGTAGAAAGACGGATACCACCGACGGAGCGCGCGTCGGTTTAGGACCACGTGCAGGTGGGCGTAGGGATGAAACGTGGCATCGGCGCGCAGGCAGACAAAGAGCACGCCCGGTGGTGGAACGAAATCGCGCGGCACCGACTTGCGATGTGCGACGAAGATTCCGTCCGTGGGGATTTCGCTCGTCAATTTGCAGGGGAAACCCGCGCGCTGCAGCCACTGGAAAGTCTGTACGATCCACGCATACACGCCGCTCCGCATCTTCCCGCGAAAGCCCAGCCAATAGACATCCGGGGACGACGGCATGTCCGGCGGGATCGGGTCGGGAAGGTAAAAACGGATCGGCGGCATCTGCGGCATACCTCGCCCGAATTTTCACCGCGGCGCAAGCGTGGCTCAACGCGGCACCGGCAGCAGCTTGCCCGCGAGAATGGCGATGGCGTGCGTCGGAGGTGCGAGCCTCGGGTAGGGTGATAGAAATTGCCCGTCGCGCGCTTCGGTCCCCGCGGCCCACGCGGAAAACGCCGGCACGACCAGCACGCCCGGCCCGACAAGAAAGCACGGGCACTTCGCGCGTGAGGCGACGCCGTCGCCGAGAGTGATCGCCGGGTGCTCGTGTCCGAGGATCACGCGACCATTGAGGGCGCCATGCCGGGCGAGCCGCTCCTGCGCGGCTTTGGCGTGGCGTTCGTCGCCGTGGAGCAAAACGTGCGGGCCGATTTCGATAGCCTCGTCGATCTCCAGCGCGATGCCCGCGGCAGCCAGCGTCGCCGCGAGTTGCCGGTCGTGATTCCCGCCGATCAGGCGGAGCCGCGCGCGTTCGCCGACATTCAGCGCGAGCCAGCGCAACTCGGTGTGCAGGGCGGGAGCGTCCATGGCGCGATGGACGACGTCGCCGAGGATCACGACTTCGTTTGGCTGATAACGATCGATGAGCCGGATCAGCCGTTCGGTGGTGTCTTCCTGCGCGCTGATCGGCAGAAGATTTCCCTCCGCACGATGCGCCCACGCGTAACCGAGATGCAGGTCCGCGACGGCGAGCACGCGCGGCTTTTCCAGCCACACGGCGCGCTCCGCGTCGAGCCACAGCCCGGGTTCAAGCTCGAGCCGGCTGCGGTCCATGTTCGATCTCGCTCCACCACTGGTGATAGAGCCGTTCCATTGTTTCGTAAGGATCCTCGACGAGCAGCGCTTCCTTGATCTTCGTGGCATACATCGCAAACGACAGCGGCGGCACGCGCGTGAGTTTGCGGAGCCGCACGGGGCGTGTGGCTTGCGCGGTGAGGAAGGCGTGCGCGCCCTCGGTATCGATGAAGCTTTGCAAAGTGTCGCGCCGCGCTTCTCGCATGAGCACATGATCCGGCTCGTGCTGCTGGAGCACGTTGAAGATGACCTCGGTGGACCACTGGAGTTTCTTCACGGATTTCCGCTGGTTGAAAAAATTGCGATAGACCATGAGGCCGGTCTGGGCGGCGTTGCGGAAATGATACTTGAGCATCTCCGACTGGCGCAGCGACTCGTCGAGCGCGAGATCCGCGCCTTCGATCTTCAGCAAAGCGGGAATCTCGTCCTCGGTAAAACGCTGGCGTCGTTCGACGGTGAGGACGAAGCCGTAGTCGTGCGGCGTGGCCACGGCATTGCCACCACGGAGCCGGCTGAGGCGCGCGGTGAGGATGCGGGCGAGGGCGTCGTTGGACGCGCGACCGATGAGTGAGTGAAAGAAGTAGTGCAGGCCGGGTTGATCTTTATCGTCGAGCTCCTCCACGAGCAGGCAGTCGGCGGTCGGGATCTCGGAGAGTTCGTGCTGGGCGAGGTGCGTGCGCAGGATGATGTCGGCATTCGCTTTGCCGCAATCGAGCCGACCCGCGACCCAACTGATGAGGTCCGGCGTGCCGGTGACGAGTGCGTCGCGGAGCTCTCCGCGGAATGCTTCGATCTCCTGCGCCACACGATTTGAGAGCGGCATCTTGTTGGCATTCCAGCGTGGGACGGTCGGCAGCGCGCCATCGGCGCGCGCGACCCATGCTTCCATCTGGCTGACCTTTTCCAGCCGCACGGGACGGCCCGCGAGCATGAAGACATCGCCGATCCGGAGCTGGCGGATGAAGGATTCCTCGACGCTGCCGAGCGCCTTGTTTTTCAACCGCACGCGCACCTGACCGACGTTGGGGATCACGCCGATGTTTTGCAGGAAGTCGCGGCGCACCCGGCCATCGCGGGTGCGGAAGCCTTCGTCATCGAGTTCGATCTTGCCGAAGACTTCGCTGTATTGTCGACGGAGCGACTGACCGCCGCCGGCGAGGTAATCGAGCACGGCGTCGAAGTCTTCGGTGGCGAGATCGTGAAAGGGATAGGCGCGGCGGATGAGCGCGAGCGCGTCGGCGCGTGTCCAGTAGGCGGTGCAACCCATGCTCACGAGGTGCTGGGCGAGGACATCGAGCGGCGCGCGTGGCAGGCGCACGTCGTCGAGATGCCGGGTGCGGGCGAGCAGGACGGTGGCGCAGGATTCCACGAGGTCGCTCACATTGGTCGCCATGAGCACGCCGCGGCTCACGGAGTGGATGTTGTGTCCCGCCCGGCCTGCACGCTGG
>JBBQYR010000122.1:0-13943 GCA_038208565.1 Chthoniobacterales bacterium
CTGCTCACCTATCCCGGCGCCCGGCCCGCGGCGTGGCCCGCCGCCGACTACCTCATCGGCAATCCCCCCTTCCTCGGCAAAGGCAAGCTGCGCGAAGACCTCGGCGACGGCTACACCGAGGCCCTGCGCGCCGCCTACCCGGACGTGCCCGAGAGCGCCGACTTCGTTATGTATTGGTGGCACAAGGCCGCCGCCCTCACCCGCATCGGGGCCGTCCGGCGGTTTGGGCTCATCACCACCAATAGCCTCCGGCAGACCTTTAACCGGCGGGTCGTCGAGGCGCATCTGAAGGGAAATCCCCTCCGGCTGGCGACCGCACCCCCGCTCCAGACGCCGGCGGAGGGAAAAGGGCCGATGCGAGGTGCCCAACCGCCCGTTTACAGAGAAACAGAGGCTCCCCATTCTAATCCCAATAGTCGTGGCGGGTCGGGGGAGACTCCCTCGGGTCAGGAAAAGAGTTGTGGCGGGCCGGAGGAGACTCCCTCGGGTCAGCAAAAGAGTTTTGGCCGGTCCGGGGAGACGCCTGAAAGTCGTGCCGGGAGTGCGCGCGAGGTGTCCAAACCGCCGCTGAGCCTGCTCTTGGCCATCCCCGATCACCCGTGGGTGGATACCGCCGAGGGCGCCGCCGTGCGCATCGCCATGACGGTGGGCGAAGCCGGGGAGCGCCTTGGCGAACTGCGCCTCGCCACCGCCGAGGAGCCGAATGAAGACGGTTCCTCCCTCGTCACCTTCGCCGTCCAGACCGGCCGCATCGCCGCAGACCTGACGACCGCGGCGGATGTGGCGGGTGCCGTGGAATTGAAGTCGAATGAGGGCCCCGCCGTGGAGCGCGCCCTGCAAGCCGCCGCCCGTCCCGTCACCCCCGCGCAACTGGCCAGACACTTCCTGCGCGCCAACCCTGCCGACCTCGCCGAGATCCTCGAAACCCTCGCGACCCTCGGCCGGGCGCATCGGGAGGGGGAGAGTTACACGGCGTAGGCTGGGGGAGGCCGGTCGGGCTTCGCGCTCACTGGACGGCGTGGCCGCCAGCGCTTCTCTATCGCGCCCCTGGCCGACCCTGGGCGTGAGACCTTCCGCAGCTACTGCGGCGCGCCGATGACGCGGACGCGCCGGCGGATTTCCCCGCCGGGCGCTGGCTGGATGGGGTTGCCGTTTTGGTCAGGCTGCATCGTCGCGCCGGGGAGGGGGACGGCGCCGGCTTGCGGGAAAGGAACGGGCTGAGGCGCGATGCCCGTCTGCATGGAGCCTCCGGGATAAGTGGGGCGTCCGGCCATGCCGCCGGGGCGCGGGGCGTTGTTCGAGCCGGGTGGGGTGACGATGACGCCGGGGACGCCGGGCTGGCCGGGTTTGGTGGCGGCGACGTTGGGCGGGTTGGCGCCGGGAGCGGGGGCGCGGAGTTCGGCTTCGTTGAACTCCAGCTTCGCGGTCTCGGTGCCCTTTTGCAGGATGACTTTGCTTTTCCCGATGGTCTCGGACCACTCGATGCTGGCCACGGAGACGCCGTGCTGCGCTTCCCGGCCGATGAGGGAGAAGATCTGGGTGGCGTCGCGCGACTTGATGGTGACGAAGTCGGTCTCGCCGACGCGGGCGATGCCGTGGACATACCAGTTGGCGGCGAAGGAGGCCTGCGGCTCGGCGACGGGCGCGGCGGCGGTGGCGAGGGCGAAGGGCGATTTCTCGGCCATCGGGGAGTAGCGGGCGAGGGGCTGCGGCGTGGGCGCGGGCGCCGGGGTCTCGGCCGCCCAGAGCGGCCCGGCGAGGAGGGTGGCGCAGCAGATGAGTGGGCGGAGTGTCATCGGGAAAAAGCGGGGGTGGCTACTGGGGAGCATACCACCGGGCGATGCGGAAGCGACCGCGCATTTGCGTGGCGTCGGCGCCGTCGATCTTGAGGTTGGCGGTTTCCACGGCGATGAACTGCCCGGGGTTCTGGAGCTCGTGGAGGAAGTTGATCAGCGGTTTCCACGCGCTCTTGGTCTCGAGCTCCACGGAGATGGAGGTGTAGGCGCTCTGCTTCTCCGGCACGCGGATGGCGGGATTCTCGAGGAGGATGCCGTGTTTCTTGGCGACGTCCTTCACCTGGTTGAGAAGCTGCACGCCGGCGGTATCGGCATTCTCGAGCGTGGGCTGGGTGGCTTGCAGCCAGGTGTGGCGCTGCTCCCAGAAGCTGAGATCGGCGGTGAGCGTCTGCATCTGCCGGAGCTGCCGCGCTTTGCTGGCGATGTCGGCTTTCATCCGCTGGCAGGACTTCCAATACCAATCGACGGCGAGGAAGTTCGCAAAGAGGAAGGCGGCGGCGCCGACGAGGGTCGCGAGGTTTTTCTCCCGGCTGGAAAGGGCGCGGCTCATCGGGTGCCGAAGATGCTGAAGCGCGCGCTCTCGTTGGGCAGGAGTTGCGGCGGGCTGGAGTTGATTTGGAAGGACGCGAGTTCCGGGTCGGCCTTGAGCCGGTTCACGTAGTCGATGGCGAGGCCGGCGTTGGGCGCTTCGCCGGTGACGCGCCACTCGGCGGGCTGCTGGTCGAACTCGGTGATGCGCACCTCCGCCGCGGGCAGCGCGCGCTGGAGCAGGTAGAGGAGCTCGACGGTGAAGCGGCCGGGCTCGATGGCGGGGGCGAGGGTGGCCGAGCGGGCCTGCCGGGTCTGGACGAGTTCGAGCTGCGGGCGCACGGCGGCGAACCTGGCGCTGAGTTCCTTCGCCTGGCGCTGGAGGAGGATGAAATAGGTCGCGGCGCCCGCGGCGAGGAGCACGTAAAGGACGGCGGCAAACTGCAACTGCCCGCGCGTGCGCCGGGTGCGCACCTGCTGCTGAGCGGCGTTGCGCCAGGAGTCGGGGACGAGATTGATCGAGAGATCGAGCGTCGGCGCGGGGGCCGGGAGGGCCTCGATCGGCAGGGCGAAGACGGACTGGATGACCGGGGTGAGGGCGCGCGCTTCATCGGCGAGCAGCACGCGCGAGCATTGGGTCGGCACGCCTTCCATGGTCGCGGCGAGCAGGGCCTGCGGGAGTTCCGCGGCGAGGCGGGCGACATCGGTGCCTTCAAAGACATGCGCCCACGCGAGCCGGCTGCGCGCGCAGATGGCGAGGACGGTGCGCCCTTGCTCGGGGTAGATGGCGAAGACCGTTTCATCGGCGGGACACACGGCGGCGACGTGCAGGACGAAGGGCGTGACCTTGACCGGCAGCCGCCCGAAATGGCGCAGCGGTTCGCAGAGGGCATCGAGCGGGTCGTGCGGCGCGACGAAGGAGATGATGCTCGAATCTTTCTCGCTGCTCTCGGCGATCACGAAGTCGCTGGAAACCTCATCGAGCGAGTAGGGGAGGTTCTTCTCCAACTGCAACTGGAGCATGCCGGCGAGTTCCGCGCGTTCGGTCGCAGGGAGCGTGAGGCCTTCGATGACGAGCGCCTCGCAGGGCAGCGCGAGATGCACCGGCACGGCGGCGGGCAAAGCGGCGGCGGCTTCGGCGAGCGTCGTGAAAACCTGCGCAGGCGCGGCCCCGCGGCGCAGGGACCATCCAGCGGCGGCAGGCGTGAGAGAGGCGACGTCGCCGGCTTTTTTCATTCTTTCCAGAGGAGGATTTGGGGCTTGCCGCCACCTTTTCGGACAACGACCTCGAGTTGTCGAGTGACATTCCCCGCCTTGCCGGTGCTGGTGATATTCAGCGTCGGGTCGCGGTAGGTGATGAAGCCGCCGAGTTCCTTGAACTGCGCGGGGCTCAGCCCGAGGAAGCTCTGGACGACGCCGAGGTTCTTGAACACGGGATCGTCCACCGTGCCGTCGATGCCGTCCTCGCCCTGCCGATAGGTGATGAACTGCTGGATGCGCGTCTCGCTCAGGCCGGGCAGCAGCCGCAGCATGTCGGCGCTCGCGGAGCCGATATCGATCGGGCCCTGGCTGTAAATGGTGAGCTCGTCCTGCCAGCCGGGCTGCGAGACGAGCGGCGTGGAGCCGGCGACGCCCGCGATTTCATCCACGCTCGCGAGCTCGCGATTCGCGGGGTGGTAGTCGCCTTCGTCCTCGCGCCCGTTCAGCCGGTGCAGGTCGTCGCCGTCCACATAGTCGAGCAGGCAATCGACGAAGATCTCGCGCTCCTCGGAGCTGAGCCCGCGCCGTTCCAGCCATTGCTTGAGCAGGATAAGTTTGCGCGGTTCTTCGCCGCGAAGCAGCCAGTTGATGTTCAGCTTTCCGCCCTCGCTGATGACCGCCACCTGGTAGCTCATGCCGGGCGCGATGGTCTCCTCGGGCAACGGCGTCTGCCGCGAGACGCGCGGGTGCAGCGCGACGCTCATGCCGGAGTGCGCCGCGGCGCGGGCCTCGACGGCGCGGCTGGTATCGGAGTGCAGGACGATGCTGTTTTGAATCGAGACGGCCCACGCGAAGACCGCGGCGGAAAGCAGCAGCAGCGCCCAAAGGACGAGGAGCATCGCGGAACCGTGCGGGTGTTGGCGCGAGGTGTTCATCGCTGGACGCGCGCCGAGGGCACGGCGAGCACGGCTTCCACCGGCGGTTCGCTGGCGTTTTTCCAGAGCCGCACGCGGACGAGATCCGGGCGGCGGTTCTCATCGGTCCACGCGTCCTGCCAGGCGTTGAGCTGCAGGTTGAAGTAACGGATCTCCAGCGCGGCCATCGGGCGGAGGAGCGGGACCCAATTGTATTTGTCGGTGCCGCCGCCGCGCACGGGTTGCGTGCTGTCGATCGCCTCCAGCGGGTCGATCGGTTTGCGGCGCAGGCCGAGTTCGGTTTCGGCCGAGCGATCGCCGACAGGCTGGACGGTGAGGGTCACGTGATACTCGCCCGGCGCGGCGCTGGTCAGCAGGCCGGAGCCGGCGAAGCAGCGCCACGTGATCTCGTCGTTCGAGAGGTTGCGAAACTTGAGCGGCTTGCCGGTGAGCATGCCGGCTTTTTGCAGCGGCATGTCGTTGAGCTGGCCTTCGATGAGGCGCACCACGGACTGCACGGCCTCGCGTTCATCGGAGAGGTCGGACGACACGCGCATCGCGGTGAGATTCGTGGAGAGGAAGCGGTAGATGGAGAGGACCATCATGCCGATGATCATCGTGGCGATGATCACCTCGAGCAGCGTGAACGCGCGGCGGTTTTTAGCGGTCGCGCTTTTGCACATACACGGTCAGGGACTTGGAAGATTTGTCGCGCCCGTTGCGCCAGCTCACCTCGATATTCACCGCGTAGAGCCCGTCCAGATTCTCCTTCTTCTCGTTCTGCTTTTTCAGCTCGGAGGAGGTCTGGGTGAGCTTGAAGCCGGCGAACGGTTCCTTGAGATCCTCGGTCAGCGTCTTGTCGATCGGCACTGCGCCCGCCTCGATTTCCGCGAGCCGGTTTTCCAGCACCCGGCGGGCACGCGCGTCCTCCGCCTTGAACTGCTCGGCGGCGAGGCCCGCGCTCACGCAGCGTCCGAGCGCGAGCATGCCGAGCGCGAAGATGGCCACGGCGAGCATCGCCTCGAGCAAAACGAAGGCGCGCGTCTTCATGGCACGTCGGAACTAATGAAGGTGCCGCGCCCGGTGAGCGCGTCGTAATTCACCACCCAGCTCCCCGCGGATCCTTGATAGGTAATGACCGCCGGTTCGCAGAGGCCGTTGCGCCAGAAGGTCCATTCGCCCGGCGCGTCCTTGGCCAGCGCGGCGGGCCGGCGGATTTCGTAGGACTCGCCCTTGGCAAAAGTGAGGCGCTCTTCCGTGGTCTCCTCCGCGCCCTCGGTCGCGCGTTCATTGAGCAGGAGCGAGATGCCTTTCTTGTCCCACACGAGCACGTGACTCTGCTGCCCGGTGACGCTGCGCACGCGGGCCGTGCCGACCATTTGATCGAAGCGCTCGAACGATTTCTTTAACCGCTGCTCGGCGAGCAAACCCGCGATGCTCGGCACCGCGAGGGCGATAATCATGAGCCCGATCGCAAGTGCGAGGCAGATCTCGAGGAGGGTGAAGCCGGAGCGGCGGGAGGGCATGACGGAATAGCTCTACCACGCGCACCGCTGCGGGAAAACCCTCAGTTGCCAGTCGTTTCCCGGGGTTGACCGCATTGTGGTCTGCTGTTACTAGCCGCTCGTGAAACGCCTCTCCCAGGCCATCCTGCTCCTCGTCGGTGGCGTTGCCTTTGCGCAGAACGTCCCGCCCGCCCCGCGTCCCGGCGTCCCTCCGCAGGCGCCCGCTGCTCCTTCGGCTCCCGCCGCGCCGCCATTGCCCGGAGCCGGCAATACGACCCGCCTCCAGTTTCCGAACACCGACGTGAAGGAGGTGCTCAATTTTTACGCGCTGGCGACGAAGAAGCGGCTCGTCGTCGATAATCAGGTGCAGGGCACGGTGAACATCGTCGTCGCAGGCGAAGTGCCGATCGAAGAAGCGGTCCGCATCATCGAGATCAATCTGCTGCTCAATGGCTTCACGCTCGTGCCGGTCGAGGGCTCGAACATCGTGAAGGTTGTGGGCAATGGAAAAAATCCACGCTCGGCGGCGATTCCGATCATCTCCGACGAACTGCTCATCCCCGAAGGCGAGCAGGTCGTGACGTATCTCGCGAAGCTGCGTTACGCCGACCCCACGGAATTGCAGCAGATGCTCGCGACCTACGTCGCCCCGGCTCCCGGCGGTTATACGAACATCACCGCGCTGCCCAAGTCGCAGGCTCTGCTCATCACGGAAAATTCCGCGACGATCCGCGGCGTGCTGCGCATTCTGCACACGATCGACGTGCCGCCCGCGGAGGTGGTCAGCGAGTTCATCCCGCTGGAGCGCGCCGATGCCAGCGACATCCTCGAAAAGCTTACCGCGATCTTTGAGAAGAAGGATGCTGCATCGACGGGGACGCCGCGCTCGGCCCAGCGCCAGCCCGGCGCCGTGTCAAATACGACTCCCGGAGGAGTCCAGTTGCCCGGCGTGACCGGCGAATCGACCGCGCCCGGCACGCTCGAATTGCGTGGCGGCGCGCTTTCGGAAGACTCGATCATCGTCGGCAAGATCAAACTCATCGCCGATGTCCGGACGAATCGCATCCATGTCGTGACGCGGCCGGTGAACCTGCCGTTTGTCCGCAAGCTCATCACGGAGTTCGACGCCACGGCGGTCTTTGGTGAACCCGTCTCGCGCCCACTGCGTTTTGTCTCGGTCGGCGACGTGCTCGATGTCGTGGTCAAGGCGATCAGTGAACCCGGGGCGAAGGACGATGGCGCGGCCGCCGGTTCGACCGCGCGGACCGCGCCGGGCAGCACGGGCAATCGCGGCGGCAATACCGGCTTTAATTCCGGGAGCAGCTCGGGCACGAGTGGGAGCAGCGGTTCGGAGTTCAGCGTTTCAGAAGGCCTCTCGACGGAAGCAGTCGATACGACACCCGAGGCGCGCATCGTCGGCACCACCAAGATCATCGCCGACAAGAATGCCAACGCGATCATCATCATCGGCGGCGCCGACGTGAAGGCGAAGGTCTTCCGCCTGCTCGAGCATCTCGATCAGCGCATCCCGCAGGTCATGCTGCATACGGTGATCGGCGAGCTGAACCTCAATCAGCGCGAGCAGTTCGGTGTCGAATACGTCCTGCGTTCCGCCGGGCTGGGCGGTCTCGCGCCTCTGGGGGTGAATTCGTCGAACGCCCAAAACGCGACCACTACCGGCAACGACGGCACCGGGACCGGCGCCTCGACGAGCACGACGAATACGAACGCGACCACGACCAACAACACGACGACCACCAATAACACGACCGCCTCGAACCGCCGGGCGACCGACCTCGTGGACCTCACTGGCGGGCGACCCTCTCTCAATTTCAACAACCTGCTCAATCAAGATACCGTGCGCGCCGTGGCCGCGGCGGGTGCGAGTGGTTTGTCGGGCTTCGTCACCGCGGGCAATTCCATGACCGCGATCGTGACCGCGCTGGAGGATACCAACCGCTTCCGCGTCGTCTCGCGCCCGAGCGTTTTCACCCGCAATAACAAGAAGGCGATCATCGCCTCGGGTCAGGAAATCGCCGTGCCGACGAGTATCCAAAGCTCACTCAACGGCTCCAGCGGCGTGAACAACTCGAACGGCATCGTCACCAACTCGAGCGTGCAGTTCAAACGCGTCGCGCTGCAGCTCGAAGTCGTGCCGCTCATCAATTCCGAGCGCGAAGTCTCGCTCGATATTTTGCAGAAGGTCGATGAAGTCTCCGGCTCGACGCGGATCGACAACAATGACATCCCGAACATCGCCACGCGTTACGTGAAGACGAGCGTCTCGGTGCCGAACGAAGGCACGCTCGTCCTCGGCGGCCTGATCAAACAGAGCCAGAACCGCTCGCGTTCCGGCATCCCGATTCTGAGCAACATTCCGGTGCTCGGTTACCTCTTCAGCACGACGACGAAGGAAAAAATCCGGACCGAACTCGTCATCCTCATCCGCCCGGTCGTGAGCTGGGCGCCGCCGGAATCGATCCAGATTCGCGAGCGCGCGCAGGAGTTCATGAACATGGACCCGGACCTCGAGTCGACGCTTTTCCCGCAGGGCGTGCGCAAGGCCGCCGCCACGGAAAAACCGCCCGTCGCCACGCCGATCCCGGTGAAGCGCACGCAGCCCGCGGAGGCGAAGCGCAAGCCCGCCACTCCCGTTCCGGCGAAACGCGCCTCGGCCAACGTCCGCTGATTTTGCTAGTCGCCGGATGAATTCCCGGAAAGCCCTTCTCGATGTCCTGCTGGCGGCTGGTGTGACCAGTCCCGATGCGGAGGAACTCGCCGCGCTGCAACCCGCGGCGGGTGGGAGTTGGGCCAATGAAGTGCTCAACTCCGGCAAGGTCGATGAGACGAAATTCACCGTCGAACTCGCGCGCCTTTTCCACACCCCGTTTGAGAACGTCGAAGCCGCGCGCATCGACCGCCAAGTGCTGCAGGTCCTGCCGAGCCGCTTCGTTTTTAAATACCAGATCCTCCCGCTCTCCGCGACCGAGACCACGGTGCGGCTCGCGACCTTCGACGTCTTTAATCTCGTCGCGCGCCGCCACGCCGCGCAGCAGCTTCCCGGCAAACAAATCGAGTGGGTGCTCGCCGCGCGCGGCCCGCTTCTCCGCACCATCAAAGGCCTCTACGGCGTCGGCGCGGAAACGTTCGACGACATCCTCGCGTCCACGCGCACCTACGACAGCGAGAACCGCGACATCGCGCAGGATATTACCAGCGACGATCCCGAGGCCAGCGTCGTTAAATTCGTCAACCAGATCATCCGCGAAGCCATCCACGAGCGCGCCACCGACATCCACGTGGAGCCGCTCGATAACGACCTGCGCATCCGCTACCGCATCGACGGCATCCTCCACGAAGTCGCCGTGCCGCCGCAGCTCCGCGTGCTCCAGAGCGCCATCATCTCGCGCTTGAAAGTGATGGCGCACATGGACATCGCCGAGCGCCGCCTGCCGCAGGATGGCCGCATCAATCTCAACACCAGCACCGGTTTCATCGACGTCCGCGTCTCCACGATCCCGACGGTGAACGGCGAGAGCATCTCGCTCCGTCTGCTCTCCCGCAGCGAGACGCTGACCTTCGGCATCGAGCGCCTCGGCATGAGCGACGAGCACGTCCGCACCGTGAAGGGCCTGCTCCAGCAGCCCAACGGCATCATCCTCGTCACCGGCCCGACCGGCTCCGGAAAATCGACGAGCCTCTACTCCTTCCTCACGTCGATCAACGCGGTCAGCCGCCGCATCATCACCATCGAGGAGCCCGTCGAATACCGCCTCCCCGGGGTTAGCCAAATCGATGTGAAAGCCGAGATTGGGCTGACCTTCGCCAACGGCCTGCGCGCCATTCTTCGTCAGGATCCGAACATCGTCATGGTCGGGGAAATTCGCGATTTCGAGACCGCCGAGATCGCCATCCGCGCGGCGATGACTGGCCACCTCGTTTTCTCCACGCTGCACACCAACGACGCCGTGAGCGGCATCACGCGACTGCTCGACATGGGCATCGAGCCCTTCCTGCTGGCGAGCGTCGTCCGCTGTTTCCTCGCCCAGCGTCTCGTCCGCACCATCTGCCCGGATTGCAAAGAGGAGACCGGCTACCCGCTCGAATACCTCAAGGAGATCGGTGTGCCGTTCCCCGAGGACATGAAGTATTACCACGGTCGCGGGTGCGAGCACTGCCGCCAGACCGGCTATCGCGGTCGTGCCGCGATCTACGAAATCTGCGTGGTCAACGAGCACTTGCGCCGCCTCGTCATCCGCAAGGAAACCGGCAGCGTGATGAAGCACCGTGCGACCAAGGACGGCATGGAAACCTTGCGCCAGGACGGCTGGCGCCGCGTGCTCCTCGGTCAGACGACGATCGAAGAAGTCGTGCGCGTCACGCAGCAGGACGAAGCGATCACGCAGACGGATTGAGATGACGGGCCGTAAATCGGCTTGTTCGGAAGCCGGAAATTTGCTGCATGCCGCAGCCATATGAGGCTGAATCGCAAAAAGTTGGGCGCGTCGTATGTCGGCGTCGCGGTCTGGATTGTTCTTGCCGGCGTGGTGTTGGGAGCCGGTTACTACTTGGTGCAAAAACAACGGGCGCAGAAACCGCCCGAGCCGGTGATTGCGGTCGCGACGCCCGAACCCGCGACCCCGATTCCTGCGACGCCCCCGCCGGTCGTGAAGGCCACGCCCGTTCCGGCGCCCGTGGTCATGGCGACCCCGCCACCCACGCCCATGCCGGTAGCGACTCCGCCTCCGCTCGATCTGGCGATGGTGGCGCGGACCCCGGCGCTCTGGCCCGCGCAGGTGCTCTTGGTTCAGGCGAAATCGTTTCCCGTTTCCTTCAATGGACGGGTGGTGGGTGAGGCCAAGGTGCCCGCCGGAACCGCGCTGCGGCTTTTGCGGGTCGGTGGCGAGCAGGTGGAAGTGGAATATCAAAACCAGCGACACCTCATTCCGGTGGCCATGACCGATTTGATGCCCCGGGCTCTGGCCGCTTTTCGTCAGGCAGGATCGGTGCTGCCGGAGGCTCCACCGACGAAGGCCGCAGCCGCGCCGGAGGCTGCGCCCGCGGCCACTCCGCGGGCCGGGGTGGTTGGCGGGGTGAAGATCGGTGAGCGGATCGCGGTCGAAGTGGTGCGGCAGAAAAGGAGTCGGATCGAAGGGGGCGACTTCGATGACAAAAAGGACCGCATCATCCTGAAGGTGAAGCTGAGCAATACCGACACGACGATCTCCGGGGGAGAATCTGAAAGGTGAGATCTGCGTGCTCGGCGAGAGCATTCTCGATCGCAACGCGGTCAAGATGCTGGGCAAGCAGGAGTTCACATTCTCGCTGCCGCCCCGCGGAGCGCATGAGCTTTTGACGGAGGAAGTGGAGACCGCTTACGACACCACAGGGGCGAGGTTTGGGCATCGTTACGAGGGCTGGGTGCTGCGCGTTCGCGACGGCGCGGGGAATCTGATCCTCGAAAAATCCAACTCGCCATCCCTGATCAAGATTGCCGCGAAAATCTCGGAGGTGGCGGTCAATAGCGAGTTCGACCGCAACACCGGAGCCGCGAAAGCATCGAGCCGTTCCCTCAAATCACGATGAAAAAGCACCTCCTCCTATCCCTGCTTCTCGCACCTCTGCTCGCCGTTGCCGCGGACGAACCCGTGGAACACATCAGCGCCCTCGCCCAGCCGCGGAGCGGAACGCCTGTCGTTTTGAAAGAGACCGACACCGTTAGCACCAAGGCCACCTTCCAGCCGCCGGTCGAAATCACCATCGAAGCGAAAACGGATTCCACCGACCTCCGGCTCGGCTACGCGGCTGATCAGGTCATCTTCAACTGGCGGGACATGAAGCATCAGCTCCGGGTCGATGGCGGACCTGCGAGCGGCAAACACAAGACGGGCGCCGGCATCATTCCGACGAACAAGTATGTGACGATCCGGTGGGTCGTGACGCCGAAGAAGCAGGCCATCTACGTCGATGACCAGCTCCGCTTTGAGCACGAAGGGGACTATTCCAAGATTAACAATCCGGTGAGCGTCTTCTGCAACCAGTCGAAGGTTTCGGTGAAGTCGATCAAGGTGAAGAAGCTGCCACCGGAGGCGCAGTAGGCGCCTGCCCTTCGGCGCTTCTGCCCGCTGCTCAGCTCACCTGCGGCGGCTCGAAGCCGGTCCGGTAATGGCGGGAGATGATTTCGGCGTTCGCTTTGTCGTGATTGGTGAAGCGGCTGGTCGCGCCGTTCCAGCGCAGTTCTTCGCCGGGAAAGCGCGTGGCTTTCACCGAGAGGAGGGCGGGCTCGGTGATGCGCCAGCCGATCTGGAAGGGCGTCCACAGCGGCTTGTTCGCGCCGAGGCAATTGTCGGCCCAGTCTTTCCAATGATCGCGCGGCTCGACGGTCGGGAGCGGCTCGTTGTCCACGACTTTGCCTTTACGGAAAATGGTGAACTTGCCATCGGCCTGGAGGAGCAGCGTGCCTTCCTCGCAAACGACCATGGTGTGATTCGGTCCGACTTTCGTCTCGGGCAGGCCGAGCGCGGCGAAGGAGGGGAGCAGGCCGGAGTCGTTGTAGTGGAGCACGAATTTCTCGCGGGCAAATTTGCCGCCCCCGGGGAAGGTGAGGGTGCTTTGGTTGTGGGCGGAGTGGCCGACGCCTGCGGCCTTGTGGGTGTGGGTGAGCACAGCCTCGGGGGAGGGGAGATCGTAGGCGAAGTAGAGCAGGTCGAGCAGGTGGCAGCCCCAGTCCGCGAGCTGACCGCCGCCGGTTTCCCAAAAGGCGCGCCAACGCCGGGGCGCGAGATCTTCGCTGAAAGGCAATTCGCTCGCGAGCGGGCCGCGCCACAGATCCCAGTTCAGTCCTTCGGGGATCGGTGTGGCCGCGGTGTATTCACTCCACGGATCGGCGAAATGCACGCCGCGTGCGACGGCTCCGGTCCAGACGTAGGCCTCGACGGGGCGCCCGAGCTGATTCTTCCGCAGGATCTCCACGGCCTGCATGCGGCCTTCCTTGCAGGCGCGCTGGTTGCCCATTTGCGTGACGAGCTTGGGTCGCGCGGCGAGGGCGTCGCGCATGAGGCGCAATTCATCGAGCTGATGCACGAGCGGCTTCTGACCGTAGATGTGTTTGTGATGCTTCAGCGCCGTGAGCATCATCGGCGTGTGGTGAAAGTCCGGCGTATCGACGATCACGGCGTCGAATTGATCCACGCGTTTGGCGAAGGCCTCGCGGTAATCGGCGAGCGTCCACGCGCTGGGAAATTCCTTGGTGATCTTGTCCCGCTCGCGTTGATCCACGTCGCAGAAGCCGGCCCACTCGACCATGGGGTGATCCTTCAGCCCCTTGCGCTGCATATTGCCGATGCCGCCGACGCCGATCTGGAAGATGCGCAGCTTGCTGTTCTTGTTCGTCTGCGCGCGCGCGGTGAGGCCGAGCGAGGCAATGCCGGTGGTGAGGATGGCGCCGGTCCGGAGGAAGGTGCGGCGCGTGACGGGGGAGATCGGGTGGGAGGTTTTCATGGTGGGATGCGGCGATGATGCACGGCCCGCGCGCGGGCTCAATGCCGGGATGGGAAAATTTACGCGTGGCGCATGGGAGCGCGTGCGCGGGGCTACGGCTGATTGACGAAAACGCGCAGGAAACGCTGCCCGGACGAGTCGATCGGTGAGTTATCCCGGACGCGCAGCGTGGTGATGTCGTTGAGCTCGATGATCAAGCCACTCGCCGACCAACTGAGCGGCAGCGCAAGATCACCGTTGGCCTGCACTTCGTAGAGGATCCCGGCGGCCGCGGGATTTTTCGGCACCGTGAGGCGCAGGAAACGATCGGGGCCGATGGTCACGGTGTCGGAGATGACGGGTGAGGCATTGCCGACCATCGGCGAAGTGCCGAAGGCGAATTCGAGAAGGTTGTTCAGCGCGTCGCCATCGGGGTTGGCGGTGAGGTCGGCAAAGAGCGGGTTGTTCGCCTCCGCGCCGAACTGCTGGAAGCGCCAGTCGTCGATGGGCAGATCGGCGAG
>JBBQYR010000123.1:0-13774 GCA_038208565.1 Chthoniobacterales bacterium
TGGGTGCATTGGCGTAGCTTTCTCGCGCGGGTGCGCGGGCTGCGGCGGGAGGCGCCGCTGCTGCCGGCGGTGCTCGGGGCGTTTGTGCTGTGCTATCTCGCGGTGGGTTACTGGCTGTTCCATGCGGGGCTGAATTACCTGTATCATTTCCCGCTCGTGGGCTCGCTGCTTTCACAGCGCATCCTCTACCTGATCTTCGGTTTCTTTTTCGTGATGCTGGTGTTTTCGAACCTCATCATCGGCTACTCCACGCTCTTCAAAAGCCGCGAAACCTCGTGGCTGCTCTCGCTACCGCTGCCGCCGCGGAATATCTACCGCTGGAAGTTCCTCGAATCGCTCGTCGTCTCGAGTTGGGCGCTGCTCTTCCTGAGCGCGCCGATGATGATCGCCTACGGGCGCGTCCACGCCGCGGAGCCGATCTTCTTTGCGCAGGTCGCGCTGGTCTTTGTGCCGTTCGTCATCATCCCGGCGGTCATTGGCTCCACGATCATCGTCTTCCTCGTGCGCCTGCTCGGGAAACGCGACGTGAAAAACGTGGTGTTGATTCTCGCGCTCGGCGTGATGGCGCTGCTCATCGCCGGGGTGAAACCCGTGACGGACACAGATGCCATCGCCTCGCAGGACGTGCTCTCCTTCGACCTACTCCTGCGCCACACGCGCTTGAGCGTGAACCCGTATCTACCGAGCGCCTGGCTCACGCAGACGATCCTCGCGTGGAGCGATGGCCTGATGCGGCAGGGCGCGTTCTATTTCCTGCTGCTGCTCAGCTACGCGCTCATGGGGCTCTTCATCGGCT
This sequence comes from Chthoniobacterales bacterium, assembly GCA_038208565.1. Classification (GTDB taxonomy): domain Bacteria; phylum Verrucomicrobiota; class Verrucomicrobiia; order Chthoniobacterales; family Chthoniobacteraceae; genus Chthoniobacter. Next base: position 797 of record JBBQYR010000123.1, read on the forward strand.
TCGAGTTTGTCGGGCGGTTTTTCTTTGGAAGCTGGACGGTCGCGCTGAGTTCGCGCGCCGCGCGCTTCCAGAAGCTCGCTGTGGCGCGGCGCACGCGGGAACGAAAACGCTCGCTGCTCGAGCGCGTGAGCGATCTCTTTCGCCCACTCTCCCCGCCCGCCGCGGCGCTTGTGCTCAAGGATGCGCGGCTGTTCTGGCGCGACCCGGCGCAGTGGATTCAATTCATGATCTTCTTCGGGCTGCTCTGTATCTACGTCGTGAACCTGCGCAACGTGGCCTTCAATTTTCAGAACCCGTTCTGGGAGACGATGATCAGCTACCTGAACCTCGCCGCTTCCGCGCTGACGCTCTCGACGCTGACCACGCGCTTCGTCTTCCCGCAGTTTTCCCTCGAGGGGCGGCGCCTTTGGATCATCGGTCTCGCGCCGATCGGCGTGCAAAAGGTGCTGCTGCAAAAATTTTGGATGAGCTGCCTCAGCGCGATGACGATCACGACCACGCTGATGATCGTGTCGAGCCTGATGCTGCATCTGCCGTGGTCGAAAGTGGTGTTTTTTGCGGTGTCGATCGGGATGATGAGCGCGGCACTGAGCGGCATGGCGGTGGGGCTCGGCGCGCTCTTCCCCAATTTCAAGGAAGACAATCCGAGCAAGATCGTGAGCGGGTTTGGCGGCACCCTGTGTCTCGTCGCGAGCTTTCTTTACATCACGATTTTCGTCGCGCTCGCGGCGCTGCCGGATGTCAGCCGCGTGGTGACTTTGCGCTGGCCGATTCCGCCGGCCCTGCCCTACGCGGTGGCCGCGGTGATCAGCGCGGCGGTGCTCTTCTTTCCGATGATTCTCGCGATGCGGCGCGTGAAAAATCTGGAAATCTGAAGCGGGCTCACTACGCTCGCGCTCACCCACGCAAATCATGGCTGACCGCACCCGCTCCGACGACCAATACCTCGACCTTCCCGAAGATGAATCCATGGGCGGAGAGGCCCTCGACAACCAAGTGCAGAAGGCGCAGGAGCAACTCCTCTCGCTCAAGCGCCAGCAGGAGGCGATCGAGAAACAGAAACGTGAGCTCGAAGAACTCAGCCGCCGCCAGGAACAGCTCCAGGCCGGCAAGGCCGAGATGGTCGAGCGATTCACGCGCGCCGTCGTGGTCTTGGAGCGGGAAAATTACGACGCCGGCAAACGCGTCGAGTTGCTCAACGCCATCCACGATTCTTTCAACAGCCACCTCGAACAGCTCGACTCGATCAACCCGAAAGCGTGGGAAGGCCTCGACATCAACAAAGAGCTGACCAAGGCCCTCAGCGCCGTGGATGACGCGCGCGCCGAATACGCTCGCTCGCTCCCAAAGATCAGCCCAGCCAAGGATACCGAAGGCGGCGATCACGTCGCGGCGAGCATCGGCTACCAGACGGATTACGCGCCGGTGGAGCAGAAGGATTTCGTGTATTGGCTCAAGGCGGGATTCGCTTTCACGCTGCCGCTTTTCGGCCTCGGCATCATCCTTATCATCGTCCTTGTCGCTGTCTTCAATCGCTAATCTGCGCATGCTCCCCAAGCGCCGCCCCGACACCAAAAACAAAGGTTCTTCCCCGCTCGACGAAAAGGCCCGCGCCCTCGCCGAACAGGAAGCGAAACTGCGCGCCGAGATGGAGAAACATCAACGCCTGATCGAGAAGGCGCCGGAGATTGCCAGGGAGCGGCAAAAGCGGCAGCGCGACGAGTTCGTGAATCGAGCCAGTCGCAATGAAGGGCGGACAGCATCACGCGCAACTTTAAAAGATCCGCGCTACGAGCTGAACAACACGATCCCGGCCCGCCAGCGCAGCCTGCGCTCCGAACGGCAGCGCGGACGGTTGCTCTTCTTCGTCCTGCTCATGCTTTTCGCGGCGGTAGCGTATTGGGGCTATTTCACCTTTACCCAGCAGTAGCGCTCCCGGCGGAAGTCGCGTGCCGACGGATGTTCGGCGTTGAATGTCCCCCGCCCGCCCTCTCTACTACGCGTCCCTATGACTGCCAACTTCGACGTCCGCTACACCGCGCAACTCGCGCGCCTGCATTTGAGCGAGGAGGAAATAGCCAAGTTTCAAACGCAGCTCTCGCAGGTCCTCGCCTACGTCGAAAAGCTCGAGCAAGTCGATGTGAGCGGCGTCGAACCGACGGCGCACGCCAACGCGGTCTTCAACGTCTTCCGCGAGGACGCGACGCGTGATTGGTTCACGGCCGCCGATGCGCTGAGCAACGCCCCGCGCACCGCGAACCAGCTCTTCATCGTGCCGAAGGTCATCGAATAGCGCATGGAACTGACCGCCCTCTCCGTCGCCGAAGTGCAGCAGAAGCTGCGCACCAGAGAAGTCTCGCCCACCGAAGTCCTGCGCTCGCTCGAAGCGCGGATCATGCAAGTGGATCCTGCCATCCGCGGCTACCTCTCGCGCGATTTCGAAGCCGCATTGCAGCTCGCCGAAAAGGCGGACGTTTCGCTGCCGCTTGGCGGCGTGCCGATCGCGATCAAGGATGTGATCAACGTGATCGGCGAACCCTGCACCGCCGGCTCGAAGATTCTTCAAGGCTATCGCTCCAACTACGACGCCACCGCTATCTCCAAGCTGCGCGCGGCGGGCGCGATTCCGTTTGGCCGCTGCAATCTCGATGAATTCGCGATGGGAAGCTCGACGGAAAACTCCGCCTTCGGTCACACGCGCAATCCATGGGATCAGTCGCGGGTGCCTGGCGGTTCCAGCGGTGGTTCGGCGGCGGTCGTGGCGGCGGATGAAGCTTTCGCCGCGCTCGGTTCGGACACTGGCGGTTCGATCCGCCAGCCCGCCGCGCTCTGCGGTTGCGTGGGTTTGAAGCCGACCTACGGTCGCGTCTCGCGTTTCGGGCTGATCGCTTTCGCCTCGTCGCTCGACCAGATCGGCCCGTTCACGAAAAACGTCCGCGACTCTGCGCTGCTGCTCAACGTGATCTCCGGTCGCGATCCGCAGGATTCCACGAGCCTCAACGAACCCGTACCCGACTACACCGCCGGGCTCGGTCGCGACTTGAAGGGCGTGCGCCTCGGCATGCCGCGCGAGTATTTCATCGAAGGTGTCGATCCGCAGGTCGACGCCGCGGTGCGCGCCGCGATCAAGCACTACGAATCGCTCGGAGCCGAGATCGTCGAGGTTTCGCTGCCGAATACCGAGCACGCGGTCGGCGTGTACTACATCATCGCGACTGCCGAGGCCTCGGCAAACCTGGCGCGCTTCGATGGTGTCCGCTATGGACATCGCGCCGCGGACGCGACTGGCCTGCTGGATCACTACGGGCGCACTCGCGAGGAAGGCTTTGGGCCGGAAGTGAAGCGCCGCATCATTCTCGGCACCTATGTCCTGAGCAGCGGTTACTACGACGCCTATTACCTGCGCGCGCAGAAAGTCCGCACGCTCATCCGCGACGATTTCACGAGGGCATTCGAGAAGTGCGACGCGATCATCGGACCGACCTCGCCGGAGGTGGCGTTCAAAGCGGGCGACCGCAGCGACGATCCGCTGAAAATGTATCTCGCCGACATCTTCACGATAGCGACGAACCTCGCCGGCATCTGTGGCTTGTCACTCCCGTGCGGCTTTGCCGAGGTGGAGGGGAAGAAGCTTCCCGTCGGATTGCAGTTGCTCGCCAAACCCTTTGCCGAAGCACAACTCCTGCAGATCGCCCACGCCTACGAACAATCGACCGACTGGCACAAAGCGCGTCCGGCGCTCTGAATCAGGCGGCTTTCGTCGCGGGCGCCGTCTTGTGACCGAGGATGCGGAGGGTCTGATTGAGCTGCTCCACCTGCAGCGGCTTTTTCAGCACCGTCACCGGGCCGAGCTTGAGAATGTTGTCGAGCATCTGGCTGTCCGGGTAGCCCGTGATGATCACGATCGGCAGCTCGGGATCGATTTCCTTCGCGTATTTATAAATCTCATCACCCGTGATGTCCGGAAGCTGGAGATCGAGGAAGCAAAAATCGAACTTCTGCTTTTGCAGCGCCGCGAGCGCTTCCTTGCCCGTGCCGACCACGAGGCGGCTGAAGTTGGCCTTCTTGAGGAAAAGCTTGAACATACTCTGGAGCGCTTCGTCGTCATCGACCACGAGCACCGTCGGCTGGCCTTGCTCTTCAGTGCGAAGGACATCGCGATCGAGCGCGTCCTTTTTCACCCGCCACCGCCCGCCGATCTGGATCGCCGGGAGCTGCCCGCGCTGCACCAAGTAGTACACTGTCGGCAACGGAATGCGGAGATACTCGGCGGTTTCCTTCACGGTCATCAGGTTGTGCGTGGATGGCGTCATGGCTGAGAGTTTTTGTAATTACCGTGTCTTAACCGGAATTTCGGGAAAAATGGCGACTCTTTAGGCAAGTGTCAACGGAGTACTCTCGCGTATTTGCGAAAAGTGACGATCAATGCGTGTGCCAGCCCCAGACAAAAGTCCGCGTGCCAAACGCTGGACAAATCCTCCCTCGCCCCGGATAGTCGCCGCTCCTTTCCGGGAACCCTGAATGAGCGCCATCTTCCTTAAGCGATTCCTGCAACGCCCTTTTCAGGTCGCTTCGATCATCCCCAGCTCGCGGACGCTGATCCGGCGGGTGGCTGGCAAGATGGATTTCACCCAGCCCCGGGTGATCGTGGAATACGGGCCGGGCGAAGGCTGCCACACTCGGGAAATCGTCCAGCGCATGCACCAGGATTCACAGGTGATCCTCTTCGAACTCGACGCCGAACTCGCCCAGCACCTTGAAGATCAGTTCCGCGGCGACCGCCGGATCACCATCCTCAATACCGACGCCGCGCACCTCCCTCGCGAACTCCTCAAACGCGGTATCCCCCATTGCGATTACGTCGTTTCCGGCATCCCGTTCAGCATCCTGGAGCCAGAGAAAAAGCGTGAGTTGCTGCGCAGCACCTACGACTGCCTCGCCCCGCACGACAGCGCCGCCTTCATCATCTACCAGTACACCAACGAGCTCGTCGCCCACTGCCGACACTTCCCACGCGTCGAGTCCGAATATTGCCTGCGCAATATCCCGCCGAGCTTCGTCACCAAGTTCTACAAAACCGCCAACGGCAGCGCCCACGGCAAGAACGGGCACGGGAAAAACGGCGGCCACCGCCACTAGCCGCCACGCGGCGCGGCTCTTGGACGAGGATTTTTCCCCTCGTATAAACACTCCCCTCTTTCCAAGTCCCGTGTGCTTTGTGCAAGCTGCGGGCATGTCCTCCACCCGCACCGAAAAAGATTCCATGGGCACGATGGAAGTGCCTTCCGACGCCCTCTACGGCGCCTCCACCCAGCGCGCCGTCCTCAATTTTCCCATCTCCGGACACGGCTTTGGCCGCGAGTTCATCCGCGCCCTCGGGCTCATCAAATGGGCCTGCGCCGAAGCTAATCTCGAACTCGGCCGCCTTACCGAGGACCGCGTGACGCTCATCGCCCGCGCGGCCCAGGAAGTCATCGAAGGGAAACACGACGCCCACTTTCCGGTCGATATCTACCAGACCGGCAGCGGCACCTCGACGAACATGAACATCAACGAGGTCATCTCGAATCGCTGCTGCCAGCTCGCCGGCAAGCCGATCGGCTCGAAAGAACCGGTTCACCCGAATGACCACGTGAACATGGGGCAATCGAGCAACGACATTATCCCCACCGCCATCCACGTCGCCGTCGGCGAGCGCATCCGCAAGTATCTGATGCCCGCGCTGGAAGGCCTGCACGCCGCACTCGAAAAGAAGACCCTGGAATTCTGGGACGTCATCAAGATCGGTCGGACCCATCTCATGGACGCCACACCAGTCCGCCTCGGGCAGGAATTCGGCGGCTACGCCAAGCAGATCGAATATGCCAAACTCCGCGCCGGCAACGCCCTCGCCGCCATCGAGGAACTCCCGCTCGGCGGCACCGCCGTCGGCACCGGACTCAACTGCCATCCCGACTTCCCCGGCATCGTCATGCGCCATCTCTGGCACCAGACCAGCATCCCCTTTCGCGAAGCTCGCAACCACTTCGAGGCGCAGGCCGCCAAGGATGGCCTCGTGCAAGCCAGCGGCCAACTCAAGACCATCGCCGTCTCCCTCTTCAAAATCGCCAACGACATCCGCTGGCTCAGCAGTGGGCCCCGCTGCGGCATCGGTGAGATCCTCCTCCCCGAGACTCAGCCTGGCAGTTCCATCATGCCCGGCAAGGTGAACCCCGTGATCTGCGAGAGCGTCATGCAAGTCTGCGCCCGCGTCATCGGCAACGACACCACCGTCACGTGGGCGGCGGCGAATGGAAACTTCGAGCTCAATGTCATGATGCCCGTCCTCGCCCAGTCGCTCCTCGAGTCCCTGCGCCTCCTCGCCAATGTCACCAACGTCTTCCGCGAGAAGTGCATCGTCGGCATCAAGGCTAACATCCCGCGTTGCAACGAACTCGTGGAATACAGCATGGCCATGGTCACCAGCCTCGCTCCCATCATCGGCTACGATAAAGCCGCCGAGATCGCCAAGATCAGCGCCAAGACCGGCAAGACCATCCGTGAGATCTGCCGGGACATGCAGATCCTCCCCGAAGCCGAACTCACCAAGGCCCTCGATCCCTTTGCGATGACCAAACCCGGCGGTGAAGGCAGCGCCGGCGGGTAGAACCCAAGCCTGCCTCCCGTTCCTTGGGCCGAAGCTCAGATCCTTGGTCTTCGGCGAATCCGCCGTCTCGCAACCTCGGCTACGCTGCCACCGGCACGCCGACCAACTGCGCGACGAGCGCCTTGAGCTCCGCCACTTCGCGCTCCAGCGATTTGATCCGCTCAGCCGTCTTTGGCAGGCGATGATAGTGAGCCACGAGCTCGCGCGCTTCCTTGATCGGGATGCCGTAGGTGCCCATGAGCACTTGTTTGGGCGCGGCGTCCTTGCTCACACCGCTCTTCGCCGTGACGACGACCTGGTCGCCGATCTCGATGTGCCCGACCACGCCGACCTGCCCGGCGAGGGTGATGTATTTGCCCAGACGGGCGCTGCCGGAAATCCCGGTCTGGGAGACGATGAGGCAGTGCGGGCCGATGACGACGTTGTGGGCGATCTGCACGAGGTTATCGATTTTGGTGCCGGTTTGGATCCAGGTGCGGCCGAAGCGCGCGCGGTCGATGGTCGTACAGGCGCCGACCTCCACATCGTCGTCGATCTGCACGATGCCGCGGTGCACGACCTTTACGTGCCGCCCTTCCTCAAATCGGAAGCCGAAGCCATCGCTGCCGAGCACGGCGCCGCTGTGGATGATGACGCGCGCGCCGACGAGGGTGCGCTCCTTGAGGACGGCGCCGGGATTGATGAGGCAATCCTCGCCGAGCTGTGAACCCTGACCAATAAAGGCGTGCGCGCCGATGCTGGTCCGCGCGCCGACTTTCACGCCGGCCTCGATGACGGCGCACGGATGAATAGTGGCGGTGGGGTGAACCTCCGCGGTGGCGTGGACCACGGCTCCGGGATGGATGCCGACGGGCGCGGTGATTTCGACCGGTGGAGCGAGGCGCTCGAGGACGGTGCTGAAGGACGCGGAAGGGCTGGTCACGCGGAGGAGAATGCCGGCGAGCGGTTCGTCGAAAGTGGTGGGGACGAGGACGACGCTGGCCCGGGTGGCGCGGAGGGCGCGGAGGTATTTCGGGTGCTCGAAGAAGGCCACGTCGCCGGGCTGGGCGTCCTCGAGCGAGGAGGCGCCGGTGATGATGGCGTTCGGGTCGGTGTTGGGCGGGAGCGTGGTACCGAGGGCGTCGGCGATTTCGAGAAGTGTCATGCGAGTGAGGTGAGGGAGCAGGCGCGGCTGCGATCTCGAACGCCTCGCGGTGGCAGCGACACTGGTTCCGCCGAAGTGCGGAGAAGTCCTGAACGGGATGCCGCAGCGTCCGCCCGAAGAGGCCGCGCGTCAACGTCTGAGCTATTCCGCGAAAAGAACGATTCATTGCGCCAGCGGACGAACGCCACCACGCTGCGCCATGGCTGCTCCCAAAGATCTCGTCTCCTTTCACAGCGACGAGAACTTCCGCAAGGGCGCCTGCCACGGCGCGCACTGGATCGTGGAGACGGCGGACACGCTGGCCGCGCAGGGGCGGAGCGCCGCGGACATCAACACCCACCTGAGCGATCTCGCGGACGTACTAGCCGAGTGGCGCAGCCAGACGACCGAACTGCCGGATGGCAACCCATGGGACTGGAGCTACAAGGACCTGGCGAGCGTGATCAAGACCCTCGCCAAGGAATAGGCACTGCGGACTGGTGGCATTGATCGGGGATCATGGGTTGACCCGGCGCAGCGCAGGCCGGATGATCCCGGCGTTTCGTCCAGGACTTCCCGCCACGCGGCGGGTGCCATGTCGATGCCACCGCGAGGTGCTCGAAATACGATAACCGACGACATGGAAACTTCACCGAATACCAAACACATCGCCTTCGTCGGCGACTACATCCCGCGCCGCTGTGGCATCGCCACCTTCACTGCGGACATCTGCGAAGCCGTGGCCGCGGAGTTTCCGGAGACGCAGTGCATCGTGGGTTCAGTCAACGATCGACCCGAAGGCTACGACTACCCCGAGCGGGTGCGCTTTGAAATCGACGAGCAGGAACTCGACTCGTATCGGCGCGCCGCGGAATTCCTGAATATCAACAATGTCGAAGTGGTGTCAGTGCAGCACGAGTTCGGCATCTACGGAGGCGCTGCCGGGAGTCATTTGCTGTCCTTCCTCCGCGAAGTGCGCAAGCCGGTGGTCACCACGCTGCACACCGTGCTCAAAGAGCCCAACTCCGACCAGCGCGCGGTGATGGATGAACTCAACCTGCTCTCCAACCGCTTTATCGTCATGGCCGAGCGCGGGCAGCGCATGCTGGAGACGATCTACGGCGTGGACCCGGCGAAGATCGACCTCATCCCGCACGGCGTGATCGACATGCCCTTCATCGACTCCAACTTCTACAAAGACGTCTTCGGCGTGGAGGGGAAGACGGTGTTGCTCACCTTCGGCTTGCTCTCGCCTAACAAGGGCATCGAATACGTCATCGAGGCCCTCCCCGCGATCCTCGCCCGGCACCCGAATGTCGTCTATCTCGTGCTCGGCGCCACCCATCCCCACCTCATCGCCCGCGAGGGAGAGGCGTATCGGCGAAAGCTGGAGCGCCGCGCCGAAGAGCTCGGGGTGAAGGATCAGGTCATCTTCCACAATCGCTTCGCCACCCTCGAGGAGCTGAAGGAATTCATCGGCGCTGCCGACATCTACCTCACGCCTTATCTGAACGAAGCGCAGGTCACCTCCGGCACGCTGGCTTACACCTTCGGCGCTGGCAAGGCGATCATCTCCACACCCTACTGGCATGCGCAGGAACTGCTCGCCGGGGAGCGCGGCGTGCTCGTTCCCTTCCGGGATTCGCAGGCCATCGCGGAAGGCGTGAACCACTTTCTCTCCAACCCCACGCTGATGACGGCGATGCGCAAGCGCGCCTGGAAAGCTGGCCGGGAGATGATCTGGCCGGTAGTCGCGCGCCGCTACATGGAGAGCTTCGAGCGCGCCCGCGCCAGCTTGAGTGTGCCTTCGGTGGAGACCGTGGCCGTGCGCACGATGGAGAATGCGAACTACCCGATGCCGCCACTCAATCTCGACCATCTGTTCAAGATGAGCGACCACACGGGCATCTTCCAGCACGCTATCTACAACGTGCCTAACTACCACGAAGGATACTGCACGGACGACAACGCCCGTGCCTTCATCCTCACCGTACTGCTCCAGGAAAACTCCGCGCCGCAGCCGGAGATCGAACGTTTCACGAGCAGCTACCTCGCGTTCCTGTGGTATGCCTTCGACGCCAACACCTGCCGGTTCCGCAATTTCATGAATCATCACCGTGAGTGGATCGAGCGGGCGGGCTCGGAGGATAGCCATGCGCGCGCCCTCTGGGCCGTAGGCACAGCGCTCGGGCGCTCGCACGATCCGGGCCATCGTAACCTCTGCGCGCTCCTCTTCCAGCGAGGACTCCCGCCGGTGGCTCGCTTCAGCTCCCCGCGGGCGTGGGCCTTTGCGTTGCTGGCCATTCACGAATACCTCCGCACCTTCTCGGGCGACCGAGTCGTGGCGCAGATGCGCGATGTGCTCGCCAGCCAGCTCGTCGGTTTATTCCGCGCCAATTCCTCGCCGGACTGGCAATGGTTCGAGCGCAGCGCCACCTACGACAACGCCAAGCTCTCCCACGCGCTCATCCTCAGTGGACATTGGACCTCGCACGGGGAGATGCTCGACATCGGACTCTCGTCGCTGCGCTGGCTCGTCGAGGCGCAGACCGCAGAAGGCGGACACTTCGCGCCGATCGGCTGCCACGGCTTTTGGCAGAAAGGCGGCGAGCGAGCGCGCTTCGACCAGCAGCCCCTGGAAGCGCACGCCACGCTCTCCGCCTGCCTCGAAGCTTACGGCGCAACCGGTGACGAATACTGGCAGCAGGCGGCGCGGCGCTGTTTCGAATGGTTCCTGGGGCGCAACGACCTCGGCCAGTCGCTTTACGATCCGATGACCGGCGGCTGCCGCGACGCGCTCCTCCAGGATCACCTCAATCAAAACCAGGGCGCCGAATCGAGCCTCGCCTACTACCTCTCCCGCACCGAAATCGCCCGCGCCGCCGCCGGCCAAATCTCCCTCGTCCAGCCATGCGCCGCCTGACCTTACACCCCACCGGAATCAATCTCCGGCCTAACACCGCCCGCGTCCTCGTCCGCACGTTCATCCCCGGCGATACCGCGCGGATCGTCAATATCATCGGCCGCGCTCTCGCCCTGAGCGAAGCCGAGACGCGAGAGCAACTCGCGGAGACCACCGTCGCTTTCGGCGAGCGCCACCAGGATCTCCGCGGCGTCTGGTGCCGGCATTTCGAGCGGGTCAAAGGTCACGTCTTCAGCGGTCGCCCGCTCTCCGAGGCCCGCCAGCTCTACATCGGCGCTCTTTTTTCCGGCGAATACGCCCTCGAAGCCGCCGCTCTCTTCAATCCCTCGATCGTGCCCGATCCCGATCAATCCGGCCTCGCGGAAGGCGAACTGCGCTTCATCCTCAGCCTCCGCGCCACCGGCGAAGGTCACATCTCGTCGATCGAATTTCGCAGCGGCATCGTCCACGCCGATCACGCCGTGACCATCGATGATCCCTCGCGCTTCGTCACCGCGCCCGCGCTCAATCCGAACCCCACGTATCGCAAGAGCGTCTTCCTACATAAACTGATGGAAATGGGTTTCGAAAACGACTGGTCCAACGACGTGATGAAATCGCTGAACAAGGACTTCACGCTGAGCGAACTGGAGGCCGCGATGCGCCGCGCCGCGAGCGAACTCGGCCCCCTGCCCCGCGAAGTGCAACGCACCGCCGAATGTGTCCGCTGGCTCGCCGAATCGAACTACGAAGTCCACTTCCCTCCAAGCGTGGCGGTCTCCGAGCGCATCATCTTTCCCGTCTCCTCCAATGAAAGCAACGGCATGGAGGACGCGCGCTTCGTCCGCTTCGTCGAGGACGACGGCTCCGTGATCTACTATGCGACTTACACCGCCTACAATGGCCGCGCCATTCTCCCGCAACTCCTCGAAACCTCCGATTTCCTAAACTTCCGCGCCCGCACCCTCAATGGTCGCGCTGTGCAAAACAAAGGCATGGCCTTCTTTCCGCGCCGCATCGACGGGCGCTACGCCATGATCTCGCGGCAGGACGACGAGAACCTCTTCCTGATGTACTCCGATAATCCGCACTTCTGGAGCGAACCGCAGATTCTCCGGCGCCCAACGCAGTCTTGGGAGATGGTGAAAATCGGCAACTGTGGCTCGCCGATCGAGACTGAAGCCGGCTGGCTTGTGATCACCCACGGCGTCGGCCCCATGCGGCAGTATTGCCTCGGCGCCATCCTCCTCGATCTTCACGACCCGAGCATCGTCCTCGCCGAACTCACCGACCCACTCCTCAGCCCGAGCGGTGCGGAGCGCGAAGGTTACGTGCCGAACGTCGTCTACACCTGCGGCGCGCTCGTCCATCGCGACCGCCTTATCCTCCCTTACGGCCTGAGCGACACCGCCACGACCATCGCCACCATCGATCTCCCCGAACTCCTCGCCGCCCTCACCAAAAGCAAGACGCCCTGACTTTCGCCAGGGCGTCTGCGGAATTTAGAAGTCTAAAGAAGGCGGGCGCTTAGTAGCGCTTCTGGTAGCCACCTTCGCGGCTGCCACCACCACCACCGCCGCCGAAGTCACGGCGCGGTCCGCCACCGGTGCGGTCTTCGCGAGGACGGGCTTCATTCACGGTCAGCGCGCGGTTCATGAAGTTCTTTTCATGAAACATGCCGATCGCTTTCTGCGCTTCCTCGTCCGTGGACATGGTGACGAAGGCAAAGCCGCGGGATTTCCCCGTGAACTTGTCCTGCATGAGGGCGGCTTCCTTCACGGTGCCGGCTTGGGCGAAGTGATCCTGAAGGTCGATTTCGGTGGTGTCGAAGGAGAGATTCCCGACGTAGAGTTTACTGGCCATACTGATTATCTAGTTAGCAACTGAGGAGCGGTCTGCGGCTGTTCCCGAAGGATTCGGGTCTCAAAACTGCCACTGAAGGTTCCGCGGACGAATCCGCAAAGCGAAACAACTAGCAATCTACCATGCCCTGTGGGCTCAAACACTGCACGGGTAGAAGACCACGCATTCCCTGATGAGCAAGAGGTATCTCCAGTTTTCTTCGCTGAGCCGAACATCGACGGCAACTACACGAAAATCGATCTCCTACCGGGACTCGAAACGAGCGGAAGGGGTGGGATTCGAACCCACGGTGCCTTTAACAGCACGCTCGATTTCGAGTCGAGTGCCTTCGACCGGGCTCAGCCACCCTTCCTATTGATTATCATGTAGTTGCAACTTAGAAGAAAAACCAAATTTGCTTTTTACACGGTTATTTTCTACGGTCAAAGCATTATCAGCACAATC
>JBBQYR010000124.1:0-13641 GCA_038208565.1 Chthoniobacterales bacterium
GGGACCTATCTGATCGATGGCGCCTCGGTCGTCTTTCCCGGGGCCACCTATAGCGGTTTCTGGAACGATCAGGATGGCGATGGTCTCCCGGAGGTGGTCGATCCCTACGTCACCGATGCCGCCAATAACACCGCCTGGTGGGGCGGCGGCACGTTTTTGATTGCCGGTGTGACCGTCGCCGCCCCCGGCCAGTATCACCGGGCCAATGCCGGCGATGCCGATGGCGATGGCCTGCCCGACGACCTCGACCCCTATCTCTCCGATGGCAGCAATTGGACCTTCTGGTGGAATGGCGGCTCCTTCACGATCAATAACTCCACGATCACTTTCCACGCCCAATACTACCCCGGGACGGCCACCGACAACGATCAGGACGGCCTGCCCGATACCCAGGACCTTAATCCGAACGACAGCACCAACGGGAACACCACGAATACCTTCTGGTGGGGCGGCGGGACGTACACCATCGCCAACGCCACTGTTTATCTCAATGCCCAGAACTATCCCGGCACTTGGTCCGACACCGACAGCGACACCATCCCGGATGCGGCCGATCCGTACCCCGGCGATGCCAATAACCAGAACTCCGGCAATAGCTTCTGGTGGGGTGGGGGGACGTTCACCATCGCCAATATGTCCGTTCCCTTCAACGGGCAGTGGTATTCCGGTTCGTGGTCGGACAGCGATGGGGACAATATCCCCGACCCGGCGGACCCCTATCCCGCCGACGCCAACAACCAGAACACCACGGCCAATTGGTGGGACGGTGGCACCTTCCTGATCGAGGGAGTTTCCACCTGGCTGGCCGGTCGATACTATTACACGCCGGCCATCGACAGCGATGGCGACAGCATCCCCGATGGGCTCGATCCCTATCAGGGCGATGCCTCGAATAACACCGCGATCTGGAACGGCGGCACCTTTCTCGTGAGCAGCGCATCGATCACCTACGGCCCCCGCCCGCACCGGGCCGATGCCCCCGCCGCCTCCGCCGATGGCATCCCGGATGACCTGGACCCGTACCTGAACGATCCGCTCAATAACACCTACTTCACCTGGCCCGCGAGCAGCCTGACTGTGATGATCGATAATCAGCCGCACCCCTTCACCCCCACCGTCCATGGCGGGTTGTGGGTGGATACCGACGGCGATGGCCTCCCGGACGTCGCTGATCCCTATCCCGCGGACGCCACCAACCGCAACGACAGCGACAGCGACGGCCTCCCCGACCGCATCGAACTGCAGTACGGCCTCAATCCCACCAGCCCCGCCGACGCCGCCATCGTCCGGGTCGATGGCCTCACAAATCTCCAGGCCTATCAAAACAATCTGCCCCTCGATGCCACGCCGATGAACCCCGCGCTCGACAGCGACAGCGACGGGATGAAGGACGTGTATGAGATCGTCAATAACCTCAATCGGTATGATCCCCTGGACCAGGCGGATGCGCCGATGGGCGACCTCGTCTTTAATTTCGAGAAAGCCGCGTCCGGCCTTCCGGTCTCCACCGTGGTCGCTTCCGCGGACGATTACCTCGCCATCACCGGCTTCTCCACCGCCACCTCGCAACTCCTGGTCGTCGATCCGGGCCGGAGCGTGGCCGAAAATGACTGGGACAGCGACCGGGTGAGCAATGTGGACGAACTCCTCCTCTTCCACACCGACCCGCGTGCCACTTCCTCCGTGCCTGCGCACGGCACGATCCGGCAGGCCTTGGCCGAAGGCAAAGGCTCCCTGACCACGCGGGCAAATTTTTACTGGCTGCTCGCCTGCACCTGCGGGCGTCCCGGTTGCGCGGGGCCCGGCTGCGCCTGCCAGCCTCTGGGTTGCAACTGCGGTCATGCGGGGTGCCAGGGAAATCAGTGCGCGCAGGCTTCCGGGGGCGGAATGAACTCCTCCAACTGCACCTGCGCCCTGCCGGCCTGCTTCTGCCTGCGCTCGGGTTGCGACTGCCTGAACGCCAGCGGCTGCCAGAATAACTGCAACCCCCCACCCCCGCCGCCTCCGCCCCCACCCCCGCCCCCACCGCAACCCTGCAGTTGCTCTCATCAGGCGGGTGGGACCTGCGGATGCAACCAGGAAGGCGACTGCACCGATAACTGCTACATCCCGCCCTGCGCCTGTGGGGCTCCCGGCTGCGACTGCGCCACCAATGGCAATAGCTGCAATGGCCAGGGTAATTGCACGGCCTGTACCTGCGCACATGTCGGGCTCGGCTGCGCCTGCCTGAGCAAGACCGGATGCGAAGGCCATTGCATCCCCGCTTGTTCCTGCGCCGCCGTGGGTAATGGCTGCTCCTGTGCCGACAGCAACGGCTGCACCAGCCCCTCTGGGGCCCAATGTTTTGTGCAGCAACCACCACCCTGCGTCTGTGGCTGTGACCTCTCAGGTTGCAACTGCGGGCGCCAGCCCCCATCGTTTACCGGCACCTGCACCTGCGGGTGCGAAGAAACTCACTGCTGCTGCAATCGCACTCCTGCGGCGTGCTTTAGCGCCGCCTTAACCGCGGGGCTTCCAAAGGACGGCATTACCCCTGCGGGCGGTGACATCAACTTTGCGACGGACAATGATTTCGTTGCCGCAGACAAAGAAGACACCGAAGGCGCCTGGGCAGTGTTGAACTTCGATGATGATGACAATGACGGAGGCCCGTCTGGAAATGGTCAGAACGATGTAAAAGCAGATCTTGAGGACTCAAATGGCGTGGAAGGTGAGAACGATCTGCTTAAACTCGGAATCGCCGAAGCGCCACGCAATGGGACCGCGATGTATCGTTTGAAGTTCGATAATACAAACATCCGCATCTGGAAAAAGGCCACCAAGGGGGCTTCCGAAGCCGTGCTTTCTGAGCAGACCGAGTTTTCTATTCCGAAAGGTGGGAAGTGGGTCGTTGTGTACGTGGAGGGCATCAAACCGCACGATGACGACAGTGGGACCATCATCACCGGCCAGATCAAGGCGGGAGGCAGCCAATGGAAAGATGGGGATACCGTCAAGATCCGTGTCGCTCATCCCATTATCGCCTTGTTTGGCGATGCCACAGCGACAGCTTTTCCCTGGCAAACGGATTGCGACAACCTAATGCAAATGGCTAAAACCCGCGCTGGCGATGATCCTACTCGAAATCGAGATGTGCTCGTTAAGGGCTGGAAAAAACAGCCCGAGGGCTGGAAAGACACGCTATTGGTTCCGGGTAAGAGCCAAAGTGGGAAAAATGTGTGCTACAGCGTCAGTATAGTTGCATCCGGTGGCGCGAAGCTGGCAAAAATCGCCCTCGCATTGGAGAAAACCAATATCGTAATCACTGGCCACTCCAACTTTGGCGTTGGTATGGCTTTTGGTCAGGACTTCACTGACTACACACAATTCTTCAACGCGGCTGGCGGCGGCAGGCCGGCCATCAGTATGGAGGGTTGCGAGCACCAGAAAATTTTGGACCCATTTCATCACATCTCAGGAGCCCCAAACACAGTGCGGCCGCCGAATTTCAATGACCCCAATTTCCCCGCGATCGAGACCTACATGAGATACTACGTCTCAAATGTTTCCAATTATACAATCCCCAATGTCCCCGTTGCCGGTGTGCTCCGTTATCCCAACATGCAAAATCCGACGGTCGGAGCAGGTAATGTATTTACCAATCACCACTTTACGACGACGACCCCTGGTGGCGCAACGAAAGAAGTCTATTGGCATTTCAAACCCGACACTAACGATGATGGGGGGACTCCGGATTACGATAATAAGCGGGCGATCCTGGGCATTCCTACAGACGTTCCCGCCACCCTAAAATACCGTTCACTATTTCTCAACCAATGCAGTTCTTTTCGCTATTTCATCGAAAGTTTTCGCTATGGAACGGTCATTTCCACTTGGCAAACCGTGAGTGATCGAGAGCTTACGCAGCACTATGCTGAATGGATAATCACCGGGAAAACGTGGGCCGAAATGGAAGGGAAATTGGAACTTGATGAACCGCCTACAGTTGCTGTCCCCCGCCCGTTCAAAAGTATTGAGATTTCTACGTTTGGGGGAACACAATGAGGTTCGTTTTTATTTTGATAGTTCTGCTCATAGCCAATGGGATTAACGTAAAGGGCCAAACGGATCCGAATTTCGAAAGCGTCCTGAACGCCTACATCAAAGAGCAGGGAATCGCGCTTGAGGACACGAATCTCCGTATGATTCTAGCAGAATGGCCGGGAAACAGAACTATGGACGGCGTCCGATCAATAGTGGAAGAACTGCTCAAGCCTACTGGTGGAAACCGGCGTTCGACAACATCTGAAATTCTGAAGTATAGCGGAGTTCCCCGTCAGCAAATTGTCTCTTATATCTTGGAACGTGCGGAGGCCAGTCGTAGGGATATCGAGCAATTCCTGCTATATTTTCAATTCTTCGACCGTTACCCCGAAGATGATCGAATACTGAAGTTTCTCGCACCTTTGCTCGACAACAAGACTGTTCCAAAATCGAGCTATCGGAAGCCGGGGGAGCGCGATGAATCCTCGGGTTACGCACCTTGGCGGATTTGCGACTTCGCTCATGGAACGATCATCAGAATCCTAATTGACCGTGGTGAAATGAAGAATGGAGATCCAAGCATAGGCGATCCAGGTGGCGAAGGGAACGTAAAGGGGCGGGAGGTAAATATCGCGAACCTCAAATCGTTGCTGATCAAATCCGGCTACATGGTTGCCGCTGAGCCCCAGCCGTCACCTATTGTCGCTGTCACACCCAAGGCCCTGCCTTTGGATCAAGTAACGGTAGAAGAATCATCAGCACATTCACCAACGGCAGTAAACAGCGGAGTCGCATCCACACCCAATCACCGAAATTGGCCCCTGTGGTTGGGCTTGGCAATTGTCCTCGTGGGCATGGCATTCGCAGTTTTCAAAGGGCGCGCGGGAAAATAAATCCGTAACTGCGGTCGAGCAGCCTTATTCAAGAAAAACTTCCGTTAAGAATAAACTAACCATAGATCACCATGCCCTACCAAAACATCTCCGCATCACTGACCGAAACCGAAATCAACGACCTCAAGGCCCAAGTGGCCACCATCCGGGTCAAGCTGCCCTTTCTGCAAACGCTGACCAAGGACGAGCGCATTAAGTTTTACAAGATGGGGCCGCAGCGGCTGGCTTGGGTGCAGGAGTGCCTGGCGGCGGCTCGGAACAATCCCGATGCCCTGCCCAAGACTTTCAAAGTCGAGGAGTTTGCCCGGGACTTCGAACTGGCCAAGGTGTTGGCCGATCTGCGGATGGTTTTCAAGCAGCTCTTCGAGGACGCCGACGACACGACGATGGGGGCGGGCAGCGAGGCGGCCCGTGCGGCTTCGGACGTGATGGGATACATCGACCAGGCGGCGGATACGGTGCCGGGCCTGAAAACGGTGGCGGAGAAACTGCACAGCTTTTTCGAGCGGGCCAACGCGGCGGCCAAAACCGCCGCGACAGACAAAAAGTAGCCCTCTCGGATGAACCCGCCCCCGCACGGAGGTCGCAGAGAGGAAAATCTGCCAGCGGCGCTACAGGGTGCTGATTGCAGGGATATTTTTCTGCGAAAGTCGGTGAAACTGGCGTTTCGCCTTCCTGTTTTTTCCAAAAATAAGACGAACCAGCGGAATGGGGCCGTGAATCGGCTCATTTTGGCCAGATCAGCGACCACGGTGGCGGATAAATCCACCCTTGGAGGTGGAAAATGCACCTTGGGAGGTGAAATTCGCACCCCTAAAGGTGAAACGTTCAGCCTCAGGGGTTGTGTGTTGAAGCCCGGGGGCTGGAAGGCCGAGGGGTTCCGGGTGCCTCCTCCCCCCCTGCAAGGTGGAAGTGATACCCCGCAGGGTGCACGGACGAACCTTGGCCGGTGGCCCGGTCATGGGCGGGAGGTGCGGCCACGGAGCGAGCGGGGTGGATGCCCATCCTCGGAGGGTGGAGCGGAAAGTGGCCGGCCTGTCGAAAACGGGCGCATCGACCTTTCCGCCCGTCGAAAAAGTCCGGGGAGTGGATTTGGTGGAGGTCGGTCGTCGGTGGCAGGCGGGGTGGCCCGATCCCATGGGGATCGCGGCGGTTCCCGGAAACGCCCGGCCACGATCCCTCCGCCGGCTTGTTTCAACACGCTTGAATTTCAGCCCCGGATGAACACGGATAAAACACGGACTTTCGGTCTTCGTCCGGGCGAAGCCGTTTTCATCTGTCGCTAACATCCTATATTCCCCAACACCCGATCACCCTCAACTTCCCGACCATCCTATGCACCCTGAGACCTTTCATCGTTACTCCGCCCAGCGGGCCGCCTGCAAACTATGGGGCGTCGCCCTGGGGGTGGTGATCGTGCTCGTGGGTGCGCTGGGCAAGCTGGAGGCGGCCAACCTGCTCGCCGCAGCACTGCCGCTGGTGCTGCTCGGGTGGGTGGATGCGGCCTATGCGGGCCAGGAACGGCGCTGCGTGGAGCTTTTGAATAACAAAAAGGGAGCTGACGAATTCGCGGGATTGCTGCCGGAGGGGGCGGGGGCCAGCGTGGCGCGGGCGACGCACGCGGCGCTCTCTCTCTCCATCTGGCCGTTTTATCTCGGGCTCTTTGCCATCGCCGCCGCGAGTAACGGAGTGTCCACCTCAATCAAGGAAGAAGCCGCCCACCGGGTCTTGCATACCGCTGCCCCGATGGCCCCGGCCGCGGTCGCCAAGGCGGGCTGCGATTCCGGCGGTTGTGGCAAGGCGGGAGGCTGCGGCAGCGGGGGCTGCGGGGCGAGCGCCGGGCAGAGTTGCTCGTGCAGTGGAGGCGCGACCAAAACGGCCGCGGCCCCGAAGCCCGTCCAGCAGTACCTGCAAACGGCTACGGGACCGATTCCGGTGCAGGCCCAGCCTCCGCGGCCCCCGAGCGCCCCGGCCTTTCCGGTGCGTCCGCCCGTCAATCCTGTCATTCAGCGGAATACCGTCCCGGTCTTCCCAGCCCCGGTGCAGGCGGCTCCGCCCGGCATCCCCGTTGTCCCGCAGCCTCCTGCCTCGACGGCTCCCATGCCTGCGCCCGGCGCTCCCAATCCTCCGGGTGGGAACCTGACTCCTGGGCCCCTGTAGGGCGTTGCTGTGAAACGCCGCGGGAGGTGGGGTTGGACAGATGGAGTTGCCCGGTGCCTGATCCAGCCGCCCGGCTGTCCCGCCGCTGGGACTTTGACCGCGCTTTAGCCCACTCACGGCCCGCCGCTTGGTTCCCGGAAGGGTGGTGCTGCGAATGCGGCAGACGAGGATAGCGTTAGCCAAACAGCCCGGCATTCGGCTCGATGCCAAGGCCTGGGCCGTCCGGCGGATGCAGGGTGCCGTGGTCGAAACGCCAGCCGCGAAACGGGTCGTCGCCGATCAGCCAGGCGCCGTCGAGATCGGCGTAGTGCGTGCGTTGCGCGATGACGGCGCCCGCGGCGATGAGCGCGCTGCTTTCCAGCATGCAGCCGACCATCACGGTCTTTCCGCGCGCCCGGCCTTCCTTCAGCATTCGTACTGCCGGGGTCAGGCCGCCGCACTTCACGAGCTTGATGTTGAAGCCCGCGAAGCCGAACCCATCAAGCACGCGGGAGACATCATCCTGCTCGACGCAGCTTTCATCCGCCATGACCGGCAGGCACGAGCCCGCCGCGGAGATGGCGCTGTCTTCCGCTGGAGGAAAAGGCTGCTCGATGAACTCCACTCCGAGGGCGGCAAGATTCTGCGACAACACGCGCAGATCGAGCCCGGACCATGCGCAGTTGGCATCGACCGCGATGATCCGCGGCCCGCTCTCGCTGACCTGTCGCACGGCTTGCAGACTGGCGTCGGCGTCGGACTTAATTTTGATCCGAGGAAAGCCGCGCAGTTCCTCGATCTTCTCCGCGAGTTCCGCGGCGCTCGACAGGCCGATGGTCGCAAAGGTTTCGACCGTCTGCGGCGGCTCTTTCCAGATCAGCTCCGAAACGGAAACGCCTGCGCCACGCGCGAACCAATCCCACAGCGCGACATCGAGCGCACACTGCGCGGCGCGCGACGGCGCGAGGAGTTGCCACGCGTTACTCCATGCCGCCGCGATGTCCTCGCCGCTGCGCACTTCGAGCCCGCCGATGAAATCGCGCGCCCGCTCCAGTCGCTCGGTCACGCTCTCCCACGTCTCGCCGTAAAAGGAATTCGGCGACGCCTCGCCGTAGCCCGCGATGCCGTCCTGCTCAAGGCGGACGAAGACGTTGCGCACCTCGGTGCGCCGCGCGCGGCTGATGCGAAAGGTGCGCCGGGGATGCAGTTCGCGGCTGACGCAGGTGAGGATCACGGGGAATGGAGTGGACGCCGCGCGGCTCGCGGAATCTGTTTCCACGCCGGCGGATTTCTGGAATCGTAGCGCCTCACTATCCATGCAAGGGAGCCAAATGTTTCACTGTTCCGTCGGTCGCTCCGCCCAGGGCCGCGACATTCCGGCGAGCGCCAATTTCGAGTTCTCGCTCGCGGCCATTCCGCGCAATTCCACTCTCGTGATTGGTGGTACCCATGGCGACGAGCCGGCGACCGTGGTGCTCATGGAGCGTTTCCTAGGCAGCGCGGCGTGGAGTGAGCTGTCCGACGTGCCGATCATCGTGATCCCGCTGGCCAATCCCGATGGTTACGCGCTCGGCACGCGCTACAACGCGCGCGGCGTCGATCTGAACCGCAACTTCGGCTTTAACTGGCGGCCTGAAGGTGACGAGCCGCCTGGCCCGGCGCCGTGGTCCGAACCGGAGAGCGTGGCGTTGCGCGAATTCATCGTGCGCTGGCAGCCGGCGAAGATCGTGAGCCTGCACTGGGCGCTGGCAGAGATCGATGCGGACGGCACGCAATCCACGGCGCTCGCGCAGGCGATGTGGGAGGCGTTGAGTGAGGAAGAACGTCGGCCGTACCGACTGCGCGTGACGGAACTCGGGCGCGGCCAGCGGCGGCTCGAGCAGACTTACGCGGCGTGTCCTGGTTCGCTCGGCCAGTGGTGCGGCTATGGCTTGGAATATCCGGATCACTCCGCACCGGCGATGATCACTCTCGAGCTTCCCTACGACCCCGCGGCCGGAGCGCGCCCAGACGAACTCCCCGGCGAACACCTCGCCGACGTGCACGCACTGTGGCGCCGCGATTCGGAAGGCTACATCCGCGGCGTCGAACCGGGTGTCACCACCATGCTGCGCGCCGCTGGCCGTTTTCCCCAAGCCTCATGATCCAAATCACCATCGACTACCTCGGTCAGTTGCGTTGCGAAGCGACGCACGGGCCTTCGCAAAACAAACTCATCACCGACGCGCCCGCGGACAATCACGGGAAGGGGGAATCCTTTTCCCCGACCGACCTCGTGGCCACGGCCCTCGGCGTGTGCATGGCGACCGTCATGGGCATCTACGCGGAGCGGCACGCGTTCGATTTGCGCGGGATGAAAGTGACTGTGTTCAAGGAGATGACGCAGGTCCCGGTCCGGCGCATCGCGCGGCTCACCGTGGAACTCGTCGTGCCGCTGCCCGCCTCGCACCCGCACTGCGGTGCGCTCGAGCGCGCGGCGCTGACCTGCCCGGTCTACGAGAGCCTGCATCCCGAGATGGAAAAGCCGGTGACCTTCGTTTGGTCGGGAGCGTAGCTTGCACTCCGCCGCGTCGCCGCTATAACCGCCCGCATGCCGAGCTTTAAAGAGCCCTATGGACTAAAAAAGGGGCGCCGCCTGGACGATCTCGAACACAAGTCAATCGAGGAGGCCGACTACAAACCCAAGCTCAAGGAGTTGCAGCTCAAGCTCCTCAACCTCACGCGCGAACTGAGCGAGGTGAAACGCTCGCTGATCATCGTCTTCGAAGGCCCCGACGCGGCGGGCAAAGGCGGTGCGATCAAACGTATCTCCGAGCGCCTCGACCCGCGTCTGCTGCGCGTCCATTCCGTCATCAAGCCGACGGCTGAGGAGTATCAGCGTCATTACATGTGGCGCTTTTGGAACAAGCTCCCGCCCTGCGGTCAGACCGTGATCTTCGATCGCTCGTGGTACGGTCGCGTGCTCGTGGAGCGCGTGGAAGGTTTCGCCACGGACAAGGAATGGAAGCGCGCCTACGACGAGATCAACGACTTTGAGCGGCTGCTGACCGACGATGGCGCGATCTTCGTGAAGTATTACCTGCACATTTCCAAGGAGGAGCAGCTCTTCCGTTTCAAGCGTCGCGAGGCCGATCCCTACAAGCACTGGAAGATCAACGACGAAGACTGGCGGAACCGTCGCAGGTGGGAGGAGCACAACACTGCGGCCGAGGACGTGTTTGAAAAGACCTCCACCGAGAATGCGCCTTGGACGGTGGTCGCGGCAAATTACAAATGGTATGCGCGCCTCAAAGTCCTGCGGTCGCTTGTCGATGCGCTGGAACGCGCGGACCTGAAAAAGAAAAGTTGAGCCTGATGGTTTTCCCCCGCTCGCTGGCCGCCGTGCTTCTCGGCTGCGCTGCGCTCGCCTTCCCGGCCTGCGACCGCCTTTTCGACAAGGGGAGCAAGGACGAGGTGGTCGCGGGCGACAAGAAGGCGGCGGCCGGGGATTTCCAAGGTGCGGTCGCACGATACGAGGCGGCGCTCGACGGCACGGCGACCACGGCCGACGCGCATTACAAGCTGGCGCTGCTTTACGACAACAAGCTCAAGAGCCCGGTCGATGCGCTCCACCACATGGATCGCTATCTCGATCTCGCGCCGAATGGGGCGCACGTCCGCGATGCCAAGGCTTACAAAAAAGAGGGCGAGGGCAAGCTACTCTCGCAGCTCAGCAAAGGCTCGCCGGTCACGCAGCAGGAAGCCGTGCGGCTGAAGAACGAGAATCAGCTCCTTCGCGAACAGCTCGCTGCCTTGCGGGCGCAGAAAGCCCTGCCGGCGGCGACGATGAACGCCAAGGGCGAGCCGGTGCAAAAAGCGATCCCGCCGGGCGCCCGCACGCACACGGTGCAGCCGGGCGAAACCCTGAGCACGATCTCGCTCAAGTACTACAAAAACAAGGTGCGCTGGAAGGACATCCAGGGCGCGAACTTCAACTCGCTGGAAGGCACGGTGAAGATCAAGCCGGGCATGACCTTGATCATCCCGAAGTGATCCGCACTGCGCGTCCTCAGGCGCGGAAGTGGGCCTCGAGGAAGTAGAGGCTCTTGTCGAGTTCGCGCGAGACTGCGGTGAAGATATCCGCGGTGTCGGCGTCGCCGAGTTCATCCGCGGTATCGATGGCGGCACGAACGGAGTTCGCGGCCTTGGCAAAGCGCTGCGCGAGTTCCTTCGCATACTCAATGCCGCCGGGTTCCAGCGGGAACTCCTTGAGCTCCGAAGCGGCGGCGGCACTGCGCGCGGTGCCGAGGGCGAGGCCGCCGAGCGTCACGGCGCGCTCGGCGATGGTGTCGATATGCTCCTCGAGCGGCTCGGCGAGATCATCGAACATCTTGTGGAGTTGGTAGAACTCGGGGCCGCGCACATTCCAGTGCGCCTGCTTGGTCTGCGAGTAGAGGTCGGAGATGTTGGCGAGCTGCTGATTGAGCAGCGTGACGAGTGAGGCGCGCGCGGCGGCCGGTAGGTCGATGGCGGTGGCGTGCGGGAGATGAGTCTTCAGAGAAGGTGTGCGGGTGCTCATAGGTTTTTTCATACAGTTCGTGCTTCGTTCCCGAAATGGCTGTCAGAAATTACCCAGCGCAACTGGCTTATTCGTCGTCGTCGCTCGCGCCCTTCTCGCGCTTCAGCCCACGCAGCTTGCCTTGGATGAAGGCGTCGATATCGCCATCCATGACCGCGGCGATGTTGCTCGTGTCCACGCCGGTGCGGAGGTCGAGCACCTTTTGGTAAGGCTGGAAGACGTAGCTGCGAATCTGGCTGCCAAAAGCGACGTCGGCTTTCTCGCCGTAGGCGGCGTTGATCTCCGCGGCGGTCCTGTCGGTTTCGATCTGCTGCAGCTTCGCTTGGAGCATCCGCATCGCGGTCACCTTGTTCTTTTGCTGGCTGCGTTCGTTCTGACAGGCTGCGACCAGACCCGAGGGAATGTGCCGGATGCGCACCGCGGTCTCGACCTTGTTCACGTTCTGCCCGCCCTTACCGCCGGAGCGGTAGGTGTCCACTTCGATGTCCGCTTCGTTGATCTCGATCGGCGCGCTTTCGGGCAGCTCCGGCACGACATCCAAACCCGCGAAGGACGTGTGCCGGCGTTTGTTCGAGTCGAAGGGCGAGATGCGCACGAGGCGGTGGACGCCGCGCTCTGTCGCGAGGTAGCCGAAGGCAAACTCGCCCGTGACCTTGACCGTGCAGGACTTGATGCCCGCTTCTTCGCCGAGCTGGATGTCCATGATCTCGCTCTTGAAACCGTGCCGCTCCATCCAGCGCTGATACATGCGCAAAAGCATATCGGCCCAGTCGCACGACTCCGTGCCGCCGGCGCCGGAGTTGATCGTCAGGAAGGCGTTGCAGCGATCGTTCGGATTGCTGAGCAGCATCTTCAGCTCGAAATCCATGAGCCCCTTTTCGATCGCGTCGCGCTCCTTCTCCACTTCGCCCGCGCTCTCGGCGTCGCCGGATTCCTGCGCGAGTTCGATCAGCACGGGCAATTCCTCGATTTGCTTTTCCAGCGCGAGTAGGGGCGTGATTTTGCCGCGCAGCGTGGAGACTTCTTCGACGTTCTTTTGCGCCCGTTCCTTGTTCGTCCAGAAATCAGCCTCGGCCATCTGGCCTTCGAGCTCGGCTAGGCGCGCCTGCAGTTTGGCGAAGTCAAAGATACCTCCGGAGTTCGCCCACACGGGCTTTCAGGGTGTCGGTATTGATGGCAGCGAGATCGAGGGACATGAGGAAGTGATGGTTGAAGTGGTGAAAGTGCGGAGGAGAAACAGCTCCCGCCGCGAATGGTGGCGGATGACGGGAAACGCGACGAGGTCGTCAGCGGTTCATGCGCATCCGGCCCTTGTCCAGCTTGTCGGGCTCGAGGCGGTAGATCGTCTCGCCTTCCTTCATCAGGTCGAGCCGATCGCGGGCAATGAGGCCGACATACTCCGGGTCGTGCTTGAGCAGTTCTTCAGTGCGCGTATTGCGCACCAGAAGTTGCCGCTCCTTCTCCACCTCGACCTTGAGCTGCGCGATGCGCGTCTCGAGGTCACGCCGCTTCGACATCTCCGGAAGGAAACGGTAGGCCGCGATGAACGCGAGCATCACCAGAATCAGTACGGCGAGAAGCCGGTTGAGGGAATGCCAGATTCCGCCAGACGGTGGGGAGCTTTGCAGGTGGCCGAGGGCCGAGTTCACTTAGCGCATCTTACCGCCGTAAACGGCGTTGTCACCAAGTTCCTCTTCGATCCGCAAAAGCTGGTTGTACTTCGCCACGCGATCCGTGCGGCTCAGCGAACCGGTCTTGATCTGGCCGGCATTGGTGGCCACCGCGATGTCGGCGATGGTGTTGTCTTCGCTCTCGCCGGAGCGGTGCGAGATGACCGCCGTGTATTTGTTTTCCTTGGCGAGCTCGATGGCGTCGAGCGTCTCGGTCAGCGAACCGATCTGGTTCACTTTCACGAGGATCGAGTTGGCCGTGCCGGTGTCGATGCCCTTCTTCAGGAACTCGACGTTGGTCACGAACAAGTCGTCGCCGACGATCTGCGTATTCGCGCCCATCTTGTCGGTCAGGATC
>JBBQYR010000125.1:0-13494 GCA_038208565.1 Chthoniobacterales bacterium
AGGTGCATGGCTGGCTGCTTCCGGCACACCCTCCGGGGTGCATCGGATGGTGGTCCGAAACTCCGGGTTTCACCCGGAGCTAATTTCCTTCAGCCCTCCGGGCTGGGCAGGTGTCTGATCATTTCACCAATTTGGTATTACGAGGCCAGCCCGGCGCCGGATCTGAAGGAATACCAGCTCCGCGGGGTGATCGGCGAGGAGTGGGACGAGGACGATGCGGTGACGGTGGCGACGAATGGGCCGGGGGCGCCGCGGGAGTTTGCGGTGAATTTCGGCCTAACCCAGCCGGGGACCTCGATCGTGCTGAAGGTCTATGTGATCACCGAGGCGGGCCGCGAGCGGGGCAGCGCGCCGATGCGGGTGGATCGGGTGTAGGTGTTAGCCGCCATGGTGTCGGGCCTCTCCGCTCCCCCGCGCCGCCGCGCCCGGTGCGGCGCGCCCTGGATCGCGCGCTTTCGGCTTGCCCGCGGCCCTCGGACCGGCTTGCCTCTCAGCCATGGTCATCGGAATCCCTAACCCCCGCCCCAGCGGCCCGCCGTTTGAGACGACATTCCGTCGTTTTTTCCCCGCGACCCTGGTCGGCTAGTTGCCGTTAGACGAAAGAATCTTCACTAAACCATGAAAACCACCACCATCCACGTTGGGCTGATTCTCGTTGCACTCTACGGAGGCGTATTGCGTGCAGCGGACGAGGCTAAAGAAGTTACCGTCGAATCCGTTCCACCAGTTGTCATAAAAACAGTGCCTGAAGCAGGCGCTCAAGATGTTGATCCGAAACTGACCGAGCTAAAGGCAACGTTCAGCAAGGACATGAAAGACGGCAGTTGGTCGTGGGCCACGAAATTCCCGGCCGAGAACTTCCCTAAGATGGATGGGAAAGCAAGATACCTTGCGGACAAGAGGACTTGCGTAATGCCTGTCAAACTTGAGCCGGGCAAGACATACGCACTTTGGCTTAACACTGAGAAATATCTAAACTTCAGAGACGCTGCCGGACTCCCCGCCATCCCATATCTACTCGTATTCAAAACCAAAAGTGACTGAAACTCCGCCTAACAAGACGGTGCTGGACAATCGCCTGCCCGCCCTGAGTCGAAATGATTTCCGTGACTACAGCCATCAACCTGCTGTCGAAGGTGCGCCCCCGGTAGACGCCCAACGCAAAAGCCACCACAGGCAACTCCCGATGAACCCGGAAACGACTAACCCGTGGTGCCGAGGAAAGCGGTGAGGGGACTGGTGGCGGAGGCGCTGTCGAGCGGCGCGCCGAGGCCGATGAGGAACGCTTCGCGCCCGGCTTCGACGGCCATCCGAAAGGCGCTGGCCATGCGCGAGGGGTCGGAGGCGATGGCGATGGCGGTATTCACGAGCACGGCGTCGGCGCCCATCTCGAGCGCTTCGGCGGCCTGGCTGGGCGCGCCGATGCCGGCATCCACGACGACCGGCACGGTGGCTTGCTCGATGATGATGGCGATCTGCGCCCGCGTCTCGATGCCGCGATTACTCCCGATCGGCGAACCGAGCGGCATGACGGTGGCTGTGCCGACGTCCTGCAGGCGCTTGGCCAGGACCGGGTCGGCATTGATGTAAGGCAGGACGACGAAACCTTCGCGGACGAGCTGCTCGGCGGCGCGCAGCGTCTCGATGGGGTCGGGGAGCAGGTAGCGCGGGTCGGGGTGGATCTCCAGCTTCACCCACTTCGGCAGACCGGCGGCCTCGGCGAGGCGCGCGAGGCGGATGGCTTCCTCGGCGTTCATGGCGCCGCTGGTATTGGGCAGAAGCAGGTATTTCTCCGGGTCGATGAAGTCGAGGATGTTGGCGAACGGGTCCTTATTCCCGCTCAAGTCGGCGCGGCGCAGGGCGACGGTGACGATCTCGCACCCGCTCGTCTCCAGCGCGGCGGCCATCGTTTCGTTGGAGGAAAATTTGCCGGTGCCGAGGAGGAGCCGGGAGCGGAATTCGCGGCCGGCGATGATCAGGGAGTCGGGCGTGCGGGGCATGTGGGCGCAGACCGTAACAAATCGCCCGGGCATTTCCACCCCGATGGTGTGCGGGAGAAAACTTGCGGAACTGCCGGGCCTCCTTACCTTCGGGGCGTGCGTGAGTTCGCGTCATCTTCGCTCAGCCTTGCCGGGTCTTTGCTCATCGCGCATCCGGGTCTGCTCGACCCGAATTTCCGCCGGGCCGTGCTCTTCATTTCCGCGCACGACGCGCAGGAAGGGACCTTCGGCCTCACGCTGAATCGCCCGCTCGGCCGCACCGTGGCGGAGCTGCTGCCGGGCAAGGAACTCGGCGCCGTGGGCCGGGTGCCGGTGTTCCTCGGCGGGCCGGTGGCGACGGATCAGCTCGTCTTTGCGGCCTTCCGCTGGCATGCGGAAACGGAACGCATGGAGTGCCAGCATCATCTCGTGATCGACGAAGCCGAGCAGATCGCGCATGACGAGTCGGTGGTGCTGCGGGCGTTCGTCGGCTACGCGGGCTGGAGTAAAGGGCAGCTCGAAGGCGAGATGGCGCAACGCTCGTGGCTGGTCCGCCCGGCTTCGCCCGATTTCCTCGAACTCGACCGTTGCCCGACGCTCTGGCGCGAGATCACGAGCAGCTTCGGCCCGTGGTTCCGGCTGCTCGCGGAAGCTCCCGAAGAACCCGGAAAGAACTGACCAACCCTATGATCATCGGCATTCCCAAAGAAACCAAAGCGCAGGAACATCGGGTCGGGCTGCTGCCCTCCGGGGTCTTTCAACTCACGCGGCGCGGACATCAGGTGCTCGTGGAGCGCGGCTCGGGCGTCGGCTCCGGCTACGCCGATGAGGAGTACACGCGGGCCGGCGCGGAGCTGGTGGAAAAGCACGCCGAGGTGTTCGAGCGCGCGGACTTGATCGTGAAAGTGAAGGAGCCGCTGCCCGACGAATTCGGGCTGCTGCGCGAAGGGCAGATCCTTTTCACCTACCTGCACCTCGCGGCGAACAAACCGCTCACCGAAGCGCTGGCCAAGTCGCGCTGCACCGCCATCGCCTACGAGACGATCGAGGTGAATCGCCGCCTGCCGCTGCTCGAGCCGATGAGCGAGATCGCGGGGCGCATGTCGATCATCATGGGCGGCTACTTTCTCGCCAAACACACCGGCGGCAAGGGCGTACTCCTCGGCGGCGTGCCGGGCGTGTTGCCGGGCAAGGTCGTGGTCGTGGGCGGCGGCACCGCGGGCGTGAACGCCGCGCGCATGGCGACCGGTCTCGGCGCGGACGTGACGATCCTCGAGGTGGACGTCGAGCGGATGCGCTTCCTCGACATCACCATGCACGGCGCGCACACGCTCTATTCGAGCGCGGCGCATCTGCAGGAACTGCTGCCGTCGGTCGATCTGCTCATCGGGGCGGTGCTGGTGCCGGGGGCGAAAGCGCCGAAGCTGATCAGCCGCGAGATGCTGCGCTCGATGAAGCCGGGGAGCGTGCTCGTGGACATCGCCATCGACCAGGGCGGCTGCGTGGAAACTTCGCGCCCGACCACACATCACGCGCCCACTTTCGTGGAGGAAGGTGTCGTCCACTACTGCGTGGCTAACATGCCCGCGGCTTACGCCCGCACGGCCACGCAGGCGCTGACTAACGTCACCTCGCGTTACGTCGAACTCATCGCCGACCACGGCATCCCCGGTTCCTTCCAACGCGACCCGAACCTGCTCGGCGGGCTGAACCTGATCGACGGCGAGATCACCTGCCGCGCCGTCGCCGACGCCCTCGGCCTGCCCTTCACCGACTACGGCAAAGGCTCCGGCATTCCTCCGCTACGGCTGTGATTTAGGTTTGGCGGGTCTGGGTTTCGGGACGTTCTCCGTCGGCGTCTTGAGCACGGCGATTTCCTTGCTGGTCAGGAGGCGCCATTCGCCGGGGCGCATCTCGCCGATCTTCAGCAGGCCGAGGCGGATGCGCGCGAGGCGTTCCACTTCGTAGCCGAGATCGTAAAGCATGAGCCGGATCTGCCGCTTGATGCCCTGGGTCAAAACCACGCGCAGATGCGTCGGCGCGAGAATCTCGACGTGCTCCATTTTCGCGCGCCCGCCCATGATGTGGAAACCCTTGAGCAGCTTGGCGCGGTCCTTTGGGTCAAAGGGCTTGTCGATCAGGATCTCGTACTCCTTTTCGATCTTGTAGCGCGGGTGGGTGAGCGTGAGCGAGAGGTCGCCGTCGTTCGTGACGAGAAGCAGGCCCTCGGTTTCCTTGTCGAGCCGGCCCACGTGATGCGTGCGCGGCCAGTTCGGCGGGAGCAGGTCGAAAATGGTCTGGCGGTCGAGTTCGTCGTCCGCGCTGCAGACGTAACCCGCGGGTTTGTTGAGCAGCACGGTGATCTTCTGCTCCGTGCGCACGAGCTTGCTACCCACCTTCACCGCATCGCTGGGCTCGACGTGCGTGGCGAGGTCGGTGACGACGCGGCCATTGATGCGAACCTGGCCGGAAGTGATGAGTTCCTCCACACCACGGCGGGAGCCGAGGCCAGCGGAAGCGAGAAAGCGATTAAGGCGCATGAATAGAGGGTCGGGGAATTTGCGGGGTAGGGAGTTACGCCGGAAGGGCGAAAAAGACTACCAACAATTCACGCAATCCAGTAATTCGACTGCCCCCTTCGCTACTTTCGCTACCCTTATCCATGCAGAAGCTCGTCATTCCCCGCAAGACGGTCTATCGACTCTCGCTCTACTACCGTGCGCTACAGCGGCTGCGCGCGAACAAGATCGAGACCGTTTCGTCCGCGGCCTTGTCCAAGGCGGCGGGGGTGAAGCCGACGCAATTGCGCAAGGACCTCACTTATTTTGGGCAGTTCGGCACGCGCGGTCTCGGTTATAATGTGGACGCACTCAGCCAGCGCCTCACCGAAGCCCTCGGCACGACCACGCTGCAGCCCGTGATCCTCGTCGGTGCCGGTCACCTCGGCTCGGCGCTGCTGCGTTACCAGGGCTTTGCCAAGGAAGGTTTCGAGGTCGTGGCGGCGTTTGATCTACGCGTCTCCAAGGCACGGGAAAAAGAGCTCGGCGTGAAGTTGCTGCCGACCAGCAAGCTCACGGAATTCGTCAGCCGCGAGCGGATCAAGATGGCAATCCTCACCGTGCCCGGCACCGTGGCGCAGGAAGTGGCGAACGAACTCGTCGCCGGCGGAGTGCTCGCGATCCTGAACTTCGCCCCGATCATTCTCCAGGTGCCGGACAACGTGGTCGTGAACAACGTGGACCTCGCCATCGAGCTGGAAAATCTCAGCTATTTCATCCAGTGAGCGCGGTCTGCGCGGCGCCGGATTTCGACCTCGCGCAGACGTTGGACTGCGGGCAGGTCTTCCACTGGCGGCGCGAAGGAGCAGGCTGGGTCGGAGCCGTGGGGGACCACGGTTTTTATGTCGAGCAGCAGGATGCGCGGTTGCTCGTGCCGGATGGGCTGGAGGAAATCGCCGCGCGTTATTTCGCGCTCGATCATCCGCTCGTGGAAATCTGCGCGTCCTTTCCCGAGGACCCCGCGATGGCAGCGGCGCGCGACTTCTGCCGCGGGCTGCGAATCATCCGCCAGCCGGCGTGGGAGTGCGTCGCGACGTTCATCACGTCGTCGATGAAGCAGGTCGCGCACATCGCGCAGATCTCGCACACGCTGCGGCGGCGCTTTGGGCAGCGTATCGATGGGACGGTCCCCGAGCTTTTCGCCTATCCGACGCCGGAAGCGCTGGCGGCGCTGCGCGAGGAAGACCTCCGCGCCTGTGCGCTCGGCTTTCGCGCGAAAACTCTGCTCGGCGCCGCGCGGATGATCGCGGAAGGGCAGGTGGATCTCGCGGCGGTCGCGCAACTCGATGATGCCACGGCTCGCGCGGAGCTTTGCCGGTTGCCGGGCGTGGGGGAGAAGGTGGCGAATTGCGCGCTGCTCTTCGGCTTCGAGCGGCTGCGGGCGTTCCCGATCGATGTCTGGATCGAGCGCGTCTTGAAGCAGATTTATTTCCCGCGGAAACGCCGCCTGACCACACGCAAGCTGCGCGAGTTTTCCGCCAGCTACTTCGGCGACTACGGCGGCTACGCGCAGCAGTATCTTTTTCACTACGCTCGCAAGACATGGCCGCGCGGAAAGGGGAAGGTGTTGTCCCGCCGCGCGAACGGTGGTTTATCAGCGGCGCCCAAATCCTGACCGCCACCGCATGCACATCGATGCCGCCCTCACGCCCGCCGATATCGCGCTCCTGCCGCAGCGCGACCTGACCGACACGACTTGCGTGGTCTTCGATGTCCTCCGCGCGACGTCCTCGATGATCACCGGGCTGGCCAGCGGCGCGACGGAGATTCATCCGGTCTGCACGATCGACGAAGCGCGCGCACTGAAGCTGCAGCTTCCCGATGCGGTGCTGGGCGGCGAACGCCACGGCGATCTCATCCCGGGTTTCGACGTGGGCAATTCGCCGAGCGAATACACCGCGCTCGCTGGGCGGCGAATCATCACCACGACGACCAACGGCACCGTGGCCCTGCGCGCTTGTGAAGGCGCCGAGCGGGTGCTGGTCGCGGCGATCCTGAATCTCGGCGCAGTCGTGGCGGCGCTGCGGACGCTGGAGCCCAAGAACGTGCTGCTCGTTTGTGCGGGCACGTTTGAGACGTTCGCGCTCGAGGACGGCTACGCCGCGGGCCTGCTCATCGCGGAACTGGGCGACGTGACCACGACCGACGCCGCCCGCACCTTGGAGCGCCTCGCGGTCAGTTATCCCGATCCGCTTTCCGCCCTGCGCGCGGCCCGCAATGGGCAGGCGCTGGCCGCCTCGGGTCGCGCCGCGGATGTGGAGTGGTGCGCCCGGCGCTCTTGGTATAAGGTCGTCGGCCAAATGACCGCCGCCGTGATCCGGCCGCTGCCGCAATGACCCACGTTCTGCAGAGATTTTCCGCCGCCATCTTTGGTTGGATTCCCGATCTTTCGAGAATTCCGCCGCGCCGGCAGGCGACCCTTGGCGTGGCCGCGTCGATCATTCTGCATCTGCTGATCATCCTCATCGTCGCGCTGTTGATCCGCAGCGAGCAGAAGAAGATCAGTTTCGCCAAGCCGAAGATCAAACCGCGTGGGATCGAACTGACGATCATTCCGCCGGAGCCGGAACTGGAACCGGGCCCACCCTTCACGCTCGCCCCGCCATCGCAGCCGTTCATCGACTCGCGCGGGCTCGAGATCGCGTCGGAAGCGGCGCTGAACCCGATCTTTCAGGCCGATGAAAACATGCGCGCGGCCAGCGAGTCGCCAGCGACGGGTGATGCGCCTTTGCCCAGCCAGGAGGGACGTGACCGGCCGTTCAACGCGTTCAAAACGCAGCGCTCGCTCCTCGGCATGGCCGTGCCCACGCCCTTCCCGCCATCGCCGGATGTGCCATCCACGCCCGCACCGCCGCCCACGGCACCGACGCCACCCGCAGTCGCCGAGCAGGCTCCTCCGCCTCCACCGACGCCCGAGCCGCTGGCCAAGACCGAGCCGGAACCCGTGGCACCGCCGCCACCCAAGGAGCAGATGAAAGAGGTAACGACGCCGCAGGAGGACGAGATCGCCCTTTCCGCCAAAGTCCTGCCGACGGCCGTGACTGCGATCGATCGCAGTGCCGCAACCCCGGCCCCGCCCAAGCCCGTCGCGACTCCGGCTCCGCCCGAGCAGCAGGCCATGCTCGTGCCGCCCGTGCCCAAACCGCAGACGGCGCGCGATTCCGGTTACCAGCCCGAGCAGGAGCAGAACCGCATCGAGGGCAACATCTCCAACCGCGGCAAGAAATCTGTGGACGCCGTGGCTACCCCGCTGGCGAAGTACCGCAAGCAGGTCAACGACGCCATCGGCTCGCGCTGGTATCTTTACGTCCGCGACCCGCGCCGCATGACGCTCATCTCGACCGGTTCGGCGCGAGTCACTTTTTTCATCAGCCAGCAGGGCGAAGTCCAAGGCATTAAGCTTGAAACGAACTCGGCGAATGAGAGCTTCGCGGACCTTTGCGTCGACGCCGTGCGCGATGCCCGCGAGCAAATCAAAGAGCTCAAGCTTCCCACGGACGCCATTGCGCCGTTAAAAGACGGCCGCCTCGAATGCTCGCTGACCTTCACCTTCTATAACCTGTGATCTTCACTCCGATTCTCGCCGCCTCACTCCAGTCGGTCGTGCAGTTCTTTGAACGCGGCGGGTTCTTCATGATCCCGCTCGCGCTCTGCTCGGTCGTCTCGCTGGCGGTGATCGTCATCCGCGGCCTCGCGCTGCGGCGCCACCTCGTCATGCCGCAGCTCTTCGAGGAAACGATCGAGGAAATCCAGCCCGGCGACGAAGACGCCGCCAATCGTCTCGCCAAGATCGTCCGCGGCGACACCTCGGCGCTTGGGCGTATCATCCACACGGGCCTGAATCATCTCAACTGGCCGAAGTCCGAGAACATGGAAGCCGTGCAGACCCGCGCCCGGCACGAGATCGTCCGCCTCGAGAGCGGGCTCTTTATTCTCGAAGTCGTCGTCGGCATCGCGCCGCTGCTCGGTTTGCTCGGTGCCGTCTCGGGTCTCGTCACCGTCTTCGCCGCGTTTGGTGCGGATGCCGCGGGAGAAGATCCGCATGGCATTGCCAAAGGCATCTCTGAGGCGCTGAGCACGACGATCGTCGGCCTCGCCATCGCCATCCCGAGCCTCATCGCCTACAGCTATTTCGCGAAGAAGATCGAGATCATGGCCGCAGAGATGGAGTCGCTCATCGGCGACCTGCTGGCCAAGTGCTACTACCATCAAGCGCGCCACGAAGCAGCGGCGCGTTCACGCGAAATGGATGCCCTCGCGCGTGGGCAAATCGCTCCCGGGGATTATCAATCGTGAAGTTCTACACGCGCCCTCGGCGCACCCCGCAGGTCATTATCGTCTCGCTGATCGATATCTTCGCGATCCTGCTCATCTTCGTCATCGTCACCACGACCTTCAAGCGAGTGCAGCCGCAGGTCACGATCAAGCTCCCGGAATCCAAGAGCGCGGTCTCCGCCGAAAAGAGCGACGAGCCGGTGCTGCTCTCGATTGCGGAAAACGAGGACATTTTCCTCGATGCAAAAAAAGTCACCCTCGCCGAGCTCAGCGCCGCCGTGCAGAAGCTCGTGGAGGAAAAAGGCCGGCCCAATCTCGCGATGAAGGCCGACAAAAAAGTGTCCTACGGCTTTCTCATCCAGGTGCTCGACGCCTTGAAAGACGCAGGCGTGAAAGGCAACCTCTCGGCGTTTACAGAAGCAAAGAAATGATTTTGGAGATCGTGAAGTACGGCACCCCGGTTCTCCGGGAGAAAGGCAAACCCGTCGGCGAGATCGACGACAAGGTGAAGCAACTCGTGAACGACATGATCGAGACGATGCGCGCGGCCAATGGCGTCGGCCTCGCCGCGCAGCAGATCGGCGTGCCGCTGCAACTCGCGGTGATCGACGTGGCGGACATCGAGGATCGCCCGAGTGCAATGTGGATCGACGACAAGGAAGTGGAACTCGAGGAATACATGCCGCTCGTCATCATGAATCCGGTGCTGAAATTCAGCGAAGAGAAGGAGTCTGGGAACGAAGGCTGCCTGAGCTTTCCCGATATCACAGCCGAGATTATCCGCTCGGAAGGCGTGCGCTGCACCGCGCAGCTGCTCGACGGCAAAGAGATCACTTTCGAAGCCGCCGGTCTGCTGGCTCGCGCGCTCCAACACGAAGTCGATCACCTCAACGGCGTCCTCTTCATTGACCGGATGAACGCCGCAACGAAGGCCAGCCTCGCGGGAAAACTGAAGCGGTTGCAGAAGGAAACGCGCGGCTGAGCAGCCAGGTTGAAGTCGATCGCAGCAATAAAAAGGGCGCGGTGTACCCGCGCCCTTTTGCTGATGATACCAAATTGGTGAAATGATCAAACACCTGCCCAGCCCGGAGGGCTGAAGGAAATTAGCTCCGGGTGAAACCCGGAGTTTCGGACCACCATCCGATGCACCCCGGAGGGTGTGCCGGAAGCAGCCAGCCATGCACCTTCCCGCACCCCCTCCGCGGTGCCTCCGGTTACTCTCAATATCCCCGGGTTTCACCCGGGGCTAATTACATTTCAGCCCTCCGGGCTGCGGGAGCGTCTGATTGTTTCCTGAAGTTGGTATTACTCCGCGGTGACAGTGCCGACGAGCCGCGCGTGGGCCAGCAGGCCTGTACGCCAGCGCTCCGGCACGCCCTGTGCCGCCGCGAGCAGCGCGCCGACGACCACGCCGCGATGGCAGTTATCACCACCGACATTCGTGTTCGCGATGATCCCCGCTTCGAAGTCGCCCGCATATTTCCAAGCGAGATAGAGCGCCGCGGGGAAGGCGTCCTTGATGTAACACGCGGGGCTGAGCCGGCCGCCGACCACCTGTTCATCGGACTCCAGCGCCCACGCGGACATCCGACCCGCCGAGACCCACTCCGTTGCTTCGGCCTCGATCACCGTGCGCAACGACTCACCCGCCAGCGTGCGGACGAGCACGCGCGTGAAGACATCGGCGGCAGCGAGGACTTCCGGCGTATCATGCGTCAGCGCCACATGAGCGCGCACTGTTTCGCGCAAAGCTGGCGTCTCCAGCCCGAGCGCCGCGACCAGCGCCGGCACCTGCGCGAGGCCGCCAATGTGAACGTCCGCGATGCCGCACTTCGCCGGCTTTTTTCCCCGCGCGTAGTTCGCAAAAAACGCGCGGTGATACTCCTCCACGTAGGTATCGCGATGCCGTCCGGGCGTGAGCATGAAGTCGATGTAGTGCGCGAGCCACGCCTCGGCATCGTAAGCACCACGCGCTTTCACTTGCTCGAAAAGCTCGACCGCAAGCTGCAGGTTGAGCGTGTTTTCACCGGCGGCGAGGAACTGGTGATAATGCACGCCACGCCGACCCCAGTATTGCGCCTGATCGTGGAGAATGTCCCCGCGGTCATTCAGCGGGGTGTAGCTGGCCCGCCACAGGATGCTGTCGGCGTGCGGACTCTTCGGCGCGAGGAAACGATCCACACGGCCATACTCCCGGCGCAGCGCCATCCGGTCGTAATACCAATGCACCGGCATGGCGAGGGCATCGGCGACCAGCGCGCCGAGGAATGGGTCGAGGGAATTGGGGGTCATCATGGCGGGAGAAAAGGGAGCATTAAGACTACGCGCGGCCGTCCGGATCGGTTGGTAATTTCGGCAGAGTCGCCACCGCTCCGAGTCCAGCAATCGTCACCTGGCCAGCCGCAGATCGAACATCGCCTCGGCAAAGCGCTCGCCGTTCACCATCACATCGACCGCGTGCTGGCCGACGTGATGTTTGCGCGTGGTGAAGTCGCGGATGCGCTGTCGCTTCGTGAGCGTGAGCGTCTCGCCGGGCGCGAGCGTCAGTTCCTTCCACTTGAAGACTTTCGCCGACGCCGCGCCGGACTGCTTCACGTAGTGGATCGTGTAGTCGATCACGAGCCTCTGCGGCTTCCGTCCGGTCGAAGTGAGCTGGCAGGAGATGGTCAGTTCGTCGCCGAGGATGATCCGGCGCGGGGCGACGGCGAACGCCTCGAGGTGAATCTGCGCGCGAGCGCCGGCCCCGATTACGCCCAGCGCCCGACGGTCTCCTTTTTTGATGAGCGTCCGCAGCGCGTGCTTCGCGATCCACGCGGTGTGTTTGTTTTCGAGATCCCAACCCGCCAGGCGGTCGAGGACCCACGCGGGGCGATCCTTGGTGATGTCGTTGAGATGATTCGCGACCGATTTCCTCACATAGAGGCTCGGGTCGGCGCGGAGGTTTTCGAGGATCGGCGCGACGGGCGACGGATCAGCGATGAGATCGCGCAGCTTGAACGACCACGGCAACCGCGGGCGGCAGCCTTCGCTGGCGAGGCGGCGGACGTGTTCGTTGTCGTCGCGCGACCACTTCGTCATCGTGCGCAAGGTGCGGCGCAGGTCGAGGCGGAGGAATTCGCGGATGGCAAACTCGGACGAACCGAACCGCGTGAAGAACTTCAACGCGTCGAGCGAGCAGTCGAAGTCTTCACGTCCATAGAGCCCCACGAAATCCGGCAGAACCAGCGCGGTGAAACCTTCCCCGTAGCTCGGGGCCACGCGGCGCAGCACATCGAGAGCGGTGGCGTAGTCCTCCGGCAGCGTCGCGTGCAGCGCTTCGGTCGCGCGGCGCAGGCGCGCCAGCAAGGCGAGCGGTTCGAGGCCGGGGAGCGTGAGCTTGAGGAAATGCTTTTGATCGAAGCCCGGGAACACCGCCGCGACATCCCGCGCGATCTTCCGGTAGCGCGCCTCGTTGAACATCTCCTTGAGCGCCGGTGCGGGGGTGTCGCTCATTTCTTTTTCGGACGTTTCTTTGTCGCCGCACGCGCTGCCGCTTCGACGCCTTTGCGCGCCCAGGCGCAGAGTTCGTCGCGGTCGTCGATCGCGGCGGTGGGTGGCTGGTAGTAAGACATCACCGCGACTTCACGGTCGGTGCGTTCGTAGCGGAAGGGCTGCAGGCCTTCGCGCTCGAAGTCGCCGCGGTTCGCGTCGTCCACTTTGAAATAAAGCGCGTCGTCGGCCACGAGGGCGAACATGCGGGCGTCGTGGTAGATGCCCCATCCGCCGAACATCGACCGCGCGCTCACTTCGCCGAGCGGGGCGAGCTGCTCGAGGAGGAAATCGACGAACTCGCTGCGCTTGGCCATGCGTTGTTTAGAAGAGGAAGGTTGGGAATTGAGCCACGGATTTACACGGATGAAACACGGATGATGAAGGCCGCGGAATCTTCCATCCGTGTTTCATCCGTGAGCATCCGTGGCTAACCCAAAAGCTCCCGAGCCTTGGCCAGCGCGGCATCGAGCTGCGCCGGGTCTTTGCCGCCGCCGCGGGCGTTGTCGGGTTTGCCGCCGCCTTTGCCGCCGACGAGCGGGGCGATGGCGCTGATGATTTTTCCGGCTTGGGCTTTCGCGGTGTACTCGGATGAGACAGATGCGACCAGGGCGACGGCGCCACTCGCGCTGCCGCCGAGGACGGTCACGCCCGTGAAGCCGTGGGACTTCAGCGCGTCGGCGACGGTCTGGAGCGTGTCGCCGTCGGCCGCACCGAGATTCGCGATGATCGCGGGCGTGCCGTTGATCGTTGTGGCGCTGGCGAGCAGGTCGCGCGCGCGGCCTGCGGCCTCGCGTTGCTGCGCGGACTTGAGCGCCTTCTCCAATTCCTTTTGCTGCGCGAGCAGGCCTTCGATCCGCTTCTCCAGCTCGGGCAAGGGCGTGCCGAGTTTCGTGGCCAGCGTGTGGAGGCGTTGCGTGTCGCTGGTCGCGAGGTCGTAGGCATTGAGCCCTGCCTGCGCTTCGATGCGGCGGACGCCGGCGGCGATGGCGGCTTCGCTGGCGATGCGGAAGAGGCCGATCTCGCCGGTGGCGCGGGTGTGGGTGCCGGCGCAGAGTTCCTGCGAGTAGCCGTCGAACTGCGCGGCGCTGCCGCCGATCTGCACCACGCGCACGGTCTCGCCGTATTTGTCGCCGAAGAACTGCATGATGTCG
>JBBQYR010000126.1:0-13386 GCA_038208565.1 Chthoniobacterales bacterium
GTACAGGATGAGCACCGGATAAAAGCTCCCGAAATCCCGCAGGCTCGGCAGCCAGCACAGCACCGCCCCGCCCGCGATCCCTAGCACCGCGAGCAGTTTCTCCGAAGCAAAGTAGCGGTCCGCGATCAATCCCACGAAAAACGGCGAGATCATCGCGCCGACCGCAAATGCTCCGTAGGCAGCACCGATCTGTCCGCCTTCAAACTTCAACGCATTCGCGAGGTACGTGCCCATGCTCACGTACCAGGCACCCCAGATGAAGTACTGGAGGACCATGAAGATGGAGAGCTTGAGCTTGAGGGAGGTTTGCATGGTTTTGGCGAGGGGTGAGCCGCACGCTAATGGATTGCCGCGCCGCGCGGGAAGCATGGAGTCCGCGGGGGATACGGAACACAGGCATCCCTGCCGGGACGGTCCGCAGGGTTCCAGCCTGCAGCGGACCCGTTCACTCCCCGGCAATACTTGACGCCGAGCTCGTTTCCGACGCGGCGCGTTCGATGGCGAGGCGTTCCAAATCAAATCCGTGGTGGCCGGCCATGGTCCACGGAGCGCGCGGGAGCGCGTCCTTCCGGAGATTGCGGCCTGACAACGCGGCGCCGGACACCTTGACAAGCGTTCCGCCGGAGCTTGAAGTCGCTGCTTTCCGAAGTCCCCGATGCCCACCCTATCTTACTCCCCCAACCAGCACGGTGAACTTTGGCGGACGTCCAGCGCGCTGGTCGCCGAGAGCCGCCTGGCCATTCTCACCACGGCGGATGCGGACGGAATGCCGCACGCCGCGTGGATGAATATCGTGGCCGATAGCACGATGGCGGAGGTGGTGACGATCACCGCGCCGACGACGCAGAAGATCGCCAATCTCCGGGCGAATCCGCAGGCGGAGTGGATGTTTGCTTCGCCCTCGGTCGAGACGGTGGTTTATCTCTCCGGGCCGACGGAGATCCTGGAGCATGAGGTGGCAAAGGCGTATTGGGATCTGGCGCCGGGGAAGTCGAAGGCCTACTTCCGGCACTACTGCCCGGATGAGGATTACACGAAATTTGCCGTGATTCGGACGCGGGTGACGAAAGTGGTTTATGCGCGACCAATCGGCTACCACAAGGTGGTCATCGCCGAAGTAGCGGCGCAGTGATTTCCCGCCGCGCGGGCCTTCCCTCCGGCACGGCAAAGCCTGCGCAGGTAGCTGGCGTAGCAGGCGCGTCCGCCACTTTCAGGATCCGACTGCAAGGTCCGCTCGGCGCGCTTTGTCAGAACGCGAAATTGACCGAGACCGAGCCGAAGATCTGGCCCTCGGCCTGTGTCTCGAACTCCTCGGTGCGATACACGAGCGCGTAGGTGAACTTGGTGTTCTTGTAGTTCACCGAAGCACCCACGGAGAGATCGGCGACGAGCCATTTTCGGTCCACGGATGGGCTGCTGCCAAAGGTGTTTCCATCGAGGAAAATGTTGTGCGCGACGGCGCGACCTTCGGCGCGGGCGAAGACATACATACCGAGATCGAAGACGCGCGCCCGCTCGGCCTGCTGGTTGCCTTCCACCGGCGTGGAGGTGGTGGAACCGGGCGAGATGCCGGCGGTGCCGAAGTCGTCGGGCAGGTTGATGCCGACCCGGAACTCGCCTCCGACATTGACGTAGTCATAGACATTGCCCACGGCCAGACCGGCGTGCGGGATGAAGTCCCAACCCAACCCGACGCGGCGTTCGTGATGTGGCCAGCGCCACGCGATTTCGTAAACGCCGACCACACCGAGTTCGTTGTGCAGTTGATTGTCCCAGCCCCGTGGCGAATCAAAGCCGCGCGCCTCATGGATGAGCCGCTGCGTTTCCTCCGCATACGAGTAGGAGCCGACAATGCCGACATTCAGCGCGAAGGTGTGACGGACATTGGCGTTCTTAAGCACGAGCCCGAAGCCTCCATACAGCCAGCCAGCGTAAGGACGATCACCCGGCACAGGTTCCGACGTCTCGGTGTTATCCGGCGTGTAGATATTCTGCCCGATGGAGAACGTGAGGTTCTTTTGGTAGTCGGGTTTGTTGACGAACGGGATGGCATTCAACAACGGCAGCAGCGGGCTCGCGTAGGGCGTGTCGCTGAATTTGGCAAGGTCGGTGGAACTCCAACTGAGCTTCACGCCGTTGGTGTAGTAGCGGTCGGTGCCCGCGAAGAGGTCGTTCTCGAAGTATGTGCTGAACGTGCCGCCGCCGCTGGTGTCGGGGCTCTGGGCGGCGGCGATGAGGGGTGCAAGGGTGACGCAGGCACCGGCTAATAAGGGAAGAATACGCATAGTGGTTATTGGGCTTTCGGCGCTTCGTCCTCGGGCTTCTTTTCGGCTTTGGCTTTTCCTTTGCCGGGTTTCGCGTCCGACGCTTCGTCGCGCGGAGCGGGTTGTGGAGCTGCGGGTGGCGCCGCTTTTTCAGGGCGCTCCGCGGGTGGCCTCGACCGTTCGGCGGCGGGCGGCAGTTCGCGCGCTGCTTCGGGACGCTCCATCTTTGGCTTCCGCGGTTCTTCCTTGCGGGGCTCGGGTGCTTCGCGACGGGCCGCGGGTGGTGGATTCTGCGGGCGTTCCGCGGGTGGCTTCGACCGTTCGGCGGCGGGCGGGACTTCACGCGCCGCTTCGGGGCGTTCCATCTTCGGCTTCCGTGGTTCTTCCCTGCGCGGCTCGGGTGCTTCGCGGCGCGGCGCGGGCTCCGGCGGAAGCGCGCTCTCTTTCTGCGATGCGGGCCGCTCAGGCGCGGGCGGTAATTTTCGCTCCGCCTCCGGGCGTGGCTTTTTCACCTGCGGTTCCGCGGGATCTTTGGGCTTCGGGGCGACGGATTCCGGCTGCTTCCGGTTTTTGCCTTTGCGCTCGGGATTCGCGGGTTCGGTGGCCTTCTCCGGCTTCATGGGAGCCTCGGGCGCGGTCGGATTTTCCAAGGGCGCGACTTTCGATTCCACGGCAGGCGTGGCCGGTGTCACGGGCAAGTCTTTGCCGGTGCGACGGTCCTTCATCTTTTCTCCGCGAGGTTTTTCGTCCGGGGTCGCGGCCGCGGGCTTTTCCGGTGCCGGCTGGGCCTCGGGCGCGACGGTTTGCTCGGCGAGCTTCTCAAACTTCGGTTGCGGCGGCAGGCTTTTCGGCGCCTTGGCTTCGCCGCGCACTTTCGCGCGGAGCTTTTCCACGTCGGCCGCGGGACCGGCATCCTTCCATCCGCGATTGATCTCCACCTTCTCGATCTTCGCCGCGAGCTTCTGCGGCGGCGCGGCGGCGCGGGCATCGAAGCCCGGCGTAAAGACGCGCAGCGAATCGCCATCCACCCGCGACCGCAATTGGTCGCCGCGGAAACTGTTTCGATCTCCCTCTATTTCCAAGCGACGATCCAGGCGCAAGCGACGGACCGGCTCGGCACTCTCGCGGGAGATGTCTTCGTAGCGCGGGCCGCCGTTGTTCACCACGTTGTTCACATAGGTGATGCGGGTAATGTTCGTTGTCTGCCGGATGATGGTGATGTTTTCCCGAGGCTCGATGAAGACCGTGCGCAGCCGCGGGGCGCCGAAGTTGCGGACTTCCACAAATCGGTAGGCACTCGGCCCGATGTCGTAATACGAATCCACCCACCCGCTGAAGCCGACGCTCCGGCGAAAGCTTGCTTCCGGCGGCAACGGCGCCCAGCCGACATGTTGCGGACTGCGCCGCCAGGACACCCACGCGGGCGCCCATTCCGTGCCGGGAATCCACACCCAGCCCCGGTCCTCGAGCCGTGCCCATCGACCGTAGTGATAAACCGCCCAGCCGTACGGCTCCTCGGACACCCACGTCCAGCCCGCTTCGGTGTAAGCCCAGCGACCGTCGCTATACGGCCGCCAATTTTCATCCACATCGCGCGGCTGCCAGCCGTAGCCGTAGTCGCCGACTTCCACCCAATCGCCATAGTCGCCGAGTTGATCGTAGAAAAAATCCACCGAGAGATTTGGAGCGGCCTGCGTTTTCGGACCGCCGATGTGGATGAAGAGCGCCGTTGCAAGGAGGAGGAGTGTTTTTTTCATGAAGAGCACCGCAGGGTTGGTTGACCGAAAATCCGCACCGCGCTCGCCAGGAATGGGGAGCGTGGGCCAGGGGTTCGGCCCTGCTCCGTCCACCAGCCGTATTTGTTTTTCGGCCGCGACAGCCTGCCGCGGGAAAAAGGAGCGGCCTTGCAGAGGTTTCGGCGGCGCATTCACCGGGCCGCGCCGCGGGCCTCGCGCCTTTTTTCGTAGAAGCGCATCAGGGGCGTGACGGAGATGCCGTGCGCGAAAATCGAGGCGACGATCGTGAGCAGCGTGAGGCTGGTGAGCTGGCGGGCGAGGTCGGGAGAGAGGTGGTGATTGATCGCAAACATCAGGTAGTAGATCGAACCGATGCCGCGGATGCCGAACCAGGCCAGCATCCCGAGGCGGAGCGCGGGTTCCTTGGCGCCCGCCAGACCGAAGAGCACGCATGCCGGCCGGACGAGGAAGAAAACCGCGGCGAGGAAACACAGCTCCCGTCCGCCGGGCCACGCCCGCGCCAGCAAGCCGCCGAGTAAAAGCACGAGCAGCACTTCGAGCAGCCGTTCG
The DNA here is from genome assembly GCA_038208565.1 of Chthoniobacterales bacterium. Taxonomy (GTDB): domain Bacteria; phylum Verrucomicrobiota; class Verrucomicrobiia; order Chthoniobacterales; family Chthoniobacteraceae; genus Chthoniobacter. The sequence continues at coordinate 4,571 of JBBQYR010000126.1, forward strand.
ATCTGTTCGTTGAATGACAGTAGCGCCCCGGCCATGTGGGCTGGCGCGGTCTGCTCACCGATCGCCGCCGTCTCTGGTGGCAGCGCGGGAGCATCGGTGGGCATCGCGGCGGCGGAATGTTTGCGTTCAACCGTGCGCACCGCAACGCCGGCGGCAAAGGCGGCGAGAAAGCCGTAGGCGTGGACGCTGAGCGCCGCGCCATAGGCCAGGGCGAGCAGGCCAAGCGCGACAAATTCATCCCGGCCCAACGCCTCCTGATGCCGTCGCCGCAGGAAGATGACGAGACGCGCGACGAGCACGCCGAGCCCCGCGCCAATGGCGAGCCCGGCACTGGTCGCCCACGCGACATCGACCAGCACCCAGCGCCAGCCGCCCGCGCCGAGTTCATGCAGCCCGAGCAGCCCGAGGCCGAGCATCACGAAGGGAAACGCCGTGCCATCGTTCAAGCCGGCCTCCGCGGTCAGCGAGAAACGCAGACGGTCGCGATGTCCGGGGTGGGCGAGCTGCACGTCGGACGCGAGCACCGGATCGGTCGGCGCGAGCACCGCGCCGAGCAGAATGGCCGCGCCGAGCGGCAGCGCCAGCAGCCAGACACCGAGCGCCGCGATGAGCGCGACGGTCACGGACATCGAAACAAACGCGAGGCGCAACGGCACATGCCACGAAGCCCACGACAGCGGCACGCGCATCTTGAGTCCGGCGGAAAAGAGCGACACGAGCACGGCGATTTCGGCCGTGACTTCGAGGATCGGCGACTGCTCCTGCGCATCGAGCCGCAAGACGCCGAACCCGACCGGCCCGAGCGCCACACCGGCCGCGAGGTAGAGCATCGAGGTCGAGACGGGCAGCGGCTGGAGTCGCGTCGCGAGCAGCGCCGTGATGATGAGAAGCAGCCCGACCGCGAGATACCAATACTGGGGTGACATGCGCAGGTTTCAGCAACGCCGACTTCGCGAGCAGGCGCCCGCGTTGCGAATTACCGACCCGCGTCCTTGATCGTGTCGCCCGTCGTCTTCTCCGCGGCCGACCGCGCGTCCGCTGCGGGGTGCCCGCCGAGCTGAGACTGCGCTGGGGCGGCGGTCAGGAGCGGGCGTTGGATCATGGCTTGATCAAGCGAGGGATGAGCAGGCGCGCAGACCTTTGTGGCCCCAGGAGATCACTCGGCAGTGCTCGCCCTGGCGGCGTCCGCCTCTTCCTCCTGCTTCTTCAGGGCGAGGACCTCCTCGGGAGTGGAAGCGCGATCCGGGTGATGCTGATGCACGGCGTTTTCGAGCTTCGCGTGATCTTTGTTCATTTGCTCTTCGTGCTTTTGCTCGTCGAGCTTGTGTTGGTTCTTCGGTGAATTATCGCCCATAGGACAGACCATTCGACGCTCGAAGCATCCTCGGCTGTCTCAATCCGCCGAAACCTTTCGGAGCATCTTGGCTCAATATAGGGCTACCCAGGCACAGATTGGTGCGGCCAAAAATATGTCCTCTCCGATGTAGAGGTCGTGAACGAACTTCCCGAAGACGAGCGCAGCAGCAAATCCAGTAATGGGGTGACGGTCCAGGGCGGTGATGCGAATCTCCGGGCGTGAAGAATCTCCTGCGTCGGTGCGTTTTCTGGTCGGTCTGCGCGACGATCGGCTTGTCTTCGCAAGGTCAGGAGGCAGATCGCAAAGCGCCCTCTGACCCAGCGACTCCGAAATCCGCCTCTCCTCGGAAGAAAAAGAAAGTCGTCGACGACGAAGATTCCGCGCCCCAGACAAAGGCAGCCAAACCTCCGAGCGCGGTGGTGAGTGATCCGCCCATCACCGAGAAAGTCCCGCAGGCACCCGCGGCGACGATCGAGGCCAGCCAGCTCGCGGAATTCTCCGCGCAACCCGCCCGCGTGCAGCAACTAATCACCGCGGCCCTCGATCTTACTAAACTTAATCTCACCTACACTTACGGCTCCGCCGAACCCTCCGCCGGCGGCATGGATTGTTCCGGCACCATCTACTATTTGTTCCGTTCGCAGGGACTGAAGGACGTTCCGCGGGATTCAAGCGGTCAATATGTGTGGGCGCGCAAGCAGAGCCAATTTTTCGCGGTGGTCAGCACGGTGGCGGACGGCTTCGAGTTCAAAGATCTCCAGCCCGGTGACCTGATGTTTTGGAGCGGCACCTACAACACCGGGCGCGATGTTCCCATCAGTCACGTGATGCTCTATCTCGGGCGTGAGAAAGGGTCCGGGAAACGCGTCATGTTCGGTTCCAGCGACGGGCGCAGTTACAACGGCATCCAGCGGTGGGGGGTGAGTGTCTTCGACTTCAAAATGCCCAAAGCGGATTCCGCTAAACCGGAGCGGCGCGTCGATTTCGTCGGCTACGCCCGGATCCCCGGCCTCCGCGACGCGGCCCTGGCGACCGCGCCGGCGACGACCCAGCCCGTGCCGATGCCAAACGCGGCTCCCGCTCCGAAAACGACCGTGGCTGACAAACTACGCGAGCCGAAGCGTGGAGACCCGGAAAGAAAGGTGATCATGGACGCCCTGCGCGCCGAGAAATTTCCCGGTCAGGAAGCCACGGTAATCTTTGTGGTGAAGCATCTCAAAATTCACAACGGCTGGGCGTGGGCCGATGTCACCCCGCAGGACAATGCCGGAAAATCGCTTTCGGATGGAATGTCCGCGCTCCTGCATTTCGAGGGCGGAAAGTGGAAATCCGTGGACCTCGGCAAAGTGTCCGAGACCTCCCCGCATCCGACTGACGGGAAGGAAGCGAGTTCCACCTTGGTCAAAAATGTTTTGAGCCTTTACCCCGACGTTCCTCCGGGCATCTTCCCGACGCGTCGTTGAGTTCCAGAACCTTGTCACAGAGGGTGAACTGGTCTACTCGGCGAAGATCGTGAGTCGGGGCAACCGGCAAGGTGGGGCCGCGCGATTGATTAGCCCACAGCTGCGGTGCCGCGCTGGGGAAACCTCATACCGACATGCGATTCTTTGCCTACATCCTCGGCTTCCTAATCCTGATCGGCGGACTCGCTTGGGGTGCGATCGAGGCGGGCGCACCTCAGCTTTGGGTGATGATCGGATCCATGATCCTGCTGGGAATCGGGATCATCACGGGCGCCAGTCGCACTCGGGCTCATCGGCCGGCCGGGGACGTCACGGTGGTGCGGGACAATGACGAGCTTTAAGGCCGGTCTCGGAAGGTAACTTCCTTGTCGCCGTAAACGATGAGCGCGGCAAGGCCGCGGGGTGCGAATCAACGACACGACGCCGCACGCCATGTGCTTCCCACCGAATAGTCCGCCAAAAAACAAATCACCCAATGTTCAGCCCTAAAGTCACCCTCCCACTCGCCCTCACTGCCACCTTTTTCGCTGGCTCCTTCGCCAATGCGCAGACCACTCCAGGCAGCACTACCACGGTCGAGACCGTTCCCGGCAGAAGCTCGACGACTGTCCGGCAGGTCCCCGGCACGGCCACCACCGAGACAACCACCACGACCACGGCTGGCTTGATCAGCGAGTTGGCTTCGGATGGGCTCGTCCTCCGAACGGAGACCGGCACAGCGCGTTACTCCAGCTCGGCGAGCACGATCTACGTCGATGAAACTGGCCGCCCCGTGGCCCGCGAACTCGTCACATCAGGGCTCCCTGTGACCGTGCATTACTCCCGCTTGGGAGAGCGTTTGGTCGCGGATCGAGTGGTCGTGCGCCGGCAGACCAGCACGACGACGGCGGCACCCACCGTGATCGAGCGGAATACGACGATCACGAATCCACCCGTCGTCATCGAGAAGCCGGTGATCGTGGAGAAAAAGGTGCCGGTCGTCGTTGAGAAGAAAGTTTATGTCGATCGCCCCGTAACTGTTGAGAAGAAGGTCTATGTAGATCGCCCCGTGGTCGTCGAAAAGCCGGTGATCGTCGAGAAAGAGGTTCCTGCCCCGATGATCGAAAAGAAAACCACCACGACGACGACCACCACGACGGGAAAGAAGGACAAGGATAACGACTAGGAACCCCGAGGCTGCACCCGTCTTACCGCTCTTGAATTTGCCAGGCTCCTTCCATGAAGGAGCCTGGCGTTCCAGTAATCTGATGACTCACGTATGCGACCTCACCACGGCGAATGATGTTCGCACGCTGGTCGATGCATTCTACGAGAAGGTCGGAAAGGACGAGTTGCTTGCGCCGGTTTTCAACGAGGTAGCCCACGTGGACTGGGCCAGGCACTTACCGATCATGTATCGGTTTTGGGAGTCGATGCTTTTCGGAGCCGGCACCTACGAAGGCACCCCTTTTCCCAAGCATGCCGTGCTGCCAATTCAGAAAGCACACTTCTCTCGCTGGCTCGCCTTGTTTGTGGAAACGGTGAATGAGCATTTCACCGGCGCGAAGGCCGAAGAGGCGAAAGGACGCGCTGCTTCGATTGCCGATACGTTCGCGCAGCGCATGGGCCTGCTGAAGGATGCAAAGGGTCTTGGGCTCGGAATCTCGATTCGAGGCAGCGACCCAAAGCCCTGACTCACCTCGGCAGGCTCGAGCCCTCGCGCGATCGTCCGCACCTAGCGGAACAAACTGCGGAGTTTGCTGGTCGCGCTGCGCAATCGGCGATCGAGATGCAGATTCGAGAGTTGTGTCGCGCCGTCGTGGACCATGCTCGCTCCATTGTCCGTCAGACTACTCGCGCGGCGGTAGACGGGGTCGGCCACGTCGCGCAAACTTTCACGCAGGTCTTCCAGAAGATGCGTCGTGCGGTTGTGGTGAGGACGGGGTTGCAGGGCGCGGATGATCAGCGCGACGGCGAAGCCGGCACCCAACCCAAGCAAAATTGCGCGGGTGGGATTTTCGCGGACGATTCCGTCCATCTGCGTGCCGTAGTGAGAGGTTTCGTTTTCGAGTTCGTTCATGATTAGTTTTCGTGGGTGGATGGTGCGCGCAAAAAATTAAAACGCCTTGAGGAGGCCGCGAAACAGCAACACCGGACGGGCCAGGCCGAATGCCACTGCGACCAAGCCGCCGGCAATCGCCCCAATGGGCAGAAGATTGATAGGGAGCCCGACGCTGGCGGCTGAAGCGATGGCCTTGCTGGGCTCGTGCCGCGCGAAGTCGTCGGCTTTGCTCAGCCATGAAGTCGAGGTGGACGGAATTTCTTCAGAAATGGGTCGTCGCATGCACACACCATTCGCCGCCACGCGCCGCGCTGCGCGTGTCAAAGAGTGAGCGAGGACGTGGCGACGGATTCCTCCGACCGCAGAGCAATCGACGCCCGATAAGCGGGTATGACTACATTCGCCATCGACGCCTCCTGGAATCAGATCAAAGGCAAGCTGCAGCAGCGGTTCGCCCAGCTCACCGACGATGATTTGCTCTTTGTGGAAGGAAAAGGTGACGAATTGCTCGGCCGCCTTCAGTCGAAGCTCGGGATGGGCGCGGAAGAGGTCGATGCTTTGCGGTACCGGATGAAAGGTGAATTGGCGGAAGCGACCGCAGCGGGCACGGGCGCGATTGGTTCGGTGAAAGCCGCCGCCGGTCAGTTCGCGGATGATTTCAAAGGCAAGGCGACGGAGGTCGTGGACGACTTGAAACATGCGGCTTCGGTTAAAGCCGAGGAGTTTAAAGGACAGGCGGGAGAGGCTTACAATCAGGCCCGGCAGAAAGCGCGGACGCTCCACGAGGACGCCGAGGAATACGTGCGCCAGAAACCTCGCGAAGTGCTTTTGACGGCCATCGCTGCTGGCTTTGTCGCCGGGTTGCTTTTGCGTAGGTAGAGAACCAGCCGCCTTGGGCTTCGTCCTAGCGCGAGGGGAGAAGTTCCCCGTGCAAAAACGCCGAAACTCAAGGATCGACCATGCATCCACGTCACCTGCTGCCTCTGCTGAAAGACGCCGCGTCCGATTGGGTGGACGACGGCGCGATGCGCCTGAGTTCCTCGCTCGCGTACTACGCAATCTTCTCGCTCGCGCCGCTGCTCGTCATCGTGATTTCGATGGCCGGGCTGGTCTTCGGCGAGGATGCGGCGCGCGGGCAACTCTCGCAGGAAATCGCTCACCTAGCTGGCAAAGGCGCGGGCGAAGCCATTCAGGCTGCAGTGCAGTCGAGCGCCGCGCAGAAGACGACCGGCGCACTGGCCTCGGTCATCGGCACCGGGCTGCTCCTCTTCGGCGCATCGACGGTCTTTGCCGAGTTGAAGGACGCGTTAAACACGATCTGGGGCGTGGTCGTGAAACCAGGCCGGCCATTTTTCACCCTCGTGCATGACCGCTTCTTTTCATTCTCGATCGTGCTGGCCATCGGCGTTCTCCTGCTCGTTTCGCTGATCATCAGCGTCCTGCTCGCCGCGCTGGGACTCTACATGAGCGGCCGCTTCCAACTCCCGCCCGCGGTCTGGCAGATGTGGGATTTCGTGATCTCGCTGACGGTCATCACCGGACTCTTTGCGATGATCTTCAAACTACTGCCCAACGTGCGGCTGCGCTGGCGCGATGTCTGGCTGGGCGCGGTGACGACCTCCCTGCTTTTCACGCTCGGCAAGTTCGTCATCGGCTACTACCTCGCGACCAGCAGCATCGCCTCCAGCTTCGGCGCAGCCGGCTCGGTCGTGATCGTGCTCGCCTGGATCTACTACTCCGCCTGCATCCTGTTCTTCGGTGCGGAGATCACGAAAGGTTACGCGCGCAAGTTCGGCTCCGGAATCGAGCCCAACAGCCGAGCGGTGCTGATCGATGATCTGCTCCGGGCCAGGTTGGGGCTGACTTCCGCGACCATCGAAGCCGCATCGATCCCTCCCAGTGTTCCGCCGCCGGACGAATCTCGGCGTTCGGAATAGCCGTGGCGCCCAGAGGCGAGAAGCACCGACTTGGCGTTTTTTTTCGTGCAGCATCTTCTCCGCGTTGCCTGCAAGGCGGCTGGCTTTCGCGCCGAAGCGCTCGTCAGATGGCGCATTCAGCGTGATGGTCCAGTCGGCAACGCCCGCTTGCTGACAGGTGGTTGTTGCAAGGCGGCCATCGCTTGCCCCTCATCGATGGCAAGAAATGTGGCTTTGTCTTCATGAGCGCATCTGCCTGATGCCTGCAGACTTTGGTCTGACGCATTCCGTAGAGCATTCCCATGTCCACGCGTAATGACGTGTTGCCACTTGGTAGAGGACGCTTGTAGATTTTTGATCGGCGTTTGACGCTGCCGTTCCAAAGCGCATCACAAAGCGATACGCGCCACGGGCAAATGCAGGCCGAAAAACGAGTGATTCTCAGAGTAAAAGCCGGGGTGGCGAAATTGGCAGACGCACCAGACTTAGGATCTGGTGGAGCAATCCGTAGGGGTTCGAGTCCCCTCCCCGGCACTTACTGATGCGCAAGAACTGCCCGGTTCGTTCAACTGTGGGTATCTCCACTCGGGACAAAGCGGCTTCCCTTTCTCGCCCATCCTTCCGCAGCCCAGACGACGGCGACTCCGCAACAATATGCGACCAAGTCTCCCCACGAGAATCCGTAACCTATCACGAGGCCAACGACCGTTTCCCTCCGGAGCTGATTGAGGGCAGGCGTTTGGATGAGTTGGCTGGCCTCAACCGTGATCGCGATGAGCAGGGTGGTGATCGAAGCGGGGGTCGTGGCCACTGAGGGACGGATGAAGGCGATCACGAGAAACACCAGCACCGTCCACAAGACATCGCCCAAATTCGCGGCCCAGAACGATCCAATCAAGGGGCGCAGCAGCGCTCGCGTGCTCAATCCCACCGCCACGGTGATCACCATCAGCGCGGCGTAAATCCAGCGGTTCCTCGCCATTGCTCGTCAGAGGTGCAACTGCGGATACTGCCAGTCTTCCCAACCCCCATCGCAGCCGAGCGTCGGGCAGCGAAAGCGAATCTTTCCCTCGGCATCCTCGATCACCTTGATTTCGCGCCCGATGAAAAGATGCTCGCACTTCGTGCAGAAGCGCTGCTCGTCGAGCGACCACCATTGCTTTAGCGGATCGCTCGCCTGGAAGAGTTTGAGTTTACGACCGGCGGTTTGCGGGAGTGGAGACATCGCGCGGGATAGTGGCACGACTCGGCACGTCGCGAAACTCGGCTGCTATTTCGCGAGCCGATTCACCGTGTAGTAGACAGTCGGGTGCGCGAGGGCGCAGCCTTCACCTGCGGATTGTCGCGGGTGAAATCCTGGTCCCAGACGAGCGCCGAGAGGTGGCCGTAAAACTTGCCCTTCTCGACGTAATGGAGTGGGCTCATCGGAATGTAATCGCCCGTTTGTCGGTCGCCCACAGCAAGCCGTCGGGGCCGAGGAAGAGGCCACTATTCACGCGGAAGCCAGCGGGACGCATCTATGAACAGCAACGCCTCCTCCTCTTAGCTAGGTTTTCCCCGAAGCCAGCTCAAGGTCGGCCCCGCCAACTTGCAAAATCCGCATGAAGATTTTCCGGCGACCTCCGTCCGAGAAAGCATGAATCGCCCATCTCTTTTTCGCCCCATCGCCCTCGCGGTCCTCGGCCTGTCCGTGATCGCCAGTTCTCCCGCCCAGGCTGAGAATCCGCTCGAACGCTTGCGGCGCCATATCCACTCGGAACTCTTTGGCCGCAACGACCGAGAACATGATCGCGACTGCAACGATCGGCGGAAAGATTATCGGCGCGACGACGACCGCGAGCGCTACGAGGACCGCGCGCGCAATGGCTACTACGACGCCCGCCCGAGCTACGGCTATGCGGCACCGTCCGTCGAATTGCGCTACGACAACCGCTACGAAGCGCCGCCGGTGCGCAGCTACCGCCAGGAAACCTCGCTCGGCGCCGATGTGCAGATCGCCCTGCAGCGGCGCGGCTACTATCGCGGTTGCGTCGATGGCG
>JBBQYR010000127.1:0-13255 GCA_038208565.1 Chthoniobacterales bacterium
GGTAAAGGTGATTCAGGGCTGCGGCTCTTACGTCCTGCTCGATCGCGAAATGATCAAGGAGAACGCCGCCATCGTGCTGGGCGACACCGACGCGAAGACCGTCTTCCTCGATCGCATCAGCCTGCCGCAGCGGTTCCCGAAAGACGGACAATTCGTCTTGGAGCATCGCGGCGAGGCCGATCTCGTTGTCACGCACACGCGCTGGCTGACGTATCGCAACGGCAAAGGGTGCGGGCGACTTTTCGCCGACGACCTGTGCGGAGCGCCGCTGCTGTTCGAGTTCCCGCAAACCGTGTGGCTACGCGGCTTGAACTGTGAGATGGGCAATGGCCTCAAGATCGACAACCGCGCCGCAGACTTGTGGATCATGGGTTACAAAGCGGAGGGAGTTGCGACTGAACTTCGCAATGGCAAGTCGGCCCGCACCGAGTTGCTTGGCGGCCTCCTTTACCCGGCAGGCGGCGACATTGAGAAAAATCCGAGCTTCATCAACGACGGCGGACGGTTGTCGCTCGTCCACTCCATGTTTTGGGCGAACCGCCAATACATCCACGACACCTGGGATGGCACGACGAAAAAGCACCGAACAGAGGATCGCTTCATGCATTTATATGTGACCGACCCGGCGAAGTGATCCGCACCCATCAGTGGGGTCTTTAGGCTCTCCTAAGTCCGCTCAAAAAATATAGAAACGGTGTGTAAAAATTCCATTAAAAAGTGATTTATACCGCCCTCAAGCGAGCCACTGCTTCGCTCCAGGGAACCGCTTGGTAGATAAGGCTGAGAATTTTCACGGTCGCCGGTTACTGGCTTAATTTCGCATGGTGCCGCTCGGCGAATGTCATGAACTGCTCCCAATCCCAGTCGCTGACCGTGTGTTTTCCGGCGCGGATGTGATAACGAATGAAATCGCCACAGGGCTGATCGATGGCGGGCTGTTCCATGACACCCAGGCCCGATTTGCCAAAGAGCGCGTAGACGGGCTCCGCGTTTTTTCCGGAGAAAAATTCGCCTCTGGGATCCGACCATAAATCTTCCGCGGCGGTGGCGAGATAAATCGGCCGCGGCGCCATCAGCGCGACGAGCATGTGCTGATCGACGGGACACGCGGCGGCGTTTTTCGCGTAGCTCTTGTATTTCGGCGTGAACCAGTGCGGGTAGCCGCGCGTGATGATCTCGGTGGTCTCGCCGAAGTCCCGCCGCATCAGCGCACCACCGCCTTCGCCGGAATTATTCGCGATCACCAGCGCCCAGCGAGGATCCTGTGCGCCGCTCCACAGCGCCGTCTTGCCGAGACGCGAATGCCCCAGCACGGCGGCCTTGCGCAGGTCGATGTCCGATTCCGTTTCCAGGTAGTCCAGCATGCGGCTCAGGCCCCGCGACCACACGCCGATGGCACCCCAGTCGCCGTCCTTCCACACCGTGTTCGCGCCGTCCTTGCCGAGCACCGCGCGCAGGCCGTCCTTCCAGCCGTCGCGGTGATCGGGCTCAAGGTCTCCGTAATAGGCGGTGGCCACGGCGTAGCCTCGCTTCAAGACCATTTCCAACTGCCAATAATGGCGCTCGTTGCCGCGCGACGCTTCCGTCGCCCGATGATCGACAATGTTTTTCACGGCAGACTCGCGCATCCAGCGCGTCGAGAGCGGCACATCGCTCTCCGGCGACGCCGCGTGGTTGCCGTCGAAATTGAGTCCGCAAAACACCGGCACGGGTTTGGGTGCGGCGTTGGGCACATACAGCATCACGTCCATGCCCTGCCATTGCGGATAGTCCGGCAGAGTAACATGGATCAGCTTCCGCGTGGCCAGCCCGCCGAACGCCGCGGGCTGAATGGCGGTGACTACAAATTTTGTTTTGCTCACTTCCGGCGTGCGGCCGTAGACATGCTCGCGATACAGTTCGAGCACTTCCGGCCGGCGCTTCGCCGTCCAATCCTTGCTGGTGGCGATCACCGAGCCATCCGCCGCGGTCAGCAAGGCCGGCAGTTCGAGCGTGCCGACTTTGGCTTCGTCGTAATTGGCCCCCTGCCCGTCCGCCAGCTTCGCGATCTTCCACAGCGTGTCACCGATCATTGCCGCGACCGCATCGGCTTGAACGGCGACACCTTTGGGCGACCAATGAAACTTGTCGCCTTTCGCCAGTTCGAGCTTGTCGCTCATCAAAGTATAAAGATCGTCGACCGCGATTCCGTTCTCCTGCATCACGCGCGCCGCAATGACGTTGCGTTCGGCGATGGTCGGGTTGTTCTCCGGATCAACTTCGACCGGCTTGTCTTGAACCGTGATTTGCGTGGTGCTGGCCCAGATCAAGCGCGCGTGCGCCGCATTGTCGCGCAGAGTTTTGACGTATGCACGGAGCAACGGTTCATACTGGCCGTCGGGAATGAAACCCTTGGGCCATTCGTGCAGGCCGATATTGAAATGAATCACATCGTACGGTCCTTGCTTGATAACCGTGCGCAGGTCCTCGTGCAGTTCGGGTGAATTGATCGCGAGCGGCGTCAGCCAGAAATCCACCGTGGCGCGGCCCTTCAACTGCGCCGTGACGCCGCTGTGATAGCCGTTCATGATCGAGTCGCCGATCAAGAGCACGCGCCGCAGGCGCAGTTCGGTCTTCGCCGGATAGAAGCGCCAGACGCCGTCCTTCGAATCAGATTTCAATACGAGCCGCGCGTCATCTCCCGCCGGGCAGGCGAGCGGCAACAGCAGAAAGCCACAGATGAACAAAGATAAACGCAGAACTGTTAGGGATTTCCTTCTCAGCCCTTCCGCTCCCACCCCACCTTTGGGCTGGGGAATGAGGTTCAGGGGGAGGGAGGGGGCGATTGGGACCATCGAGCGTAGCGATCGCCTGATCACCGCAGCAGGGTCAATGATTATTGCAGGAATTTGCTTTTTCAACTCTTCCGAATCCTTGTCACCCTTGGTCCGGGGAAGGGGGGTTCGGGGGCACAATTCGCAGGGACAGGCTATTTATTCGGCCACAAGTTACTTAATTCCCATATTGTTCGGGTTTAAAAGGTTAAATTGAAAATGGGCGAACCGTCAATACATCGACGACACCTGGGATGGCACCACGAAAAAGCACCGAACAGAGGATCGCTTCATGCATTTGTATGTGACCGACCCGGTGAAGTAATTAACCTGCCAGCACAACCATCAGGCATCGCCCGGTGGAGCCGAGTGTTCACAGTCAGTTTGCAGCCTCAATCGCGTCAATCCCACCGAAACTCCGATGACCGCAACGCCTGGACTCCACTTTGAAGTGCAACATGAGTTGGTGGGCATAGTAGCATTGATGGGGTGTTTGGTAGGCAGGTCTTTTTCTGGGTCTTTAGTTTAGTTGTTCGGCGATCATGTCGCACTGACTTTGAGTCACTCCGGCCATGCTCTGGCCCTTGGGTAGATACTGCCGGATCAGTCCGTTGGTGTTTACGTTCGCCACACAACGCGGCCGAGCTTCCCTTAACAGGTTGCCCGCAGATTCAGGCAACTGTGAGGCGGGCGGGCGGTTATTTGCCGACGCAGTAGAGCGCCTGGGTGGTGCGGATGAAGACCTGGCCCTGGCTCACGGCGATGCTGGCGCGGCTGCCTTCGGTGTCGCCCATTTCGATCTTGGCGATTTGCTGGAATTCATCGCCAGTGCCGCAGACGAAGACGGTGCCTTTTTCATCCAAGATGTAGACTTTGCCGTCAGCGACGGTGGGTGAGCTGCGGATGACCATCTTGGTATCGAGCGGGCCCTGCCATTTCTTCTCGCCGGTTTTCGGGTCGAGGCAGAAGAGGGTCTTGGAATCGCCATTCAGGACGAAGAGTTTGCCTTGGTAGTAGGCGGGCGTGCAGACGTCGGGCGCGGTTTTGTCGTCGATCTTCCACGCGAGGTGCGAGACGGAGACGTCGCCGTGGCCATCGGTGCGGAAAGCGAGGAGCGGTTCCTTTTTCGGGCCGGCGGCGATGGCGAGGCCGTCAGCGCTCACCGGGCTCGGGACGACGCGCATCCATTCGCCTTCCTTGGGATTCAGGCCGTAGCCACGCCAGAGTTCCTGGCCGGTGGCGGCGTCGTGGCCGGTGAGGCAATTGCCGCCGACGACGAGGAGCTGGGTCTTGCCGTCGGGGCCGACGTGCGGGATGGGCGAAGCGTAGCTTTCGAGCGATTCCTTTTGCGCGGCGCTCGGGCGGGCGACCCTCCAGAGGGTCTTGCCGGTCGCGGGGTCGAGCGCGAGCAGGTAGCTCTCGCGTTCCTCGGAACCGCCGGCGAGGCCGGGGTAATCGGGCGGCGCGGGATTGCGCTGGAGGACCTGGATGTAGAGCTTGCCGCCGTGCAGGAGCGGGCTGGAGCCGTAGAGCCACATGATGGCGAAGCGGCCGTAGTCATTGCCGAGCGAACGCTGCCAGAGGATCTTGCCGCTGAAGTCGAGCGCCGCGAGCTCGCCGGTGCCGAAGAGGACCCACACGGTCTTGCCGTCGGTCACGGGCGAGGGCGAGGCCATATTGCCCTTGCCTTTATTGATGTCGCCGGTGGCGATCTGCTTTTGCCAGCGCACCTTGCCGTTCGTCCGGTCGAGGGCGAGAAGGTGGAGGTTTTTCTCCGCGTCGGGGCTGGAGACGAAAATGTGATCGCCCCAGATGGCGGGCGTGGCGCCGCTCGGGCCAGGGAGCGGGGTGGCCCACTTGGCGGTTTCCTTGGTCCAGGTGGACGGCAGGCCGGTTTCGGGGGAGGTGCCGTTGAAGGCGGGGCCGCGCCATTGCGGCCAGTTTTCGGCGTGAGCGATGGAAGCAGCGAGGAGGGCGGCGGCGAGAATCTGGAGGGTTTTCATAAGCGGCGGCGGAATGACTAGCGGAAGAGTGTCGGAAGACGAAACCCGAAAAATGCGTGGGGCTTAGGGAGGAGGCGCGGAGCATTCCAAAAATCGGTCATCCTGAGCTTGCGAAGAACCTGTGAACTCGCTCTGGCATCTGAAGCTTTGCCTGCAATCACTGCTGGGCTGTTGAGGAAAGGCAGAGATCAGAGGTCCTTCGCAAGCTCAGGTTGACGGGGGCGCGGCGGTGCCGCGCACGAATCACAGCGCCAGCGCCACGAAGTCGCCGTTGTTGTTCCGGCAGAAGATGCGGCCATTGGCGACGGTCGGCTGGACCCAGCAGCGTTTGCCGAGCACTTGCTGGCGCAGGTTTGCTGCGAAGCCATTGGGCGAAGCGTCGCCGATGATCAGTTCGCCGGCTTCGCTCAGGACCAGGAATTTACCACCCGCAACGACGAGCGCGCCGCCGCCGATTTTCTCCTGCCACTTCACTTTGCCGGTTTCGAGATCGAGGCAGACGAGCGGCGACTTCGGGCTCGCTTGATCGTCGAGGCCGTAGATCGCGCCCTGCCAGACGACGGGCGAGTTGATGTGCGCCTTGAGGTTCTTATTTTGCCAGCGCTCGACGATTTTGCCGCCGGAGACTTCGAAGAGCGCGCAGCCGCGGCCGTAGCCGGAGGAAACAAAAATGCGATTGCCGATGACGAGCGGGGTGGCGGCGTTCACGTCGTAGCTGGTCTTCCAATTCTGCCGCCAGAGTTCGCGTCCGGTGGCGGCGTCGAGGCCGACGAGGAATGAGGCTTTGAACATCACGATGGTGCGCTTGCCGTCGATCGTCGCGGCGATCGGCGACGCGTAGCCCGCGTCGTCGTTGCCGCTCTTCCACACGATCTCCCCGGTGGTTTTGTTGAGCGCGATCGTCGAGGCGTCGCGCGCGCCGACATCGAGGATGAGCAGATTCCCCTCGACGAGCGGCGAACCCGCGTAGCCCCACTGCGGGCGCTTGCCGCGGAAGTCCTGCTGGTAGTGTTTGTACCACACCTTTTTGCCGGTCGCGGCATCGAGGCAGAAGAGGTCGCCCTGATGGCTCACGGTGTAGACGCGGTTGCCATCGATGGTCGGCGTCGACGCGGGCCCGCCCTCGAAGCTGCGCGGGTCGGATCCGAGCTTGTATTCGTGCTTCCAGAGCTCGCGCCCGCTGGCGGCGTCGAAGCAGAAGACGACGTCCTTGTTGCGCACGTTGCCCATGGTGATGACGCGCTCGCCGCTGACCACGATCGACGCGGTGCCGATACCGACATTCGTCTTCCAAAGCTGGCGCAGCTCGCTGCCGGTGATGCTCACGCTTTCCTCCGAGACGCCGGTCTGCGCGGGGCCGCGATAGGAGGGCCAATCGGCGCGAGCGGTGCCGAGAACGAAGGTGGCCGCGAGGGAGGCGAGGAGCAGGGATGGTTTCATGGAAGTGGATGTGGTCGGGCGTTGGTGGTCTTACGCTTAATCCTACTCTTACTCTTACGCACGTGCGCCGCACGGATTGGGCACGGGGATAATGAGAGGAAGAGTAGGAGTAAGAGTGAGAGTAAGAGTAAGAGCCGCCGCTTTACCGCTGGCAGCGCGGGCACCAGCGGGTGGTGCGGCCGCCGATGGTTGCGGTCTTGAGTGCGAGGCCATCGCGCGGGCAGATGCCGGCATCCGTCCAGCGCTGGTGATAAAACCAGTCGTCGGGCGGATCGGAGAAATCGACGGCGACGGTGGCGAGCGCGACGGCGCAGACTTCGCGCGCCTCGCGCCAGAGCAGCGCGCGGCGCTTGGCGGTGAGCGCGCCGCAGAGCACGCGCGGATCGATCTTCGCGCGCCAGAGGATTTCATCGGCCATCCAGTTGCCCACGCCGGGAAAGGCCGACTGCACGAGCAGCGCGGCTTTCACCGCGAGCCGCGCGCGGCGCTGCAGGAAAGTCTCGACGAGCTCGAGCGTAAACTCGGGCGATGTGACCGCGGGCGGAAGCTTCGCCCACCAATCGGGCGCGGTGCGGCTTTCGGCGAAATGCACGCGGCCAAACATCCGCGGGTCGCTGAAGACGAGTGCCTGCGCCTTTTGGAAAAGCACGAGGTGGTCGTGTTTGCCCACGGCGAAATCGAGCGGCTCGACGCGCAGCTTGCCCGTCATGCCGAGATGAATGCCCAGCCACGCGTCGCCGGAAAAGCGGAAGCACATGAGCTTCGCGCGCGCTTCGGATCCGAGCAGCTTGGCGCCGGTCAGCGCCTTGCTGAGCCGCTTTTCATCCACGCCGCGGAAGAGCCGCTTGCCCGCGTGTAGGGCGACGTGGGTGACGTTGCGCCGCACGCCGACATCCCATTGTTTGCGGTAAAATTCGACTTCGGCGAGCTCGGGCATCGACGGTGATACGCGCCGCGGATGCTACTTCACGAGCCGGAGGGTGAGCGGATAGCGAAAGGCGACGCCGTCGTTTGCCTTGATCGCCGCGATGACGATGCAGACGACTTGGTAAAGGTGCAACCCGATCAGGATCGGAATGCCGACAAGCGCGAGGATGACTGTGAAGCACATGAGCACGGCGGCGATCGCGATGAGCGTCACGGTGATTTGAAAGTTGAGCGCTTCCTTCGCCTGATCCTCGACGAACGGATTTCCATCGCGCTTTAGAAGCCAGATGATGAGCGGCCCGAGCATGTGGCCGATGCCCGTGAAATACATGGCGAAGGCGCTGAGGTGCGCGAGCATCGCCCAGAGGCGTTCTTCTTTGCTGATCGTCGGGGTCTCCATGGCTTGAGTTGGATGAAGGGGTTGAGTGTTGGGGTTGGCGCGATAACCTTTCCCGCACACTTTCCGTCACTTCCCGCCGCACTCAATCTTCATCTTCCATCCGCCATGCCGACCTACATCTACGAGACGACCGACCCCGCGAAACCCGTGCGCCGGATCGAGGTGCGCCAGAGCATGAAAGACGCGCCTCTCACCACGGACCCGGAGACCGGCGAGGCGGTGCGCCGGGTGATCACCGGCGGCTTCGGCTACATGGGCAAGGACAACCTGCCCAAACACGCCGACATGCAGCGCGATCGCAGCAGCGGCGGCGGTTCGTGCGGCACCGGCTGCGGCTGCCACTGAGGCGTCACTCGCCGCGCGGGCCGAGGACGTATTTCGCCGGATCCAGGACCCGCTCGCCATCCCAGCGGTAAGCCACGAGCGGGCCGCCTCCGGCGACGCTGTAGTCCACGCAGCCAATATTCGGCGCGAGCGGCGCGATCGACTCCGGGCGCAGCCAGTAGTGTCCGAGCATGACCGGCGGCGCTTCCGACGGATAACCGGACCAGTTTCCTTCCCCATTCAGCGGCAACTCCGGCACCGTGGGGTAGTGCGGCAGACAGACTTCGGCAAAGGTGCGGCCTTCCGGAGGCAGCCACCAGCGCACGCGCACCTTGTGCCGCGCGATGCCGGATTTGTCGGTGAATTTGTAGCCCGCCGGCAGTTCTGCTTCGCGGCCTTTGAGCAGGATTTCCGCGGTGGTCCAGGCGCCGCTATCGGGCACGCGTGTCGCCACGAGATAGTCCGGGGTGATTCGCCAATCGGTCGGCAGCGTCGCGAGCAGCGCTTCATCCCACGCTGCATGCACGACGCGAAGCCCGCCGAGGTCGAGTGCCACCGGCAGCGCGAACATCCACTCGAGCCACCCGCGCCATTCCTCCTCGCGCCCGGCGAAGGCGTCGATCGTCGACTGATGATGCTCCAGCTTGTTTTCCCGATCCATCAGCCACGCGCCGTCCGGGCTGCGGGTGTGCATGCAGAGGGCGTTGTATTCGTGGTTGCCCATCACGGCGAGGGCGCTGCCCGCATCGAGCATCGCGCTGACGAGGTGCAGAGTTTCGCGGATGCGTGGACCGCGGTCGATGAAGTCGCCGAGGAAGATGGCGCGCCGCGTGGGGTGGCGAAAGGCGCCAGCGATTTCGTCGTAGCCGAGTTGCCCGAGGAGTCCGCGCAATGCTGCTTCCTGGCCGTGAATGTCGCCGATGAGGTCGTAGTTGGTGTGGTTCATAAATGGAGCGCGCCTTTGATCGGGCGAGTGAGGCGGGTGATACCCACCCGCTCGATGGCTTCGAGGGATTTAGTCAGTTCATTCATGCCCGGGCACCACGAGGCACGCGTTCCGTGGTCAACCAAGGCGGGATTCTTTTTCGTATTTTTTCTCACGTGCCGATCATCGCCCGGCGCGGGCTGGCCAGCCACGGCGCGGAATGTAGGATGCCTGACTGTATGGATAAGTTTTCCGCGCTCTTTGCCCAAGGCGGGCTGTCGCTCGACCGTCTGCGCAGCTTTGTGCTCGTGGTCGAAGCGGGCGGACTCGCGCGCGCCGTGGAGGGCGACGAAGCGCGGGCCAGCCTGCTCAGCCGGCAGATCCGCGAGCTGGAGAGTTTCTTCGGCGTGGCGCTCACCCGGCGGCGGGGCAAAGGGATCGCGTTCACCGCGGCGGGCGAAGAGCTGGCGCGGCTGGCCCGCCAGCATTTGCAGGCGCTCGATGATTTCCGCCGCGCCTGCCGCGCCGAGCCACGCATCATCCGCCTCGTGGCGGGGAATAGCATTCTCGAATGGCTGCTCGTGCCGCTGCTGGCCGCGCTGCGCGCCAAGCTGCCAGGCGTGGAATTTGAGCTGCTCGATATGCGCACGCGCGACGCCGCGTTGCAACTGACCCGGCTCACCGCCGATCTCGGCATCCTCCGCGCCGATGCCGTGACGGCAGGCCTCGCATCCCTCCCCGTGCGCCCGATCGGCTTTGCGCTCTTCGTGCCGCGGGCTCTCGCCGTGGGCCTCACTCCGGCAAATCTGCGCCGCCGCTTTTCCAGCCTGCCCATCGCCGCGCCGATCGGCGGGCAGTTTCGCGATGACTTCGAAGCTGCGGCTGAGCGCGCGGGCTGGCGGCTCCAGCGCGCGCTGACGTGCTCCACCATCACGCATGCCGCGCGGGCGGTGCGCAGCGGTTCCTTCGCCGCCATCCTGCCCGAAACGGCAGTCGTGGATCTCGATCCCGCGCAGATTCAGCGCTTCACGCTGCCCTTTTTTCGCGATTACCGGCGCCCGCTCTGCCTCGTCTGGAATGTGCGCGCGGCCGAGACGCGCCCGCTCGTGCGGCAAACGGTCGAGGCCCTCGCGCCGCTGCTGGCGCCCGCAGTCCGGCGTCCCGCGGCTTAGCCCGTCCCGCGAATTCCCTTGGACGCGCCCGCGCGCCGCGTGTTTCATGCGCCTCCCATTCGTGGAAACCAAACGCCCACCCCTCGGTATCATTTTCCTGACGGTCTTCATCAGCATGATCGGCTTTGGCATCGTCATCCCGGTGCTGCCCATCTACGCGAAGAATGCACCCTTTCAGCTCAACCCGACGCAGCTCGGCTGGCTCGTGGGCATCTTCTCGTTGGTCCAGCTTTTCTCCGCGCCGATCATCGGCAAACTCTCCGATCGCTTCGGGCGCAAGCCGGTCCTGCTCATCAGCATCATCGGCACGGCGGTCGGCTATTTTGTAACGGGCGCCGCCGGAGCTGCGTGGATGCTTTTCCTCGGGCGGATCATCGATGGCGCGAGCGGCGGGAATATCGCCACGGCGCAGGCGTGCATTGCCGATGTCACTCCGCCGGAGCAGCGCTCGCGGGCGATGGGCTTCATCGGCATGGCGTTTGGGCTCGGCTTCATCCTCGGCCCGGCGATCGGCGGGGTGCTGGTGAAGTGGGGCCACGAGATGCCGTTCTATTTTGCCGGCGCGCTGTCGATCGTGAATGCCATCTTCGTCGTCGCACGATTGCCCGAGACGTTGCCCAGGGAAAAGCGCCTGCATCCCGCAGCGAAGGCGCCGCTCGGCGAAGTTTTCACGGGCGGGCGCGGCAGCTTCATCGGGCTGCTCCTCGCGGCCTCGCTCACGGTCACGACTGGCTTCGCTTTCATCCACGTGCTCTTCGCGCTGTTCTGCGGCGATCACTTCGGCTGGTCCACCGAGCAGACGAGCTACGCGTTCGCTTACGTCGGCCTGCTCGCGGTCTTGGTGCAGGGTGGCTTGCTGCGGCAGCTCTTGAAACGCGACATCGAGAAGGAGCTGGCCGTCATTGGCGCGGCGCTGTTGGCCGTGAGCCTGTGGCTGATGCCGCGCGCGGACAGCGTGGGCGGCTTCCTCTGGGTCTGCGCGCTCATGGCGCTGGGTAATGGGCTCGTCACGCCGGTGCTCAGCGGCATGGCTTCGCGGCACGTGCATGGCCTCGCGCAAGGCCGCGTGCTCGGGCTCATGTCCGCCGCGGGCAGCCTGGGGCGTTTCCTCGGCCCCGCGCTCGCGGTGCTGCCGCTGCCGGCGAATTTCTCCCTCCTCGAGCGCCCGCTGCAGGGCGCGGTGAAAGCGTCGGTCGATGCCGGCTATCACACCGCCTTTACGACCAGCGCGATCCTCGTCGCCGTGGGCACGGTCTTTGCCCTCCTCCTCCGCGTGCCGAAGGAGCAAATCGACCTCACTGCCGCGAATCCCGCTGCCGCGGAAACTTAACGCGCGTCCGCTGGACAACCCGCCTCCGAATCCGTTTCATCTCCGCCCGTATGGCCATCCCTCTCGAAGACAAATTCAACGACATCGTCGGCAAAGCGATGCGCGGCTTCAAGCTGACCGACAGCGACGCCGCCAACGCCGCGGGCCTGACCGCTGGCGAAGTGGAATCGCTGCGCGAGGGCGTGTGGGACGAGTCGGTCGCCCGGCATCTGGCTTCCACGCTGGGTTTGAAGGCGAGCGCGCTCATCGAGTCGGGCACGGAAACGTGGACCCCGGCGCCGGTGCAGCTCGATGGCTTCGCGCAGTTCAACACGCTCTACGAGGACATGACGGTGAATTCCTACGTCGCCTGGGACACGCTGTCGGGTGACGCCGTGGCCTTCGATACCGGCGCGGATTGCGGCCCGATCCTGGACCTCATCTCGGCGGAAAATCTCTCGCTGAAATACATCCTGCTCACCCACACGCACGGCGATCACATCTTCGACCTCGACCGCCTGAAGGAGAAGACCGGCGCCCCGGCCTTTGTCGGCGAGCGCGAGCCGATCGACGGCGCGGAATCGTTCCCCGCCGGGCAGACCTTCGAGGTGGGTTCGTTCCGCATCCAGACCCGCCTCACGTGGGGCCACTCGCGCGGCGGCATCACCTTCCTCGTCCCGCTGGCCAAGCCCGTCGCTGTCGTGGGCGATGCGATGTTTGCCGGCTCGATGGGTGGCGGCGCAGTCAGTTACGCGGCGGCGCTTTGCACGAATCGCGAGCACATCCTGTCCCGCCCGGATGAAACGATCATCGCGCCCGGTCATGGCCCGCTGACGACCGTCGGCGAGCAGAAGATCCACAACCCGTTTTTCCCCTAACCCCGTAAATTTATGCCTGAAAAAATCGCTGTCGTCGGAGTCGGTCGAATGGGGGCCAACATGGCCCGCCGCTTGAAGGATGTCGGATTTGAAGTCGCCGCTGTTTTTGATCGGAACCCTGCGGCAGCGACGGAGCTGGCGAAGGAATTGGGTTGCGCCGCGGCGGCGACCCTGCCGGACGTGAGCGGCTCGGCGGACATCATCATCACGGTGGTGAGCGACGACGAGGCGATGGACGACATCTTCGGCTCGGTCGGCTGCAGCAGCGATTCTCTGCTCGGCACGGCGAGCGGCGTCCCGGTCGCGCAAGGCAAGCTTTTCATCAACTGCGCCACTGTCTCGCCCGGCACCCACGAGCTCGTGGAAAGCAGGTGCGCGGAAGCCGAGGCGCAATCGATCGAGGCCTGCATGGCTTCGAGCATCACGCAGGCGCGCGCAGGCACGCTTTATCTCATGGTCGGTGGGAAACCGGAGGCCTATGAACGCGCCCAGCCGGTGCTCGGGAAGCTGAGCAGTTCGCTGCGCTACATCGGGCCGACGGGTTCGGCCGCAAAGGTGAAGGCGCTGGTCAACATGGTCATGAATATCAACACGGCCGGCCTCGCAGAAGGGCTCGGGCTGGCCGACGCGCTGGGGCTCGATCTCACGGTGATCCGTGAAGTTTTCTCCGAGACCGGTGCGAACTCCCGCGTGCTCCAGACCGATGGCGAGGACATGCAAAAACGCGATCACGCGTGCTTTTTCAGCGCCGCCCATGCGGCGAAGGACAGCGGCATCGCCCTGCACCTCGCCAGCCAAGCCGGGCTCGAGCTGCCGCTCGCCGAGGCGACCAAGCAGCAGTACGATCAGATGGTTTTCGAGGGGCTCGGCCACCTCGACAAATCCGGCATCGCCGAACTCACCTTCAAGGGCCGGCACGGCGGGGCCTAGAAAGATGCGTTGAGCGCCCGCCGCGCTGCGGCTACTCTGCTCCCGTGATCCGGCGCCTTCTTACCTTCCTCATCGCGTTCAGCGTGGCGGCGGAGCTTTGCGCCGTGCCTGCGCCGCCGAAACCGCCCAAGCCT
>JBBQYR010000128.1:0-13204 GCA_038208565.1 Chthoniobacterales bacterium
CAGCCCGGAGGGCTGAAGGAAATTAGCTCCGGGTGAAACCCGGAGTTTCGGACCACCATCCGATGCACCCCGGAGGGTGTGCCGGAAGCAGCCAGCCATGCACCTTCCCGCACCGCCTCCGGGGTGCCTCCGGTTTCTCTCAATATCCCCGGGATTCACCCGGGGCTAATTTCCTTTCAGCCCTCCGGGCTGCGGGAGCGTCTGATTGTTTCCTGAAGTTGGTATGACTCGCCACCCGGCGGATGCCGAGCAACTCGGGCACGAGCGGATCGCGCCGCAAATAAGCGACGTGGGTGAGCTTGCGCGCGTCGCACAGCAGCCCCTGCACAAAAGCCAGCGCCCTCTCCAGCGCCGTGAGGTGGTTGTTGGAGAGCGGCTCGTCGTGCGGCAGGCTCTCCACCCAACGCGTCGGCCGTAGCCAACCCCAGAAGGTCGCACTGCCCGCATACGCGCTCAGCCGCTGCTCGGTGAACCCCACCGCGATTGCTTTGCCGCCACTTTGAACTCAAATTCTCCAGCCACCGTTTGGTGAACCGGGCCGTCGCCCTGCGATTGTGTGCTTTTCATTCACCACCAATCAGTTCCCATTCGGTGGCGCTTTTCCAACTGCATCGTTCCGGCTAAGCTGTTCTTTGGCAGCGGCTGGTCGGTGCGGTCTTGGTTTTTGGCCCGATTTGCTGTTCGCGCCACATCAAATGCCGCGAAAAGCAGTCGCGGCTTTCTCTACCCCAAGATCGCATAAAAGAGATAGGATGACCTGCTCCTCAAACACGGCTTTTCCCTCCGCGCGAAGGGCGTCAGCGAGTTCTGGCGACCACTCGCTTACAAACGATTGCGGATCGATTGATACGGTTCCTGACTGGCTTCGGTAATCTGCGGGCTCCATGCGCCAAGGGATGGCGGCGTGGTCGCGCACGAGTTGATCCACGATGCGCAGGCCAGCCCAGTCGAAGTCGGCGTGGCAGCGCAGTTCGGCCCCGGCCTGTCGAAGCTGTGCAAAGAGCAGGCGGACGGCGGAGGCGGGCTGGCCGTTGGTGCAGATGAGGGGCCGACAACGCGGGCCGAGTTCACGGGCGGCCGCGCTGACGACGCTCGGATTTTCGCAGATATAGACGATGCGCATCTGAGGATCGAGTGGTCCAAAGTTCGCGCCGGTTTGCAGTTGGCGGTAGGTGAGAAAAGCGGGCTGTCCCTGCTGGCGATGCAGCGTGAGTACTGCTTCCAAGGCCGAACCTGTGGTCGCGCGCAGATTGAAAACGAGCACCGGCGCGCTGAGGTCGTCGATGATCACGCCCACTGCGGCCCACGCTTTGCGCCGGGCCTCGGCGCTGCGCTGGCCATCGATGCCGTGCATGATGGCGATGGCGCGCAGGCAAAGGGTCGCGAGAGGTTGGCCGCGGTCGAGCGCGTGGCTGTCCCCTGCGCAATCGGCGCCGAGATTGGCGAGGAGCACCTCGTCGTGCGGGTTTCGTTCCAGAATCTGAATGGCACGGTCCAGCCACTCGCCCGCAGTCACGAGATCGCCGCGGGCGAGCCGCTTCAATGTCCCGTCGCTGGCCAGCGCATCGACCCACTTCACCAAAGCCGGCTGCTCGCGGCAACGCGTGCACGCGGTGTCGAAGATGGCCTGCCAATCGCCGCGCCGTCGCTCGGCGTCCGCGCGGCGGTTTTCGACCGGCCCGTGACAGGCGAGCACGACATCCTCCAGGCTATCGATCAAACCCGAAGCCCGCAGCATGTCCTCCACCGCTGCGAGATCGAGAGTGAGTTGAGCGCCGGCAGTGCTCTTTCGTCCGAGCAGATCATCCACCGCTCGCCGTTCGTCAGCGGTGGCATTCGCCCGAACCAGCGCGCCGCGGAGGGCGCGTCCACCGCCCATTCGCGCGACCAGCCGCTCGATGATCCAGCGGAGCGCGGGTGGTGCGAAGATGGCGCGCAGCCGGTCGGTTTTAGACGGTGCTGCCATTGGGATGCGGCAATCGGTCGCGTCCATTCCACAGCCACCTCGTGACATGCACGGCGGGCGAATCCGCACGGGACGCGAGCTGGCAAATCGAAAGCGCGGGCAGTGTGCGGTAGCAGCCCCACTCCCGTTCGCTGGTCATCACGAAATCGAGATCGAAACTGTGGAGCAGTGCCATCAGCCGCGCGCGGGTCGGCGCATCGATGCCGATGAAAACTTCGTCGAGCAATATGAGCCGCGGAGCGTGCGGTGCCGCGCTGCGGTAGTGGGCGGCGGCGGCGGCAAATTGCGGCAGGGTGAGGGTGAGCGCCTTTTCACCTCCGGAGCCCGTGCCGTAGGTTTGTTTCGTCAGCTTTTTCCACTGCCCGTCCTGAAAGCGCAGAATGCCGAAGCGATGCCAGGCGCGGTAGTCGAGAGCACGGCGGAGATGCTCCTGCCACGGCGCTGATTCATCGGCGGCGCGTTCGGCATTGATCCGACCATGAAGAAAGCGCCCGACGCTGTCGCGCTCCGCAGGCGACCATGCTGCGGTCATTTTCAAAAGCTGGCGGCGCGCGGTTTCCAGATCGTCCGGGGCCTCGGCGTCCACTTCCCAAGTGAAACGCAGCTTGATGCCGCTGCTGGCTGGCTGGCGATCCAACTCGTCATTGGCGATCTTCACCCAGTCTTCACCCGCGCGGATGAGCGTCTGAAGCTCCGTGGCGACTTCGCCGATGAGATGATTCTCGATGACCTCGCGCTCCCGCGCGCCGAGCATTTGCTCCCGGCTCGCCATTTCGTCGGTGAGCGATTGCCGCAACGCGGTCATCGTGTGCGCCTGCCCGTGAAAGGCACAGGTGATGGCGAAGACACCTTCATCCACGACCTCCGCCTGCGGGTGATAACCGCGCATGCCGAGCTGGTCGTTCAACTCGCTGAATTGCTGCTGAATCCCCGATTGAGCCCGCTTCCACGAATCTTCATCCGAAGAAACCTCCGCCAGCGCCTGCTCGATCCGCCGCGAGAGTTCGACGGCCGGATTGGCGGCAAGTTCCGTGCGCTCGGGTTGCAGCCCCTCCCCTGCTTCTTCGAGCAGTTTCTTCTCGGCGAAGAGTTGCAGGCGGCGCACGGCTTCCGTCCGGGTATCTTCGTGCGCTTTGCGGTCGGCATCGGCGCGCTCCTCATCCTTGACGATCACGGCGATCTTCACGCGCAGATCGCCGACTCTATCCCGCGCGCTTCGCTCATCTTTGATCAGGCGGGCGAGTTCGTCTTGAACCTCGTTGAGCCGCTGCAACACTTGATCTGCCGACGCGCCGACCATTTCGTAAAGCGCGGCGTAGCTCGCCTGCGCTTCCGTCGCAAGCTGCTGTGCTTCGTGCGCGCGGGCCATCGCTGCGGAGAGAAAATTCTGCGCTTCCTCCTCGCGAGCGAGGGCCTTCTCCAGCGCGGTCTGCGCGCTGCGCAAAGCCTCCAGAGCCGGCCAGAGCGTCGCAGCTTTTTCCCGCACCTCGCTGAGCAACGCTTCCAGTTTACTCAGTGCGACCGGTTCCTTCCAGTCACCCAATCCAAGGTCGTCGGCATCGCGATCACGCGCCGCCCGCGCCGTGTTTTCGGCATCGCGCGCCTTGGCGAGCGATTGATCGACTTCCTCCAACCGCGCCCGGGCCTCCGCGCTGGCGGTCCCCGCATTCTCCAGCGAATGAGCTGCGCGCTGCAAGAGCGTCGTGCCCGGAGCGCGCTCCCGCTCCGCGGCGAGTTGCATGCTCCGTTCGTCAATGCGCTGCCGCTCCTTCGCCAGAACTTGAATCGCTTCATCGAGTGCCGCGACGGCGGTTTCAAGCTCAGCGATGCGGCGAAGCCGTGCCTCTTCGCGGGCGGTGTGACCGAGATACTCCGCCGTCGGTTTCTGCCACGCACCGCGCAGCAGCCCGTGCCGCCAGCACCCATCGGGGGAGATCCACGTTTCGCCTTCATGCTCGGCGCTACCGATGCAGCCGAGAATGCCGGGCACAATCTCCGCCAACGCTCCTTCCGCGCGCAGCACTCGATTGAGACCGGCATCCGCCTGACCCCGCGCCGCGGAGAAAAATACATCGTGGGTCGCTGGATCCATCAAGGCGCCCTCCGGCGTGACCCACGCGTCGAGGAGGCCGGATGCTTCCAGACCGGCCTCGAATCCGGCCCGGTCGGCGGCGGGAATTTCATCGCGAAATCCGCACAACTTCCAAAGCGGCGCACCCGGAAGATCCACCCGGATTTCCGCGTCGCGGGTACGAGGTACGGGAGGCTCGGGTTGCCGACCGTCCCGGAGCGACGCGATTTCCGTTTGGAGCGTTTGACGCTCGGCGGTTCGTTCATCGACATCGCGCTCGCACCCGCTGCGTTCATCCGCCAGGAGCCGCGTGACGGACTGGGAGGCAGCGTCGATCCTCCGCGCCAGGGGAGACGGCGTGTCCGTCGCCTCCATCCAGCCTTCGAGTAGGAGGCGCCAGTCTTCGTCCTCCGTCACCGGCAGCACGAGCACCTCCAGCCCATTTTCCCA
The DNA here is from genome assembly GCA_038208565.1 of Chthoniobacterales bacterium. Lineage (GTDB taxonomy): Bacteria > Verrucomicrobiota > Verrucomicrobiia > Chthoniobacterales > Chthoniobacteraceae > Chthoniobacter. Next base: position 4,488 of record JBBQYR010000128.1, read on the forward strand.
TTCGTAGATGAGCGTCACCAGCGCGGTGAGTTCCGCTTCACAGGTGTTCCGCGCAGCCGTCTCTGCGTCTTCGCAGCGCGCCAGGTCCCCGCGCCTTTGCTCGAATCGCGTCTCTTCCTTTCCCCGCTGATCAACGGCCTTCGCCAGCGCACCGTTCTTCTCACGGAGCAGCGCGATCTCGCGCATGCGGTCCTTCACCGCCGCGTCGAGCTGATCCTTCCCGTCCGGCGCGGGCGAATGAAGTGCGGCGCTTTCCCATGCTTCCTGCAACGCGGCCTGACACGCGGAGGCAAGCATCGTTCCATTGGCCGTGGCGGCTTCCGCCTCCTCTCGTTCCCGACTCATCCGGTCCCCCGCTTCCTGGTTCTGCGCCGCAATTCCCCCGGCTGCCTCCGCCTGCTGGGATCGCTCGCGCTTCGACTCATCCGCGCGGCGCAGATCCTCGGCGCTTTTCATCTCCGGGCTGTCGAGCAACGTGCGCTCGGAGGCGCGGGCCGCCACGAGAGCGTTGGCCACGCGCTTTTCTTCGACCTCCGCCGCGCCAAGCGTGAGGCCATTCTCCTCGCGTTCATCGGCCAGCCGCTTGATCTCGCGCTGCGCAGTCTCATAGCGGCTGTGCGTCGCGCGCACCTCGGCCGCACGTCGGCGGACGGCGACCCGCACATAATGCTGATAGCTTTGCAAAAAGGTCGAGACGCTGCGACTTGCTTCGTTCAAGTCGGTGAGCTGTTGCCGGTCGCTCTCCAGGCTGCGGAACGAGACGGACACATTGTCGATCAACGTCGGAGAGAGCGGCTGGAGGGCCTCGCTGAGGAGGCGCGAAAGATCGTCCGCCTTGAAATCGCGCATGATCTGCGGCTTGCGGAGCTGCAACAGCAACTCGATCAGCGGCCCATATCGCGCGCCGAGCCCGAAGAGCGCATCATCGACCGCCGCGCGATAATCCCGCGCACTGCGATAGATCGTGCCCTCCGATCCGAGCGCCGCTTCGAGCCGCTCACGATTGAGCGGGACACGGCTCTCGGACATCAACTGAAGCGTTTCGCCGATGCGCCGGCGGGTGACGAAAAACCAGCGCGCGTTCGGCGGGATGCCCGTGCCTTTGCGCGCATGCATGCCGCAGCCGAGCGTGAGGAAATGCTCGCGACCCTCCGCATCCCGACGGCCAAATTCGATCCAAGTGTAGCCGAGCCGCTGCTCGTGGCGGTTCATCAGTAGATTCCACTCCATGCGCTTGGCGGGATCGCCATCCGGCTCGACGCGGTGCGAAGCCATCTCGCCATCGAGCAGGAAAGGAAGCTGGAGCGCGAGGATGCGCGATTTTCCGGCGCCGTTGTTGCCGCGCAGCAGGAGGCGTCCGTCTTCAAACCAAAACTCCTCTGCGTCGTATTTGAAGATATTGAGCACGCCGCTGCGCAACGGCTGCCACCGCTCATGATTCGGCCGCGGCAGCGCGACGTGAGCCGCGCCGTTCCCGGAATTCTCGCCGAAAAGTTTGTCGCTCATACGAGCGAAACCTCCGCAGCAAAATCACTCACCTTTTCCTCGCGCAACGCGTAGCGCCCGATCGCGGGCAGTGGGAAAAGCAGTTCACCCTCGCGGCGGGCGAGGCCGAGGGCGCAAAGTCGTTCGACCACCATGCGAGTCAGCGCGCGATCCTGGCCGGGCTCCCGCACGTCCTTGCGCCAGTGCTTGTGATGCTCGGCGACGAAGTCCTGCGTCCGCGCGAGGAGCGCATCGAGGGTGATGCTGACTCCGGGCGACTCGCGCAAACGTCCCGCCAAAAAAGTCGCGAGCAGCAGCGTGAGATGGCCTTCCGTGCCCTCCTCCGGCAGTCCGTAATCGCTGAGGCTGCCGGTCAGGTCCGCCATCGCGATGCCCTCCGCGCGCACTTCCCTGACGAGCCCGGTGGCGGTCTCGATTTCCGGCAGGATGAAGCCGCGCTGGCGGTCAAGGTATTCGCGTTCGTCCTCCGCGAGTTCGTCGTAATAGAGCACCGGATCGTCGAGGAGTTGCCGAAAGAGCCGCAGGCGCAGCCGGCGATTGCGGGCCTCTTCCGAGTGCGCCGTGATGTCGTCCTCGGCCAAGGCGCTCAGCCGCTCGGCAAACGCCTGCGCTTTCACCAGCGACGGCGGGCGATTGGCGGCCAGCAGCCGGGCGAGGACCGGGCGGTTGACGTTGTAGAGCGCGTCGGTTTCCGCGTCTTTGATGAAGCGCTCCTCCTCGCCCTGAATCCGTTTGATCACGCCCCACGCGAGCAGGAGCCGCAGCACATGAACGAAGTCGCGCCGCGATTCCTGATGCTCCAACTCCACCACGACACCCGCCGCTTCAAACCGTGGTTCGGCGCGCAACAATCCGATGATCGAATCGCGCAATCGCACCAGCGTCGTCTGGCGGTCGGCGCGCACCAGCGAACCCAGCGCCAGGCAGAGAATCACATAAGCCCGCCGGCTCAGCGGCGACCCGGAATTCGGTTCGCGGCAGGGGCGCGTGGCGTCGTCCAGCCGCGCGGGGCGCTTTACCAACCGGGCTGCTTCGGAATCCAGCATCAGTTGCCAGCCGGCATGATGCGAAAACCAAGGCCGCAACCACTCGCGATGCTTTTGCACGAGCGAAAACGCCTCGCGCGTCGCACCCTCCGGCGACAGCAGCGGCTGACTCAGCAAGGCTCGCACGGCACGCTGCCGCTCGTCGATTTCCTGAGCGTTGATCGTCGCCCCCAGCGCGGCCAGTCGATCCCGGCGCCGACGCCAGACATTGCCCGCTGCAGGAGCCGGTCGATCCGTTGCAGCTTCCTGGTTTTCAATCATCGGAAACCTCCAGCAACGTCTCTCCGGCAACGCCCCCGAGTGCCGCGGCTTCGTGGGAGTAGAAGATCGTCACTTCGCAATCTGGCCCACGGAAAGTTCCATCCGTCGTCACCAGTTCGGCGACTCGTCCGTCGTCACTGGCCGGGCCGAGCCGGATCACGATCGCGCCATCCATCGAAGTCGCCTCGACGGCGTCGCGCGGATCGGTGCGGGTTGCGAGGGCTTCACCGAGCAGGTCGAGGAGCAGGTGAAAAGTCACGGTTTCCAACTCGCCAAAATCCGAGAGATGCATCGGGCGTCCACGAGCCAGCTCCCGCTGCGCCCGCGCGATCTGCGCCGCCTCGTCCGCAGCGAGACAGGCGAGTTCATACTTCTCCCGGCTCTGATCCACCACCGCGGTCGCCTGACTGCGCACCGTCACCCGACCGTTCACGCGGAGTCGTGGAGTGATCCAGACCGGATCCGCGTCCATCCAGCGCGTGCGCGGTCCCTCGGCCGATTGATCGCGCCGGTCGAGTGTTTCCTGGTTGAGCTGGAGATGCCGGGCTGGCGCCATGCCGAACGCGGCCCGCCACAGCCGGTGAGTGTCCTCTTCGCTCGGCGCCTCGGCGAACCAAAGGGCCAGCGTCTGCCAATCGGCAAAACGATCGCTGCGGGTGACGCGCTGATCGTTGATATTTTGCAGCGTGAAGAGCAGCGCGGGAATGGCTTCGCGCGCTCTGGCCCGCAGGACCTCGGCCTGCGAAGCCCCTCCCGCATCGCCCAGGAACCAACGGCGCAGCCCATGCCAGCGTCCTTCCCAGCGCGCCGTCTCCTCCGCCTCCATCTCCGCAGTGCGTGCCAGGGAATCGGCAAGCGCCCGCCGCGCCACAGCGCCCAAGTGCGCCCGAATGCCGGCCTTTTCCAACACCAGAATCTTCCGGGAGATTTCGTTCGTGGCGAGGACGAGGTCGCCGAGGAATCGTTCCAGATAATCGATCAGCAACTGCTTGTAGCCGAGGAACTGCTCGACGCTGATGCCATGCAATTGGATCGTGCTTTGCAGGTCGCGCATGAAGGCTTGAGCGCGGTTGGTGAGCGTCCGGAATCTCTCGGTCAGCGCCAGAAATTGCGTGTGCAGCTTGGCCGCATCCGGCTCGGCATCTTCGACGAGCACTCGGATGGCCTCCAGGAACTCGCCAATGTCGCGCAGCGCCGCCGTCTGCAGCTCACCCGGCTGATGGAGCGTCTCCTCAAACACGGCCAGCGCCCGTTCCGCCGCCTCACCCTCCGACGACAGCGCGTAAAGAAACCGGCTCCGATAAATCTCTTCGAGCGTCGCCGCCTCCGCCGAATCCTGTGTCGCCTCCAGATTTCCCCACTGTCGAAGCATGCGCAACGCGCTCTCGGTTTCGCCCTCATCCACGCCGATCTCGCGGGCGACCTCGGAGGGGCGAAGATGGGTGATGAACTGCTCCCGCGAACGAACGAAGACCGCGAGGATCGATCGATAAACCTCGGCCTTTTCCACCAGCACATGTCGGAAGGCTGCGTGTGTTCGCAGCCCGTCTCGCGAGTCCGTCAGCGGTTCATCGTTCATCATTCAGCACCGGATCCTTCGTCGACCGTCGTGTATCGAAACTCGTGACACGTAAATACGCCGCGATACCTGCAGCGTCGCCTGCAAGCATTTGATTCGCTCAGTGGCAGTTTTCCAGCAGTCCATACGAGCGATTACCTTGGGGGAAGCAGCCGTGGGAACGCGACAAAAAATCCGCGGCGACGGGCGACATCGCACGCCTTTCAAAGCTAACCATGTCTCTGCGTCGCCGCGACCAAGCCGCCGTTCATCCGGATGACATCGTCGGTGCGGAGTTTCACGAACCGCTTGTTCGTGCCGCCGCCGCCATAGATTTCCTCCCACTGGCGCAGCGCCGCGTCCCCGACCACGCCTTTGATTTTGTGATGGTTCACCTGCGGAGGCGCGCCGGGCGGGTAGCCGGAAAATTGGTGTGCGGCCTCGAACGGACACAGCCACACCTTCTTCTCGCCGACGGCGTGGGCGACTTCCATGAGCCGCGTGCAATGCGTGCCGGGTATCACCGCCTCGTAGGCCGCTCCGGTCTCGCCGAGCACCACGAGTGATTTGGTGATGCGCTCCAGCGGGATGTCCGTCGCACCCGCCGTGGGGACGGTGGACTTCTTCTCGACGAACTCGAACGGCCCGCCGTGCGCCTTTAAATAGCTTTCGAGCACCCGCGGCGCGGATCGCCTCGCATTACTTTGTGATGGCCTCCGCGTGCGTCTCGTCGGTCTTCGTCGGGTCGTCGTCGCCCGTGATGAAGCGGCAGACCGTCTGCAGCACCACGAACGGCGGCTCTTTGGGTCAACAAGGCCACCGAGCAAGAGCCCATCGTGCTCACCGACAAAGGCCAGGCCGTGGCGAAGATCGTGCCGCTGCCCGTCGCGAAAGCGGAGAATCCTTTCCTCCCTCGCAAGCTGCTGCCGGGATTCGCGGAGCTTCAGGGAAAGCTTTACGGAGCGCCGACAGCACGCAGATCATCCCGGAATGCGCGACGGTCGATAATCTATTTTGACGCCTGCTACATCGCCAAATTTTACCTGACCGAGCCTGCCAGTGAGAGCGTCACCGCCTTCGCGAATGGCCAGGTCGAGGTAAGTCGGGCGCTGGCGCGGCGCGCAAGGAGCCCGCAGGGCGACTGGAGCGCAGCGCCAGCGCAAAGATTTTTCGCAGTCGGCGCTCCTTCTCTTCGACCAGAGCCAGCGGGTCCAGCTCTGCCTGGTGTGCGCGCAGTTCGCGGCGTTGTCGCGTTTTCGGATCCGGCCAGGCGAGCAGCCGCGCGCAGGCGGTTTGCGCCGGGGCGTAACGTTTGCGGTAGCGGCTGCCGATCTTGATTTTTTCGCGCAGTTGCAGCGACGGGGAGAAGAAGTTTTGCAGCGGGTTCCACACCTCGGTGTAGAGCGCGTTGATGGGGCCGAGCAAGGCTTCGACTTCCAGCCGCTCGTAGCTCAGGAGCTGCCGCGCGTGGCTCCAGTTCTTTTGCTCGACGTGGGCGTTGCCGTTTTTGTGATAGGGCCGTGAACGCGTGAAGCTCACGGGTGCCGCCCGCTCGCTGAAGGAGCGCCACAGGTGGTAATTCAGGAACTCGCCGCCGTTGTCGCTGTCGAAGCCGAGCAGCAGGAAGGGCAGTGCCGCCTCCACTTCGCGGGTGCGCGTGACCACGCCCGCGGCCCCTTTGTTCCAGACCGCGCGGCTTTCCGTCCACTGGCTGAAGATGTCCGTGTAGGTCACGCTCCAGATGAGCCGAGCGGAGCGAGACAGCCAATCTGCGTGCGCAGCAGGCTGCCGGGCTTGGTCCCGCACAGCCCGCGCCGAGGCTGCGCCGCCCGCGCCGGCGCGAGCAAACGGTCGAGCGTCGCCGGGCTGATCGCGAGCACCTTGCGCCGCAGCCGCACCGGCAGCCGGCCCTCGCGCGCCTCGTAAAAGGGCAGCCACAGCGCCAGCGCCGGGGCGAGCCGCTTGCCGCAGAGCTGGTCGCTGGCCAGCCACAGTGCCTTGGTCACCCGCAGCACGTCCGCATCGTAAACCCGCACCGGCCCCGAGCGCGGCCGCCCGCCCGGCGCCGGCAGCTTGGCGCGCAGCACCTCGATGGCGTGCTTGCGGCTGTAACCGAACTGCTCGCAGAACTCATCGAGAATCCGTCCGCGCGCCTGCCGCCCGCGCCGCCCGTAACGTTCCGTCAAGACCGGCAGCAGTTCCGCATACGTCGCACGACTCATTTTCATCGCCCCCGCTGCGGTGTCTTTTTGCCGTGAGTCAACGACCCCTTTCCTTCCATCCCGCCGGGATCCTCCCGGTGTCATTTTATTTGAGGCAACTCGTTTAGCGAACGTCTGATACCAACTTCAGGAAACAATCAGACGCTCCCGCAGCCCGGAGGGCTGAAAGGAAATTAGCCCCGGGTGAAACCCGGGGATATTGAGAGAAACGGGAGGCACCCCGGAGGCGGTGCGGGAAGGTGCATGGCTGGCTGCTTCCGGCACACCCCCCGGGGTGCATCGGATGGTGGTCCGAAACTCCGGGTTTCACCCGGAGCTAATTTCCTTCAGCCCTCCGGGCTGGGCAGGTGTCTGATCATTTCACCATTTTGGTATGAGACACATCTGGCTCGTGCTGCTGCTGCTCATGGTCGTGGGGAATGGGCTCTACCTGCTGCGCCTCCTCCGCTCGCGGCCCTGAGTCGGGGGCGGGCGGAGGGTGACGACGGGGCACCGCCGCGGGCGGATGATGGGAGAGTGCAGGCGCCGGGGCGGCCTCGGGTGTCCCCCCGCTGCCGGGGTGGGTGCGGGAATGAAGCACAACCACGACGCGGAGGGGCGCCGATCCTTGAGCTACGCCGGGCATTCCGCCGGGCGCTGCATTACCACCATACTGAAAGACACTGACTCATGAAACAACAGACCATCCTCTCCCTCGCCGCGGCTCTCGCCCTGGCTCCCGCCCTCGCCCTGGCCGCCGATCCGACGGCACCCGGCAAGTCCGGCGCGGATTCCGCCAGCCAGCCACGGGACGAAGCGCCCGCGACCGAGCGCGGCAAGAGCCCCGCGGCCGACCCGACCAAGGAAGGCGGCAAATCGGGCGACGCCACGACGCTGCCCAAGGCCGGGGCGGACAAGTTCAAGGGCAAGATCACGGCCGTGGACAAGACGGCGCAGACGATCACCATCGCCGATGCCAAGATGGGCAGCCACACGCTGCAGGTGGCGGATCACACGAAGGGTGTGACCGGCTCGATGGCGGCGGCGTGGAGTGACCTGACGGTGGGCACGGAAGTCCACGGCGTGTGCCGCAAGGACGGCGAGAAGTTCCACGCCGAGAGCCTCTCGGTCTCGAAGTAAGCCTAACACACCCCTACCCCGGGAAGTTCGCCCGGTGTCCCGACCCTCCCCCGGAGGGCTGTGGGCATCGGGTGACTGCTGTGGAGGGACCGCCCGGAGTCTTTAGCGGCGGCGGCTGGCGACCAGGCCGAGGAGGCCGAAGGCGGCGAAAGCGGCCGTGGAGGGTTCGGGCACAAGGACGATGAAGCCGCGCATCTCACCGCCACCGTTGTTGGCCGTGTGGAGGTTGATGTAATACTTGCCGTTGTTCAGATCGGTGACCTGCGCCGAGGTCAGAGAGATCGGCGCGGTGGTGAAGATGCCGCCGGTAGTGGCACTGGAAGACCGAGTGAGATTGAAGAGGACACCGGCGGTCTGGGTGAAGCCACTGCCGTTATTCGCCGCGGTGGGGCCGTGGATGTGGGAGGCGCTCGCCGTGCTGGTGAGGTCGGTGAAGCCTTGGGAGGAGCCCCAGCCGACGTTGATGTTGAGCAGGTTGGTATTCGCGTCGACGTCATTGGCGTCGTCGAGGAAGATACCAGCCCCGATCTCGCCGCCGGAGCCGCCCGTGATACTGCCGGGCTCATTCCCGGCTAGCAGGCCGAAGCCGGCGACCCCGCGGAGATCGTAGCTGAAAAGGAGGGAGGCCTGGGCCGGGAGTGCGGCAGCGGCGAGGAGGGCGAGGAGGAGGAGCTTCTTCATAGGGGGGAGATGTCGGGGGGACTCGGAACGATGAGTATTTATGCCTAACAGCGGCCGCCTCTGGCAAGCATTATTTCGCCGTCCCGCAGCGCGGGAGGCTCGCCCCGGCGGCCGTCGCTGGGCGCGGCTGGTGGAAGCGACCGGGCCGTGTCGGACGATTGTTGGGTATTCCTCTCGGTTTGCCGTGAGGGGGTGTTACGCAGGGGCTCCGACCTATGAACCGCTCCACGCTCGCTCTGCTCGCCGCCGCTCTCGCCTTTACCCCCGCGCTGGGCCTCGCGGCTCCCAAGAAGCCGGGGCCCAAGCCGCCGGTCGCGACGCCGC
>JBBQYR010000129.1:0-13165 GCA_038208565.1 Chthoniobacterales bacterium
CGTCGGCCCGGATGGTGCGATCTACGTCGCCGATTGGTTTGACCCGCGCGTCGGCGGCCATGCGGACCTCGACAACACGACTTCCGGCACGATCTACCGCATCGCGCCCAAGGGCTTCAAATCGAAGGTGCCGAAGATCGATCTCGCGACGACTTCCGGCCAGATCGCCGCGCTGAAAAGCCCCGCGGTGAACGTGCGCAACAGCGGCTTCACGCGGCTGAAAGCGCAGGGCGAAAAGTCCGTGCCCGCGGTCGCCGCGCTACTCAAGGACGAGAATCCGTTCATCGCCGCGCGCGCCATTTGGCTGCTCGCGCAACTCGGGCCGACCGGCGTGGCCAAGGTGAAGCCGCTCCTCGATTCCAAGAACGACCAGACTCGGCTCGTCGCCTACCGCGCGCTCCGTCGTGCCGACGTGGATGTGCTCGCGATGGCCACGAAGATGGCCGGCGACAAATCTGCCGCCGTACGCCGCGAAATCGCGCTGACCCTGCGCGACATACCCGCCGACCAGAGCCGCGACTTGCTCGTCCAAATCGGCAAGCAATTCGACGGCAAGGACCGCACCTATCTCGAAGCCTTCGGCACGGGCGCGGAAGGCCAGGAGGTGGAAGTCTACGACGCGCTCAGCAAGGCGATCGGCGGTCCGGCGGAGAAATGGTCGGACGCCTTTGCCTGGCTCGCGTGGCGCTTGCACGTTCCCGCCGCCGTCGCCGATTTGAAAGCGCGCGCGCTTTCCGCCGAACTCACGGAACCGCAGCGGAAGCTCGCGATGGACGCGCTCGCTTTCGTCCAATCCGCAGGTGCGTCCGCGGCCATGGTCGAGGTCGCCCTGGCGGAAAACTTTCCGTTCAAAGAGAACGTGGCGTGGTGGCTGGATAACCGCCGCAGCGGCGCGTGGAAGGAATATAAGCTGACGAAGCTCATGAAGGAGCGCGGCATCCTGAAAGAGAAGCCGCTCGTCGCTTCCGTGATGCCAGAAGTCCCAGAAGGCGCGGCGAAGCTGCCGCCCGTCGCGGAGATCCTGGCGCTGACCGGCGACGTGAAGAGCGGCGCCGTCGCCGTCGCCGCCTGCTACGCCTGCCACAAGATCGGCAAGCAAGGCATGGACTATGGCCCGGACCTCACACAGTTTGGCAAGACCCAGCCGCGCGAAGTCATCGTGAACTCCATGGTGACGCCTTCGAAGGACATCTCTCACGGCTTCGAAGGCAGCCGCATCGAGACGAAGGACGGCATCGTCATCGACGGGGTCGTGCTGGCGAGCGGCGACCCGACGGTCATCAAATCCACGGGCGGGCAGAAGCAGGAGATCGATGAGGATCGGATCAAGTCGGTGACCAAGCTGGAGCGCTCGCTGATGTGGCCGCCGGAGGTCATGGGCCTCACCGCGCAGTCGGTCGCCGACATCGTGGCGTATCTGCAATCCAACGAGATTCCGAAATGAGCACGCTGAAGATCTGGACCAACGCGCAATTCGCCGAAGTGCCGCGGGCGCAACTCGTGGAAGGCGTAAAGCCGCATCGGCTGGTCTTCTCCACACAACTCTCCGCGTCGAACCTCGATAAAGCCGCGCCCGATCCGGCGCTGCTCGAGGCCGACATCGCGCTCGGCCAGCCCGATCCGGATACCGCGCTCGAAGCGAAACCGCTCCGCTGGATTCACCTCACCACCGCTGGCTACACGCGCTACGACACGGCGGAATTCCGCAGTGCTTTCGGCGCCAGCGGCGCGCAGCTCTCGAACAGCTCGGGCGTCTATGACGAGCCGTGCGCCGAGCACGTACTCGCCTTCATGCTCGCCCACGCGCGCCAGCTTCCCGCCTCGCTCGACGCCCAGCGCACCGACCGCGCGTGGCCTTATCTCGCCCGCCGCGCCGCCTCACGGCTGCTGCTCGGGCAAAGTGTCGTGCTGCTCGGCTTCGGCGCGATCGGGCGCCGGCTGGCGGAGCTGCTCGCGCCGTTCGGTGCGAAGATCACCGCCGTGCGTCGCCGTCCCGCCGGCGATGAAAATGTCGCGGTAGTGACCGAGGACAAACTCGCCGAGGCCCTCGCGAGTGCGGATCACGTCGTGAACATCCTGCCGGAAAATCCGGCGACGATTCGTTTCGTGAACGCCGCTCGGCTCTCTGCGATCAAGCCCGGCGCGGTCTTCTACAATGTGGGCCGCGGCACAACGGTCGATCAGCACGCGTTGCTCACCGCGCTGCAATCCGGCCAACTCGGCGCCGCGTATCTCGATGTCACCGATCCCGAACCGCTGCCCGCCGCGCATCCGCTGTGGTCGGCACCAAACTGCACCATCACGCCCCACAGCGCTGGCGGACACGACACCGAGCAGCAGCGACTCGTGCAGCATTTCCTCGACAACCTGCGCCGCTTCGAGCGCGGCGAATCGCTGGCGGATCGCGTGATTTGAGCCCGTGCAAATCGCGATCATCGGCGGCGGTCCGGCGGGCTTGCGCGCCGCGGAGGTCGCGGCGGCAGGTGGCGCAAAGGTCACGCTTTTCGAGGCCAAGGCTTCGGTCGGGCGGAAGTTTCTCGTCGCTGGAAAAGGCGGGCTGAACCTGACGAATGCCGAAGCGCGCGAGCGGTTCATTACGCGTTATTCGGGCGAGCAAGATCGATGGAGGGAAGTGATCGCGGAGTTCGACGCGGACGCGCTGCGTGCCTGGGCGAGCGGTTTGGGCATCGAGACTTTTGCCGCTTCGACCGGCAGGGTTTATCCCCGAGAAATGAAGGCGGCACCGCTGCTCCGCCGCTGGGTCCAGCGCCTCCGGGGCTTGGGCGTGGAGTTTGCCGTGCATCATCGCTGGACTGGACTTGAGCGTGGTGAGAAGTGGCGCGCGACGTTTCAGACCGAAAGCGGCGAACGCGTGGTGGAGGCCGACGCGGTGATTCTCGCGCTCGGCGGGGGCTCCTGGCCGGAGACGGGCTCCGATGGCACATGGGTCGAAAGTCTGCACGCGCTCGGCGTGGAGGTCGCGCCGCTCGTGCCGGCCAATTGCGGCTGGGAATTTCCGTGGTCACCAGAGGCGCTCACCGCTGAAGGAAAGCCGCTGAAAAGCATCGTCGCCCGCGCCGGCGGGATCGCGGTGCGCGGGGAGTTGCTCCTCACGCGCTACGGTTTGGAAGGAGGTGCGCTTTATCAACTCGCCCCGACCCTGCGCGCACAGCCCGAACCAACAATCGAAATCGATCTCAAGCCAGACCACTCCGTGGAGCAGCTCGTCGCGAAGATGGGCCCGATCCAACGCAACTTCTTCACCGAGGCGCGGAGCCGCTGGCGCTTGGGCGAGGCGGCGTTTGCCGTGCTCGGCGAAGTCTGCCGGGAGACGCCCCCGACAACGGCAGACGCCCTGTCGATCATCACCAAGAACTGTCGGCTACGTCTCTCGGGCTCGCGCCCTTTGGCCGAGGCCATCTCCTCTGCGGGCGGCGTGAGTTGGAACGAGTTGGACGAGGGGCTGATGATCCGGCGACTGCCGGGAGTTTTCGCGGCTGGCGAGATGATCGACTGGGAAGCGCCGACCGGCGGCTACTTGATCCAAGGCTGCTTCGCCACCGGCACGCGCGCCGCCCGGGCTGCCCTCGCGCGGGCCTGAAAAGGCTACTCGCTCTTGCGCCGGTAGCAGGCGATCTGCGTCTGGTAAAACATCGAATAAACCGCGACGACGTCATCGAGTTTCATGAGGATCCACGGCTGCGTGGGCGACCGGCCATTTTTGGTGTAGACGATATCGTCGGCGATAAAGACGCAGGAGTGAATGGCGTTGCCGGAGGCGCCATCCATGAGGAAAAGCACATCGCCGTATTGGTAGGTGCCGCCCGTGATGCGGGTGAAATTTTCCAGCGTGTAAGCAGTGGCCATGGCGGAATCGGCCAGCCGCGCGAGCGGTTCGAAATTGGCGAAGTTGAGGGATGTCCAGTGGCAATCCGGATAGTAGCCCGTCCGTCCGTGGTTCTGTCCCGGGTAGGTATAAAGGAGCCGCCGCACGCCCGTCGGGAGCATGTGGATGATATCGATCACGTTCACCGCCGGGTTATTGGAGATGGATTCGAGAAAGGGCTCCACGTCCTTCGACTTCGAATAACCGCCCCAATATTCGGCGATCTTCGCGATGTCAGTTTTGGGATTGAGCCGAAGTTTGATGACGAGCGTCGGCGTCCGGCTGAGCGCTTTGCGAATCGTCAACCGATCAGCCTCACTGGTCACCATGCGAAGAAGCATGGGCGTATCCGCGAAGACCCGGTTTGTGCCGCGCTGATAGACCGTGCGTTCAATGGTGGTCAGGAGCTCTTCGGAGAGCTGCGCGCGCGTCAACCACTCGCGGACATCATGACCGGCGATAATCACCGGTTCGTGGTGAAACTGGTTCTCCTCCCAGCGCCCTAGCACCTGGTAAATCGCGGCGCGCGAATCGTTCCCGAGTCCAAGCACCGCTTCACGGCTGGGCGTCACCGTCACGCCCTCGGAGTCGCGGCGCCATTTGGTGTGGTCGAGGAGTTCCGTTCTGAAGGGCTCGGCAATTTTAGCCGATTCAAATAGTTTGGTGACTTGGTCATCCGTCCACTTCACGAACTTCCAAGTGGTGTCGTAGGTCTGGAAATCCATGCTCTTGAGCATGGAGGCCGAGGCTTCCAGATAGACGGTGAAGTAGTCGAGATCACCCCACGGCCCTGGCCGGGCGTGGAAGATGGGCGAGCCGCCTCCGTCGGCGGTCGTTTCCGGGTTACTGGCCGGCAGCGCCGAAGGGATGCGCTCAGGGGAGATACCCGGCGCACCCGGTTTAACCTGAGCCGTTAACTGCTTCGGACGCTGCGATTTGCGCCCAATATCCACCCCTGCCAGCAAGGTGGAACTCGCCAGCCAGATGAAGGCGCCTGGAATCGTGAGATGAAGGACGGATGTGAAAAACAAGCGGGACATTGAAAAGGAAGGCGCGGAAACTACTTCGAAAGGGGAAGGAGGCAAGTGGCAGCATGTGAATTCGGCGGCATAACTGCGCAGTCGGTGTCGGCGGCGAAGCGGAAACCTATCTTGCCGAAGGCACTCCCATGACCCGCCCCCAGACGCCCCCAGACGCCCGTGGGCTTGCCGTCAATACGCAAAAACCAATCCTCGAATGAGGATTGGAGCGGGTGAAGAGACTCGAACTCTCGACCTCTTCCTTGGCAAGGATGGGAATTCACAGTGGCCTGGCGCCCGTGGAAGAACGGGGCGCAAGCTAGGCTGGAAATGCACGGCCCGCGTGGGGTTCCCCATCTCCGACATCTGCCACTCCGCAGGAACAAGATGAGACAGGTCCGTCAGGAGGTGCCCGGCGCATCGCTTACAAGGGACCGACGGCGAGCGACGACAAAACACCGTCCTGAGGTAGAGCGTGGCCGCCAGCTTCGCCGAAGCGCTTACTTCATCGGGTGCTGCTGGAGCAGTTCCGTGGTGGTGAAGAATTGCACCCGGCCGGGATTCGCCTCGCGAATCACTTTCACTTGAGGGGCGGTGACAGGCGGGGCCTGGTTGCCGAAGCTGTTGCGGACGAAGGTGAGCACCGCGGCCATCTCGCTGTCGTTGAGCATGCCGCCGAAGGGCGTCATGGGCACCTGGCCGTCGTATTTCTTGCCGTTGATTTCCAGCGGCCCCATCAGGCCATACATCGCCAGCTTGATCAGGCGGTCGGGATCGCCGCTGACCCACGGGCTCCTTTCGATCGAGGGAAAGGCGGGATCGAGGCCCTTGCCGTTCGGTTGGTGACAGGTCACGCAGTGGCCCTCGCGGAAATAGATTTTCTGGCCGGCGAGGAACTGCGCCTTGGCCGCGGCGTCGAGGTGCGCGGGGGCGGCGAGTTCGGGATGATCAGGCTTCTCGATCTCGGCCACACCGGCGAGGCGGTCAGCAGCGGTCTTCGCGGCGTTCTTGCTCCAGACGTCGAGCGGCAGGGCGGAAGCGGTGGCGACGATCTGCTTCGCGGCGGGAATATTCGGCAGCCACGAGGCGGCGACGATCGCTTCGAGGCGCACGCGACCGTGCTCGTCGCTCGCGGCTTTTTCGAAAAGCGCGACGTGGTCGCCGATGCCGTGGGTGTTGTAGCGGAGCACGCGCACGGCCGCCGCGCGGGCGTGGAAGTCTTTCGCGGCGAGCATCTGGCGGAGGAGCGTTTCATCGACCGCATTGAGGCCCCACGTGGTCCAGAGCGCTTCGAGGACGTGATGCTCGTAGTTGGCATCGTCCTTCTTCAGCGCTGCGACCCACGACTTCACCGCGGGCAGGACTTCGCTGGCGGGATGGCTGCGCAGTTCGCGGCGCGTGCGGTAGCGGGTCCGCAGTTCGGGTTCCTTCAAGTTGTCGAACAGCGCGGTGACGCTGGCGCCGTCCACCTTCACGGGCTTGATCAGCGGTCGGCTCGGATAGGTGATGCGGTAGATGCGGCCGTGGACGTGATCGCGCAGCGGGTCGCGGGCGTTGTGCTGCATGTGACCGATGAGGACGTTGTGCCAGTCGATCACGTAGAGCGATCCGTCCGGCGCAAATTCCAAATCGACCGGGCGGAAATTGCCGTCGCTGCTCTTCAGCAAGTCGTGGCGATGGGCGGTCTTCCAGCCGGTGCCGTCGTCCTCGATCTTCACCTGCTTGATCCCGAGGAATCCGATCGCGTTGCAGTAGATGAGGTCGCCCTGCACGTCATCCGGGAAGTGGCGGCTGCTCACCACTTCGAGGCCGCTGGTCGGCCGCACCTTGTGGCCCTCGGGCACGAGGTCCGGCGCGGACGGCGTCTTACTGCCGAAGGTCGGCCTCACCGAGACGGGCAGCGCCCAGTTCATCGTGGTGCCGGAGGTGTGGAGGAGGAAATCCTGGCCCCACTTATCGAAGACAAAACCCCACGGATTCGGGATCGCCATCTGGATGGTGCGCTCGAGCTGGCCGCGCTGCGGGCTGTAGCGGAAGAAGCCGCCATCGACGCAGCGCACCGGGCCGTAGGGCGTCTCGACATTCGAGTGAAGGAACACCCCTTCGCACATCATAAACGCGCCGCTCGGGTCGGCAGTGTAGGCGCTGATCGCGTGATGCGTGTCGTGGGTGTCGAAGCCCCCGAGGATGATCTCCATCCTGTCGGCCTTGTCGTCGCCGTTCGTGTCGCGGAGCAGCACGAGATTCGGCTCCTGCGATACATAGACACCCTCGGGCGCAAATTCGAAGCCGATCGGCAGATGCAGCTTGTCGGCGAAGACGGTTTCCTTGTCGGCCTTCCCGTCACCGTTCGTGTCTTCGTAGATCAGGATCTTGTCGTTCGGCAGCGCGTCGCCGGGGCGATAGTGCGGATAGGTGGGCATCACCGCGACCCAGAGCCGGCCCTTGTCATCGAAGGAAAGCTGCATCGGATTCGCGAGATTCGGGAACTCCTTTTCACTCGCGAACAGCTCGACCTTGTAGCCCTCCGGCACGGTCAGCGACTTCACCGCGTCCTCGCCGTAGAGGTATTTCTCGCTGCCGTTTTTTACGCTCGGCTGGTAGTTCGTCGGCACCGGCGGAAGCGGGTGCGTCTTGCTGTCATCCACGACGAGGTCCTTCTTTTTGCCCGCGGCCACATCGCGAATCAGCCCGTCGCGGAGCGCGGCCATCTCGCGCGTTTTCTTCACCTCGTCGGGATAATTCTGCGGCCCGAAGGGATTGTAGCGCTGCCCGTGGGTGTGGACGCCGTTGAGCAGGTTGTAGTCGTTGTTCCAAAACCAATCCTTCTGCTGCACCGCCGCGTGGACGAGCTGCGGATCGGCCTTCGACATGCGGGACTGATGGCCGTAGAGCCCCGTGGCCAGGATCTCTGCGACCAGCTTGTAGCCCTCATCGGTCGGCACGAATCCGCCCGTCGTGAGCGGCTCTTTTGCCTTGCCGTAGGCGGTTTTCAACGGCGTGAAGAGGTCGATGAACGCCAGCCCGCGTTTCTTCGCCACAGTCTCGATCGCGGCGGCGTAGAGGATCAGGTTGGCGTTCTCCTTTGCGCCGCTCGGCAGGTCGCGTTGGGCCGATTGATTTTCAAACGGCACCGGCGACGCGAGCACGAGACGCGGTGCCGCTTTGCCGTTGTAAGCCTTGCTCAGCGTGTGCGCGACCCAGGCATCCAGCTCCGCCTCGAAGTTCGCGACCTTCGCCGGTCCGTCGAAGGATTCGTTATAGCCGAAAAACGCGACGATCGTGTCCGCCTGCAGATGGGTGAGCCATTGGTCGGGCGTGGGGAAGAAGCCCTTGCCGTGATGCACCTGCTTGTCCGGGTGAAATTTCTCCGCGCCGGGGAACGCCCACTGCGAGACGCGCGAGGGGTGCGGGCGGAAGCCGGGCGTATCGCCCACGTGGCCCATGTTGCGGAAGAAGAGCGCGCGCTCCGGATAGCGGAGCTGCAGCTCCGTCTCGATGCGGCTGTACCACGTGTCGCGTTCCGCCAGCCCATTGCCGACGAGCACGATGCGCTCGCCTTTCGTCGGCGGCGCCACCGCCTGCGAACGCTGCGCCGTGGCCGCCGCGGGCTCGGTGTTCGGCGCGTGCGGAGCTCCGGGGCCACTTTTGTCGGGACGGATCCGCTCCCCGGTCTTCGGATCGATCGCCGCGCCTTTCGTCGGCTCGATCTTCGGAGCCACGATCACCCCCGTCGCCGGGCTCTTGCCGAGCGCGTAATCGTCCGGCTTCCGGTTCAGGCGCTTGTAGTCGTCGTTGCTCAGATTGCCGTAAAAGCTCGGCTCGAACTGATCAACGAACCCCACGTCCGCTTTCGCCGGCACCTTCAGCCCGGCGAGGAAATACGCCGCATTCACCGTCAGGCGGCGCAGATCCTCGTCGGCAAAATCCACCGACGCACCGAGCGTCGTGCAAAAGGCCTGACCCTTCGTCGTGCCGTTCGGCGCGGTGTATTCCCGCAGCCACGCGAGCGGCATCATCGGGTCGTTCTTCTTGCCGACGACCGCTTTCGATGTCGGATCGAGCGACTCCGTGACCTCGGCGCGCAGCAGGATCGTCGCGGTCGCTTGGTCGAGATTCGCGATGCCGTAGACATCCGTCGTGGCGAAGATTTCGCCCACACCCTTCAGCACATCGTGCGAGCCATTCGAGGTCACCACCGAGCTGCGCGTGCCTTCCTTCTTGTGCGCGCCGTGATGGTTCACCCACTTCTCACCGAGGATCTTCAGGCCAAACTCCGCCCACTTGAACTCACCCGTCTTCGCCCCGCCGCTGAACGCATGCGTCGCCGTGCGGATGCCGATCACCGGCTTGCCTGCGTCGAGGAACTTCGCGAAGTGCGCGAGTTGGTCGTCGGGCAACTGCCGGAAGCGCGTGCCGATGATCAGCAGGTCCGCCGAGTCCAGCGCCTCGGTGCCGGGGATGTTTTTTTGGAAGTTCGAGTCGATGTAGCCGCCGTCCGGGTTGATCGCGAAGAGCACCGTGCAATCGAAGCCATGCTTCTGGCTGAGGATCTTCGCCAGCATCGGACAGCTCTCCTCCGTGCGGTATTCTTCATCGCCCGAGACGAGGACGATCTTTTTGCCATTGGCCGTGCCCGGCTTGGCGGGAAGGTGCAGCCAATCCGCGGCGAACGCGGAAGAGCAGAGGAGGGCAAAGGCGAGGAGGGTGTGCTTCATAGGGAATGGAATGGAGGAGCAGGGAGGCTGGGCGAGGGCGCCCGAGGACTGTATAGACCGGCAACAAGGGTAACAAGCGTTTGGAGACATGGGTGACACTTTTTGCGGCGCAGTTAGTGGTGGCGGAGAGGACGGGTTTTATGGAGGGGAAGGCAGTGGTCTTTGCTTTTGGCGGGAGCGGTATGGAGGTCGATCCAGCCGAGGCGCTGGTGGCAGAAGAAGACTTCGTAGAGGCCATCGGTGGCGCTGGGACGCAGGGCGATGGGTTGGCGGGCCAGGCCTTGGCCGAGGTAGTAAGTGCGGTTGCGCGAGGTGATGGAGCCTTTGGCTTTGACCGCGCGCACCTCGTCGGCCACCGCGTATTCGATGGCCGGCAGGCGCGCCGGCAGCGCCCGTTGACTGGGCGCGTAACGACTGGCGGGCGTGGCCAGAGCGAGCGCCTCGTGCGGTCGTTGGAGATTATAGACAGGTCGCCAGGCGTCGAAGACTTGCTGGCTATGGGCCAGGTCGCGCAGGTCTTTGCGGATGAGCACTTCGGCCTGAAGGGTACGATGGAAGCGCTCTTCTTTGCCCTGCGTCTGCGGATGATAGGGTCGCCCGTGCAGCACGCGGATGCCCAGGCGCACCAGCCAGACGGCCAGCGCGGTCCACTCCCCACCGGGACCGCTCCAGGGCGGCGCGTTATCCCAGAGCAGGCTCTCGGGCAGACCGTAGCGGCCAAAGAGCGCCTCGATCTGGGCGCGCACCGTCGGCTGATCTTCGCGCCCGCAGGCCCGCAGCCCGAGCAGGTAGCGGCTGTGATCATCGAGCAGGGTGAGCGGATGGCAACGCCCGCCGCGGCTGAGCGCGAAGTGGCCCTTGAAATCCATCTGCCAGAGTTCATTGGGCGCCGCGCGCTCAAAGCGCACGGGCGCGCGGTGACGCTCGGCCTCCCCTGGATCGATGACGCCGCGCCGGCGCAGGATCGCCCCGACGGTCGAAGGCGCGGGCAGCCCCTCCACGCCGAGATCCTCCAAGCGGCGCCGCAGCTTGCGCGGACCCCACGCCGGATGCGCGGCGCGCAACGCGGCCAGCCGTTCTTCGAGCGCCGCCTCCGTGCGCCGCGGGGTGCGTTGCGGCCGCCGCGAGCGATCACCCAAGGCCGCGCCCAGATCGGTCGCGCCCCGCGCCCGCGCCAGCCACTTATAGCCGCTCTTGCGACTGATCCCAAAGCGCCGGCACAGCTCGGCGATGTTCGCACCGGGCGCGCGGGCGTGGCTCACAAACTCAAGGCGAAGGGTCACGGTATCTTTGGTCATCCAGGGCATCGGCCAAGTGTCACCCATGTTCCCGAACACCTGTCACCTATGTCCTCAGTCCATACATCTTTCGCAGCCTCGTCGAAGACACCGACGCCATCCCGTTCGAGTATGACTTTCGCAGCTATCGCCTGACCTACATCGGCCCGCAGGTAGAGGAGTGACTCGGGTATCCGCTCTATCGCTGGTGCCAGGAGGGATTCTGGAACTAGGTGGCCCACCCCGAGGATGCGGGCGAACTCCGCGATCCAAATCAGGCTACCATCGGCTCGATAGACTTGGGATTCAAAGTTGCTGACATAACCGTTCACCCAAATCTGGAAAATGAACTCCGCCCGACGACCTGGTTCGACGTAGAGCTGGGTGTTTAGATCCGCCAGCGCGGCAATCAAGCCAGTGGGGGATTCGTAGCCATACATTCTCGCGAGGGCGGGATTTACTTCCAGATACCGCCCATCCATGGTCGTCCGATAAATCCCCTCGATGGCGTGGGTGAACGTATCCCGATAGCTGACCAGCGTTTGGGCGGATCCTTCCGTCGGCCCGGATTTCTCCCAGAGCAACCACACAAAACCCGTCAGTGTTCCGCCCTCGACCAGATGAGAAGCTCGCCAGCCCAGGGTTCTCGGGGGGAGGCTGTCGGCACGCGACACCATCACCCCCTCCTGCTCGCGGTTCGCGCCGGTCACAGTCGGCGGGGTGTCCGTATCCTCCGGCGGCGGCGGCGAAAATCCCGACTCGGTCCATAGCTCCTCCACTGAACGCCCGATCCATTGGTCCGCCTTCACCCTCAACAAGCTCGCCACCCCTTCATTCATCGCCTGGATGACGCCGGTCGCGGACAAAATCAAGTGACCGGGTATCATGATGGGAAATCTTCCGCGTCGAACTCGAACGATCTCTCGCTGGCCTCCGCGGACTTGGCTTCTGCAAAACGGACCGGGCGATGATTCATGGTTTCCGAAAGTCCTCGAACCCTGCTTCGCCAAAGCGCAGCGTCGCCGGGTCGTGGTCGTTTTTGATCGTGCGGCCCCACCTATTCTCTGCCGCCGCAGACAGCGCAAGACCAAACCATCGGCCCACCAAACACCTGAGATAATTGTCGCTCCCGGCTTCTCTCTGCCCAAAGTTGCCCTCTTGGACTCGACCACAAAACTTCAGACTTTGCTCCGCAGCCCCGAGCCGGTGTTGGTTCTCGCGCCCATGCAGGATGTGACGGATCTGGCGTTCTGGCGGCTGATGACGCGCTACGGCGGGGCGGACCTCTACTGCACGGAGTATTTCCGCATCCACTCGGACTCGCGGCTCGACCGGCACATCCTCGCCTCGATCACGGAAAATCCCACCGGCCGGCCCGTGGTCGCGCAGATGATGGGCAACGACGTTCCCGGTCTGGTGCGGGCGGCGAAAGAACTGCAGCAGCACCCGATCGCCGCGGTCGATCTGAACCTCGGGTGCCCGGTGCCGGTGGTTTATCGGAAGTGCGCGGGCGGGGGCTTGCTGCGCGAGCCAGCGCGCATCGATGCGATCCTCGGCGCGTTGCGCGAGGCCGTGACGATCCCGTTCACGGTGAAGACGCGAATCGGCTTCGACGATCCTGCGGTCTTCGAGGAACTCCTGCCCATCTTTGCCAAACACTCGCTCGACCTCCTCACCGTCCACGGGCGCACGGTCAAGGAGATGTATCGCAGCGAGGTCCACTACGACTACATCGCCCGTGCCGTGAATTTCCTGCCGTGCCCTGTGGTAGCCAATGGCAACGTCTCCTCGCCCAACAAAGCCGCCGAGGTGCTGACGATCACCGGCGCCTGTGGTCTGATGATCGGGCGCGCGGCGATTCGCAATCCGTGGATCTTCGAGCAAATCCGCCAGCATCGCCGCGGTGAGCCGATCGCGAGCCCGCGTGGGCGCGATGTGCTGGCTTACATTCACGCGCTTTACGAAGCCGTCTGCGCACCCGACGTGCGCGAGGTCTCGCAGGTGCAGAAGATGAAGAAGTATTTGAACTACATCGGCCTCGGCGTGGAGCCGACCGGGCAGTTTCTGCACGCCATTCGCCGCGCGCTGACCAGGGCGGATTTCTTCCGCATCTGCGCAGAGTACCTCGACCACGGCGACGAGATGCCGCTCGAACCGTATGCGATCACGCTCGCCGCGAACGATGTGGCCGCGGGCGAAAATGGGTAGGCGGGATCACGCGCCGGCTGTGGCGCGAGCCGGGCTGCCTTTGTAGTCCGCAGTGGC
>JBBQYR010000130.1:0-13074 GCA_038208565.1 Chthoniobacterales bacterium
GCAGCCAGCCATGCACCTTCCCGCACCGCCTCCGGGGTGCCTCCGGTTTCTCTCAATATCCCCGGGTTTCACCCGGGGCTAATTTCCTTTCAGCCCTCCGGGCTGCGGGAGCGTCTGATTGTTTCCTGAAGTTGGTATTACAAATCGATCGCCCGTTTCTCCGTATGCGAGCGGAGGGCGGCGGCGAAGATTTCGTGGCTGGCCACGGCTTCGTCGGGCGTGGCGCAGCCGAAGCGTTCGCCGAGCTGGCCGGCGTGTTCGGCGGCGTAAGCGGCGAGCATTTGCTGAAAGCAATCGGGGAAGCCGGCCTCGAAGATGCCGCCGGTGACGACCGGGAAGGCGCTCTCGCTGAAGCCCACATCGGTGCGTTCCCAGACCTGCTCCTTGCCGCGGCGGAAGGTCCAGACGGTCTTGGGCTCCTTGGTCGAGAAGCGGACGCCGCCATCGGTGCCAAGGACTTCGAGATACCAGGTGTTCATTTCGCCGGGGGCAAGGCGTTTGGTTTCGAGGCGCATCGGGACTTCCTTGCCGGCAATCTCGACGTCGCAATGGATGAGGGCGTTGTCCCAAGTGTCGCACGGGGCCATGCCGCCTTTGCCGTCGGGGCGCTCGTGGTAGATTTTTTGGAGCTGCGCATAGACGCGCTTGGGTTTCCAACCGAGCCGGAGTGGGACGTGCGCGGTGTGCATGCCGAGGTCGCCCATCACGCCGATCTCGCCGCAGAATTTGTTCTGGCGTTTCCAGTTGATTGGCTTGGTCGGGTCGAGGTCGCTGGCGTGGTGGAAGCCGCTGCGGATTTCGAGAATGTGCCCGAGCTGGCCGGTGCGCAGGTAGCGGACGGCTTTCTGCACGCCGGGGAGGAAGGGGAATTCGGACGAGCAGCGGACGAAGCGGCCGAGTTCTTTCGCGGTGTCGCGGATCTTGCGCGCGGCTGCGAGATCGATGCCGAAAGGTTTTTCGGCGAAGAGGTCTTTGCCGGCGCGGAGGACATCGAGGTAGAGCGTCTCGTGGAGATGGTGCGGCACGGCGACGTAGATTACATCCACGTCCGGGCTGGCGCAGAGTTCCTTGGAATCGGCAGTGAAGAGTTTGACCGACGGGATGCGGCGGAACCATTCGCGGACGGGCTCGGCGAGATCGCAAATCGCCGTCAGCTCCAGTCGGACCGGTGCATCTGTCAGCGCGCACCAGCGGCCGATGGCGCTCGCCATCTCGCGGCCCATCAATCCACCGCCAATAATACCGAGGCGGAGCGTCTTCATTTCGCGGAGATGAACTTAGCGGCTTCGGTCGCGGTCGCGCCGTCATGGACGATCGCCATGAGCGCGCGGGTCATGCCAGCGGGGTCGGTGTGCTGGATGATATTGCGACCATAGACGATGCCGGCGGCACCTTGCTGGATGAGCTTCTCGGTGCGGGCGAGGATCTCGGCGTCGGGCGCTTTGCCGCCGCCGCGGACGAGCACCGGGATGCGTCCGGCGATTTCCACGACCTTGTGGTAGATGCTCACGTCATCGGTCGGGTCGGCCTTGATGATGTCGGCGCCGAGTTCCACGGCCTGCCGGACGAGCGGGAGGATTTTTTCGAGGTCGCCATCGACCATGTAACCGCCGGCCTGGTCATTCGGGCGGAAGACGAGCGGCTCGATCATCAGCGGCATACACCAGCGTTCGCACTCGGGTTTGATCTTGAGGATGTTGTCGATGCACTGGTCGGTGACCTCGGGCTGGCCGGGGATGCGGAAGAGATTCACGACCACGCAGGTGGCGTCGAGCCGCACGGCCTGCTCGACGGCGTTGCCGATGATGCGACTGAAGAGGGTGCGCGGCAGTTCGGAGCCGTAGACGTTGGCCACGTCCGTGCGCAGGACGAGCGCCGGTTTCTGTTTGCCGGGGATCTGCTGGAGCAGCTCCGCTTGGCCGATGGTGAGCTGGATGGCGTCCGGCGCGGCCTCGACGAGCGTCTTCACGCTACGGTCGAGATTCTCGATACCGTTCAAAAAGCCGCGTTCGTTGAAGAAGCCGTGGTCGATGGCCACGTCGAAGCAGCGGTTGGATTTGGGGTTGAAGAGGCGGTTAAGGCGGAAGGCTTTCATTAGGGAGTGGCGAGCGTGAAGGTCGTGGCGCGGGCGGGCAAGTTGGAAAGCGGTTGGGCCGCTATTGACCCACCGATTTGGCGAATTCGGCGGCGAGCGGGCGGATCTGCTTCTCCAATTCCGCCGCCTTTGTCTCGGCCTCGGCAACCGGCAATCCTTTACCCATGCCGGGACGAAGATGGCCGGCGTCATTTAAGTAGGCGTCGCAGAGGATACGGCCGCGCTGGCGGATGAGTTTGCGCAGTTCCGCGCCTTTGGGATTCGCGGCGAGGCTCGCCTTCAGCTTCTCAAACCACGCCACGTCCGCGGGCGCCAGTGTGGCGATGATTTGCTCGGCGATCAGCGCGTGGCCAGCGTCGTTGGCATGCACGCCGTCCTTGGCGAAGACGAAATCCGGGTTCGTCTTCCGCTGTTCTTCGATGAAGGCATTCATCGGGCCGTGGACATCGATCACGCGCCAGCCCTTGCTGCGCTGCTCGAGCAGCCACGCGGAATACTGGTCAAGTACGAGATTGTAGCCGCCGAGCAGCGAAGCCGGGGCTTTACCGTCGGGACCGGGCGTGGGGCGGGCGTCGAGGTGATGGAAGGTGGGCGGCGTGAGATGGATGATCTGCGCTTTGGCGTCCGTGACTTTTTTCCGCAGGAGCAGAATGCCGTCGCGATACTTCGCGAAGCGCGTTTCATCGAGCGGCAGGTAGATTCCGCAATTCATGCCGTAGCACGCGAAGACGAGGTCGGGCTTGGTTTTGGCGAGCACGCGGTCGAGCCGCTCATGGAGACCGGGGCGCGGGAATTTGCCACCGGCGTGACCTTCTTCGGAGAGGCCGGAAACGGTCTCGCTCGGCAGACCGACATCGATGATCTCCAGCTTGCGATCGGGAAATCGGCTGAAAACGTAGAGCTCGAAATCGTCCACGTATTGCCCGCCGTAGGTGATGCTGTCTCCGAGGAGGACGATGCGTTTTGCGCCGGGCAGAAAATCATCGGCGGCGTGCAGCAGCCCGAGCGGGAGAAGTGCGACGAGCAGGGTGAGGAGGGGGCGGGGGAATTGCATGGGCGCCATGAAAGAAGGCGGATGGCGCCAGCGCAAGCGTGGGCATTTCGCACTGGCCAGCCGCTGACGATCTACGCGGTGAAACCGGCGTCGCCACTTTAGCCAAAAACCGCTGCTGCCCTGCGCGGAAGTTTCATCTCCACAGCCGCGTCGTGGCCACTAGCATCCTCCGCCATGACTGAATCCATCGCCGTCCGCTGCCCATCGTGCCACCACGAGTTTCCCTTGGGTGAGGCCGTCCTCGGCAGCGTCCGCGATGGTTTGACGAAGGAGTTGCACGCTGACGTCGAGCGGCGCGAAAAGACCCTCGCGGAAAAGCTCAAGGCGCTCAGCGAGCAGCAGAGCGCCTTGGATAAAAAGGCGGCAGAGCAGCAGGAGTTGGTCGAGGCGCAGGTGCGGCAGCAGGTGGCGCGGGCGACCGAAGAGATCAAAGCGAAGGCGGCGAAGCAGGCGCTCGAAGCGCAGGAAGTGGTGATGAAAGATTTGCGCGCGGAGCTTTCGGACAAGGCGGGCGCTTTGCGCAAGGCGCAGGAGCAGGAGCTGGAACTGCGGAAAGAAAAGCGTCTGCTCGAAGAAGCGAAGGAGGCACTCAAGCTCGAGGTGCAGCGGACGCTCGACGAGGAACGCGGGAAGCTGAAGGAGCAATTGCGCGCGGCGTCGGATGAGGAAAACCGGCTGAAGATCGCGGAGAAGGAAAAGGTGATCCACGACCTGATGGCGAAGCTCGACGAGGCGCAGCGCAAGGCAGCGCAGGGTTCGCAGCAGACGCAGGGCGAGGTGCTGGAACTCGATTTCGAGCAGCAGCTTCGGCAGACCTTTCCGATCGATCAGATCAACGAAATCTCGAAGGGCGTGCGCGGCGCGGATGTCTTGCAGGAAGTGCGGAGCAACGTCGGACGCCCGTGCGGGCTGATTCTTTACGAACTCAAGCGGACGCAGAATTGGAGCGACGGCTGGG
The DNA here is from genome assembly GCA_038208565.1 of Chthoniobacterales bacterium. Lineage (GTDB taxonomy): Bacteria > Verrucomicrobiota > Verrucomicrobiia > Chthoniobacterales > Chthoniobacteraceae > Chthoniobacter. Next base: position 4,108 of record JBBQYR010000130.1, read on the forward strand.
TCGCCAAACTCAAGGAAGACATGCGTGGCGCGAAGGCGGAGATCGGCGTGATCGTCACGGAAGTCTTGCCAAAGGGCGTCGTGCGTTTTGGCCAGCAGGACGGGGTGTTCGTGTGCGACATCGCCTCCGCCATCCCACTGGCCCACACGCTGCGGCGCATGGTTCAGGAACTGGCCATCGCGCGCGGGCATCAGGAAGGCGCGCAGGAAAAGATGCAGCTGCTCTACACCTACCTGACCGGCGTGGAGTTCCGGCAGCGCGTGAGCGCGGTGATCGAGGCCTTTTCCATGATGCGCGGTGATCTGGAGAAAGAGCGGCGCGGTATGACGCGCTCGTGGGCGAAGCGCGAGAAGCACATCAACTCCGTCGTCGAAAACATGGCGGGCATGATCGGCGACGTGCAGGCGATATCCGGCAATGCGCTCCAGGACATTCCCGCGCTCGAACTCGACAGCGAATTCGGCGAGGACGAGGAGCCTTAGGCCAGCTTCCAGCCCGCGCGGTATTCGCGGCGGAGGAAACGCTCGGCGTCGGGCGCGTTCGGAATGCGCATGTTTTTCGCGTCCCATTCGATCTTCTTCGCCGCGCGATAGGCGACGTTGCCGAGGTGGTTCGCCTCGGTGAGTCGGCCGCTGTAGGCGAAGTTGCAGGTCGTGGGCGCGCCCGTCTTGCAGGCGTGCAGCCATTCCTTGTGATGGCCGAGCGAGTCCGGGATCGTCTTCGGCGGCGGAGTGAAGCCGACGAATTGGTTCTCCGGCAGCAGCAAGTATTTGCCGTAGTCGGCGAGCAGCATGCCCTTGTCGCCGACGAAGAGGACGCCGCTGCCCCATTGCGGGATCGTTTTGTCGGTCCACTGCGGTGGCTTCATCTGGCCCTGATACCACGTGAGCTTCACCGGCGGCATCGCGCCACGCGCGCCGTAGGAATAGGTCGCGCTCATCGTCGCGGGCGCGATTTCGGGATGCGGCGGAGGACCGCTGGCCTCGATATTTTGCGGAGCGTCGAGATTGAGCGCCCAGAACGGCAGGTCATTCCAGTGCGAGCCGAGGTCGCTCATCGTGCCGTTGCCGAAATCCCACCAGCGATACCACTTCGGCCCGGGGAAATAGACGCTGTTGTAAGGCCGCATCGGCGCGGGTCCGATCCACAGGTCCCAGTCCAAGTCGGGCGGCACCGGCTCCGCTTCGGTCGGGCGCTCGAGCACGGTCACGATGTCCTTGTAAGTCGCGGCGTCCTCGGCGGATTGGCGGCCCCAAGTGCGTCCGACCCACACGTGCGCCTCGCGCACCGAACCGATCGCGCCGCCTTGGATGAGTTCGACCACGCGGCGGTAGTTCGCGCCCGCGTGAATCTGCGTGCCCATCTGCGTCGCCACGCCCGCGGCTTTGGCGGCTTCCGTGATGATCCGCGCCTCATGCACATCGCGGGTCAGCGGCTTCTCGCAATAGACGTGCTTCTTCCGCTGGAGCGCGGGGAGGGTGGCAAAGGCGTGGGTGTGCTCGGTCGTGCTCACGACTACGGCGTCGAATTCCGCGTCCTTCAATTCATCGTAGAGTTTCCGGAAGTCGCGGAACTGTTTTGCGCCGGGTGCTTTTGTGGCGGCCGACGCGAGGTTCTTCGCGTTTACGTCGCAGAGCGCGACGATGTTTTCGCCGAGCATCTCGCTCATGTTCGACCCACCACGCCCGCCGCAGCCGATGATCACGACGTTGAGTTTGTTGCCCGGAGATTGACTGCGCAGGATCGCCGGAAAGCCGAGCGAACCGAGAGCGGTGGTTTGGAGGAAACGGCGGCGAGTGAAGTGCGGGGAGTTCATGGGGTAGATGCGGAGTTGCGATGAGCTATATGGACAACAACACGAATTTCTTTGGCAGAAACGCCAAAAGATTTCGCGGGGCATTTGGGTTTACTGCTATGACCCAGCCAATCCCCCAGATTTGTGACTCAAACTCTTCCTCCCTCGCGCGCTGTTCTGCTCCTCTTCGTGGCTTTCGCGTGCGCCTACCCTTCGGGCGATGCCGCCAGAGCGGAGTCCTTGCCCAATGATCTGGCGCCGTATTTCGAGCCGCCTGCGGAGTTCGAAAATCAACTCGGAGCTTTCCGCTCGCCGCTCAAATTCGCCGACGGCACCGAGGTGAAGTCTGCGACCGATTGGGCGAAGCGACGCGCGGAGATTCGTCAGCGCTGGCACGAGGTCATGGGGCCGTGGCCGGCGCTTTTGGGGAAGCCGCGCCTTGTGATCCACGAAAAAACGCCGCGCGACAATTTCACGCAGTGCCGTATCGAAGTAGAGATCGCCGTGGGTCGCATGGCGTCCGGCTACCTGCTCATCCCCAATGGCGCGCCGAAATTCCCGGCGGTGTTCGTGCCTTACTACGATCCCGAGACGAGCGTCGGCCTGCAAAAGGAACTGCGCGACTTCGCCTCTCAACTCGCGCGGCGCGGATTCGTGACGCTCTCCATCGGTTCGCCCGGCGGCGACGCGCGCAAACCCGACATCGGCGATGCGAAGTGTCAGCCGCTTTCGTATCTAGCCTACATCTCGGCGAACTGCGCGCAGGCGCTCGCGCAGCTTCCCGAGGTCGATCCCGCACGCATCGGCGTCGTTGGTCATTCGTATGGCGGCAAGTGGGCGATGTTTGCGGGGTGCCTGAGCGACCGCTTTGCCTGCGGCGTGTGGTCCGATCCGGGGATCGCTTTCGATGAGAAGCGGCCGAGCGTGAACTACTGGGATCCGTGGTATCTCGGCGCGCAGCCGGGGCCGCCGCGTCCGCCCGGCTTGCCCGATGAAAGCCATCCGCGCACCGGCGCGTATCGGGTGCTGGTCGAGCAGGGGATGGACTTGCACGAACTCCAAACCCTCATGGCGCCGCGTCCATTCTTCGTTTCCGGCGGAGCCGAAGACTCGCCCGCGCGCTGGCCGGTGCTCAATCACTCCATCGGCGTCAATCGCCTGCTCGGTCACGAGCAGCGCGTCGGCATGTCGAACCGCCCGAAGCACGATCCCACCCCCGAATCCAACGAGCTGATTTACCGCTTCTTCGAGCACTTCCTGAGACCCGCCAAACCCGCTCCATGATTCGCTTCATCCTTTGCCTCCTCGCCAGTCTGCAAGTCGCCGCACTCGCCGCCGATTTGCCCAAACTCGACTTTGGCACTGTGCGCGAGGAGCACCTCATGATTCCGATGCGCGACGGCAAGCGCCTCTCGGCTTACGTCTTTTTTCCGAAGGGCGATGGAAAGTTTCCTGCGATCTTCGAGCAGCGCTACGCGGACATCAGCAGCGTGGGTTCCCGCAAGAACGCGGCAAAATTCGCCGAAGGAGGCTTCGTCATCGCGCTCGTGAACTACCGCGGCACGCACGAGAGCGAGGGCGTGTATCGCGGCTATCGCGCGCTGCAATGGGGTGAGTTGCGCGATGGCTATGACGTCTGCGAGTGGCTCGCCACGCAGCCGTGGTGCACGGGGAAAGTCGGCACGTATGGCGGTTCGCAGGCGGGCTATGCGCAGAACTACCTCGCCGTCACGCAGCCCCCGCATCTCGTCGCGCAATACATGACCGACACCGGCCTGAGCCTGTATCAGGAAGGCTACCGCATCGGCGGCGTGACGAAGCCGCAGCGGTTCATCAAGGGCGGCAGCGTTGCGCGCGACCCTCGCGACAACGACGCGCTGCTGCGGGAATGGGACGCGCATCCCGACTTCGACGACTACTGGCGCGACGAGGACGCCTCGCGGCACTTCGACAAGATGAACCTGCCCTGCTTCACGATCGGGAGTTGGTACGACTTCATGGTGCAGGGGTCGGTCGCGAGCTTCATCGGTCGCGACAAAAAGGGCGGCGAAAATTCGCGCGGCAAACAGCAACTCATCCTTGGCCCGTGGCTCCACGGCGGCTACCCGAAGTCGAACAAGATCGGCGAACTCGTCTATCCCGAGAACGCCTTTTTCGACGTCTATGCGCACATGACGAAGTGGTTCAACCACTACCTCAAAGGCGAGGCCAACGGCATCGAGAAGGACCCGACCGTGCGCTACTACGTGATGGGTGCCGCGGGCGAATCGGGCGCGCCGGGCAATGTCTGGCGCGAGGCCCGCGACTTCCCGCCGAAGTCGGAAAGCGCGTCCCTTTTCCTCCAGGCGGATGGCGCGCTCGCGAGCCGCGCGCCGACCGCGGCTCAGGACTTCACGACCTACTTGAGCGACCCGAACCGGCCGATGAGCCTCCCTTACACCGGCTTCCCCGGCGCGAAGGATGCGCGTGGTTTTGAGGAGCAGAGCGAAGTCCGCACGTGGACCACGGCGCCGCTCGCCGAGCCCGTCGAGTGGACCGGCGAAGTGACTGCCGAGATCTTCGCCAGCTCCATGGCGAAGGACACCGACTTCATCCTGCGGGTGAGCGATGTGTATCCCGACGGGCGTTCGATGCTGCTCATGGATTATCCGCTGCGCGCGCGGTATCGCGAGGGCTTCGAGAAGCAGGTGCTGCTCACGCCCGGCCAGCCCGCGAAGCTCGCCTGGCACATCGGCTGGACGAGCATCATCTTCAACCAGGGCCATCGCATCCGCGTGACCATCGCCAGCACCGGCGCGCCGTTCTACGAGCCGAACAACCAGACCGGCGGCCCGCAGACCATGGACTGGATGAAGTCCACCGTCGCCGCGACCAACACCATCTGGCACGACCAGACGCACGCCTCGCGGATCATCGTGCCCCTCATGAAGTCCAACCCCTAAATCTTCCTACCCATGAATACCACCCGCCGCACCTTCCTCAAAACCTCCACCGCCGCCGTGCTGGGCTTTCCGGCCATCCTGCGCGCCGCGAATCCCAACTCGAACCTGCAGATCGTCGCCGTCGGCTGCGATGGGAAAGGACTCTCCGACATCACCGAAGTCGGCTCGCACCCGAAGGCCAAATACGTCGGCTTCTGCGACGTCGATACCACACGCTTCGCCAAGGCCGATGCCAAGTTCCCCGGCGTGCCGCACTTCGCGGATTTCCGCGAGATGTTTGCCAAGCTCGGCGAGACTTTCGACGGCGTCATCGTCTCCACGCCCGATCACACCCACGCACCGATCTCGCTGGCGGCGCTGCGCCTGCGCAAGGCTGTGTATTGCCAGAAACCGCTCACGCACACGGTGTGGGAAGCGCGGCAGATGCGGCTCGCGGCGGCGAAAGCGAAAGTCGCCACGCAGATGGGCAACCAGATTCATTCCCACGAGGCCTATCGCACCGCGGTGAAGCTCGTGCGCGATGGCGTGATCGGGAAGATCAAGGAGGTCCATTCGTGGCTCGGCAATCCCGGCAACAAATACACCGGACTCACCGCCGCTCCGACGCCCGGCCCGGTGCCGGAGAATCTCAACTGGGACCTGTGGGTCGGCGCCGCGACGATGGTCGACTACGCGCCCGACGTGTATCACCCCTTCAAGTGGCGCGACTGGCAGCACTTCGGCGCGGGCACCATGGGCGACTTCGGTTGCCACATCCTCGACCCCGTCTTCACCGCCCTCGAACTCACCGCGCCGATGAGCATCCTCGCGGAAAATGACGGAGTGAACACCTTCACCTGGCCCAACGCCGAGACCATCCGCTTCGTTTTCCCCGGGACAAAATGGACGACCGGCCCGGCGGTCCCGCTCACTTGGTACGACGGCGCACGCCAGCCCGACCTCGCCCTCGCGCAGATGCCCGCGGACAAAAAACTGCCGGGCGCCGGCTCGCTGCTCATTGGCGAAGGCGGCACGCTCCTCATCCCGCACGTCGCCCCTCCGCAGCTTTACCCGCAGGAGAAGTTTGGCGGCTTCGTCATCGAGAAAGTCGCCGGCTCCAGTCACTATCACGCGTGGGTCGATGCCGCGCTCGGCGGATCGAAGACTACGGACAGCTTCGACTACGCCGGCCCGCTCACCGAAGCCGTGCAACTCGGCAACGTCGCCACCCGCTGTCCGGGCGTGAAGCTGGAATGGGACGCCGCCGCCCTGCGCATTCCAAATCACCCCGCCGCAGACAAGCTCCTGACGAAAGAATACCGCGACGGCTGGAAGATTGCGGGATAATCGCGAGCCGAAAACTAAACACCCGCTACGCCGCGGGTGCAGCGGTTGCCTCGCGGTGGAGCGCCTGGGTGAGCATGGTTGTTAGCTTGGCCGAGAGGTAGGGCTTGGGGAGATAGTTGCGTCCTTCCTCGAGTTGGATGTCACTGCCGAAAAGTTCGGCGCTGTAGCCGCTGGTGTAGATGACTTTGAGGTCGGGTTGTTCGGCGAGGAGGCGTTTGGAGAGTTCGAGGCCATTGACGCTGCCGGGCATGACCATGTCGGTGAGGAGGAGGTCGATCTCGTGGGAGTGTAACTTCCAGACTTCGAGCGCGGCTTCGCCATGCTCGGCTTCGAGGACGTGGTAGCCGCTGTGGTCGAGGACTTCGCGGACGAGGCCGCGCACGGCGTCGTCGTCCTCGACGATGAGGATGGTCGCTTCGTCGCCGCTGGAGACGATGGGGGCCTCGGGGAAGGTGGCCGGTTCGTCGGCGCGCTCGGTGACGGGGAGGAAGATGCGGAACGCGGAGCCTTGGCCGACTTGAGTGGCGACGTCGATCCAGCCTTCGTGTTGTTTGACGATGCCGTAGACGGTGGCGAGGCCCATGCCGGTGCCTTTGTTAGTCTCCTTGGTGGTGAAGAAGGGCTCGAAGATGCGGTGGCGCGTGGCTTCGTCCATGCCGGTGCCGGTGTCGGTGACGCTGAGGACCATGTAGTCGCCGGGCGCGATCTCGGGGTTGTAGTCGTGATCGTCGGGCGCGACGGTCGCGGCGGCAGTGGCGATGGTGATGCGGCCGCCGCGTGGCATGGCGTCGCGGGCGTTGAGGGTGAGGTTCATGATGACCTGCTCGAGGCCGGTCTGGTCGGCCCAGACGGGGGGGAGCTGGTCGGCGAGTTCGCAGCGCAATTCCACCTGCTCGCCGATGAGGCGGCGGAGCATGACGGTGAGGTCGGTGATCAGGGCATTGGCGTGGACGACGCGCGGGCGCATGATCTGGCGCCGGCTGAAGGCGAGGAGCTGGCGGGTGAGATCGGCGGCGCGCTCGGAGGCCATGGCGATCTGCTGGAGGGAGTCAACGGTGTCGTCGTCGTGCCCGGCGAGGGTGAGCTGGAGGCTGGCGTGGCCCTGGATGATGGTGAGGAGGTTATTGAAGTCGTGGGCGACGCCAGCGGCGAGCTGGCCGATGGCTTCCATCTTCTGCGCCTGGCGGAGCTGGTTCTCGAGGTTCAGCCGCTCGGAGATATCGAGCACCATGAGGAGGAGGTGGGGCTGGCCATCGATGGTGATGCATTCGAGCGAGACGAGCGCGTCGCGCAGGTCGCCGGACTTGGTGCTGACCTGCGCCTCGGCGTGACGGAGGGTCTTCTCCTCGCTGATCGTCGGGGTCTGGTAATCGATGCAGAGGCGGAGCTCCATCGGGGTGCGCCCGATGAGTTCGGAGCGGCGGAAGCCGGTCATCTCGAGGAAGGCGTCGTTCACGTCCACGAAGCGGTTTTCGTGGAGCGACTGGATGGCGAAGGGGATAGGGCTGGCGCGGAAGGCCTTGGCGAAACGCTCTTCGGAGCGGCGGAGTTCGGCGTTGCTGGTCTCGAGGGCGCGGGTGCGCTCGGTGACCATTTTGTCGAGGGTTTCGAGGCGGAGGTTGGCCTGCTCGGTGACCTGCCATTTCTTGGTTAGGGCGTGGGCGAGCTGGAGCACTTCCACGTTGTCGAAGGGCTTCTTGAGGATGACGAGGTTGTCGTTCACGCCGAGGCGGACGGTCATCTTTTCCCACGAGTAGTCGGAGTAGGCGGTGCAGACGACGACCTGGAGCGAGGGATCGACCTGCCAGAGGCGCTCGATGGTTTCAATGCCATCCCATCCGGGCGGCATGCGGACGTCGACAAAGGCCATGGCGAAGGGCTGCCCGTCCTTGAGCGCCTGCGTGACTTTTTCCAGCGCTTCCTTGCCCTGATAGGCGGAGTCGAGTCCGAAGACGGTGACGGGAGCCGAGGTGACGGGGTGGTCAAAAAGCACGGACTCCATGGCATCGAGGGCGCGGCTGTTCTTCGCGGCGCCGAGTAGGATCTTGCGGAAGTCTTCGTGGATCGCCGGGTTGTCGTCCACGAGGAGGATGCGGTTGTTCGGCGTGGGGTTCATGGGGTGGCGGGGGCGGCCAGGGGTAGCTCGAAAAGGAAGGTGGCACCGTGTCCGGGGCCGGCACTCTGCGCGCTCAGGCGGCCGCCCATCTGGCGGGCGGCGAGGGCGGCGCTATGCAGGCCGAAGCCGTGGCCGTCTTTACGAGTGGTGAAGCCGTGGGAGAAAATGCGGGTGAGATTTTCGGGGGCGATACCGACTCCGGAATCGGTAGCGGAGATGAGGACGGTCTTCTCGTCTTGCTGCCGAACCCGGATGACGAGGCGCTTTTCGTTGTCGTCCGCTTCCTCCATGGCGTGTTTGGCGTTGCGGAGGATGTTCACGAGGATTTGCAGGACCTTGTGTTTGTCGACGTTTACGGGTGGCACAACGTGAAAGTCGCGTTCGACCACGATGTGGTGCCGGTTGAAGCTGTCCATGTTGAGCGCCAGGGAGTCCTCGATGAGCGACTCGGCGGAAAGCACCTCGGACATGCCGGAGACCCGCGCGTAGGTCTGCTGCATGGCCACGATGTCCTTGATGTGCTCGATGTTGCGGGTGAGCAGGTCGATCTCGGCGCGGGTCTCGAGGCGCTCGTCTTCGAGATGCTGGGAAAGGTCGGCGATGTAGGCGGGGAGGAGTTTGCCTTTGGGGTCGTTGGTCAGGAATTCCGCGAGGCTGCCATTCTGTTCGCGGAGCATGGCGGCGGCGCGCGCGAGGTTGCCGGTGCGCGATTGGGTGAGCCGCTCGGCGATGAGGGTGGCGGAGACGTTGACGCTGTTCAGGACGTTGCCGACATTGTGGAGCACGCC
>JBBQYR010000131.1:0-12998 GCA_038208565.1 Chthoniobacterales bacterium
ATCGCGCCGCAGGGGACGGCGTTCACGGAGAAGCAGGCGCGGATTTTGAAGCGCTACGTGGAGGAAGTGGTGCTGTGCTTCGATGCGGATATCGCGGGGGAAAAGGCGGCGGAGCGTTCGCTGGCGTCGCTGCTCGCGGAGAATCTGATCGTGCGCGTCGTCGAGATGCCGCCAGGAGAGGATCCGGATTCGATGATTCGCGGAAAAGGGGCGGAGGCCTTCCGGGAGCGGGTCGTGGCAGCGAAGGACTTCTTTGATTTCCAGATCGATCGCCTGGCGAGCAAGCCGGACTTCGACACGCCACGGGGCAAAATGGCCGCGGCGCGAAAGATGGCGGAGTCAATCAGCCTGATCCGCGATGCCGTGCTGCGGGAGACGGTGATGCACAAGGTGACGCAGCGGCTGGAAGTGTCGGCCCAGGAGTTCGTGAAGCTGCTCAAGGCGCCGACCGAAAAAAAGGCCGAGCCGCAGGAGCATTCGCCCGATGAGCCGATGCCGATCGTGCTCGAACCGACGATGCGGCTCCTTGCCCAGGTGGCCTTGCGCGACGCCGCCGCCCGCGAATGGCTCCTCGACGAACCGTGGGACGCAATGCTCGGGGACGATCCCGAGGCGGCACTGCTGGTCAAAATCCTCGGGGCCGACCTGCGACCGGATGAACCCGCGTCGATTCACGTATTTTTAACCACTCTCGACGCGACTGAAGAATCGGCCATCTCGGGCCTGCTCGAAGACAAGCCGCCGAGCCTTCCAATGGCCATCGCCCACGACTGCTGGCGGGCGCTGGAGCGGCGTAAAATCAAGCTTCGCATGGAATCGCGGCAAGCCCGGATGCGCACCCCGGATCTACCCGGCGACGAGGTAGCGAAACTGCAGAAAGAAATCCTTGACCTCCAAAAACGACTCTCTGATATTGCGCGGCCTTTGTCCCCGCCTCTTTGAATGCGCGATGCGTTCCCAGTAGCGGGGACAACTAGTCTTCATTCATCGCGCGGGTATGCCCAAAAAAATCAAGAAAGTCTCTCCGAAACCTTCGAAGTCAGCAGCCAAGAAGACCCACTCCAGCCCTAAAAAGAAGACCCTCAAAACGCCCGCGAAAAAACCCAAGGAGGTCAAGGCCTCGAAAACGAGCAAGGCCGCCAAGCCAGCCAAAGCTCACAAGGCTCCGAAAGAGGCGTCGGCGAAGAAGAAGGTGGTGAAGGCTCCCAAGGTAGAGGCTCCAGTGGTCCACAGCAAGAATGGCAAGAGCGGCGCGAAGGAAGCCGCCAAGCCAGCGCCGGTGCCGGTCAAGGCCGTGGCTCCGATCAGCGTGATCGACCATCCCGACGTGCAGGAAAAGCTCCGCGAACTCATCAAGCTGGCCAAGGAGCAGGGCTATCTCACTTTCGACGACCTCAACGAAGCGCTCCCGGACAACGTCAACGATCCCGACGAGATGGAGACGATCATGGGCCGCCTGCGCTCCATGGAGATCGAGATCATCGAGGCTTCGGACGTGGATCGGTTCAAGGACGGCAAGAAGGCGGAGGACCAGGAGGAGGAAGAGGAGAAGCCCGAGGCCAAGCTCGATATTCTCGACGATCCGGTGCGAATGTATCTGAAGCAGATGGGCCAGGTGCCGCTGCTCACTCGCGAGCAGGAGGTGGAAATTTCAAAGCGCATCGAAGAGGCGGAACTCAACGTGCAGAAGCACATCAACCGCTTCGGTTTCATCGCTCGCGCTTACCTCGATCTCGCGCAGAAGCTGCAGGAAGGCCGGGAGCGTTTCGACCGCGTGATCCTCGACAAGAAGATCGAGAGCCGCGAGCGCTACATGAAGGCGCTGCCCAAGCTCTGCGCGCAACTCGACCACGCGCAGCAGACTTGCTTGACGACCTACAAGCATTACGTGGCCCACGGAGGGAAGAACCACGAGACCAAGTCGTTCCACGATTTCAAGAAGGCCCACGACGCCATCCAGCGCATCTACCCGAAGTTCTTTTTCAAGCAGAAGGTCACCGAGGAATTTGTGCACCTTGCCGATGAGTCGCATCGCCTGACCCAGCAGTGGTCCGAAGAGCTGCACAAGCCGAAGAAGAAGCAGGCCCACGGCCACGGCCATCACCATGCCTCGGTGCCGATCGATTACGCGACGAAGCTGAAGGATCAGCAGATGCGCACCTGGCTGAGCCCGGAGGAATTTTTCGCCGAATACAAAGAGCTGAAAGTCTGGTTGAAAAAGGCGCTCAAGGCCAAGACCGAGATGGTCGAGGCCAACCTGCGCCTCGTTATTTCCATCGCCAAGAAATACACGAACCGCGGCCTCTCGTTCCTCGATCTCATTCAGGAAGGCAACATGGGCCTGATGAAGGCGGTGGAGAAATTCGAGTATCGCCGCGGCTACAAGTTTTCGACTTACGCCACGTGGTGGATTCGCCAGGCGATCACCCGTTCGATCGCCGACCAGGCGCGCACCATCCGCATCCCGGTGCACATGATCGAGACGATCAACAAGCTGATGCGCGTGCAGAAGCAGCTCGTTCAGGATTACGGCCGCGAGCCCACGCCGGAGGAAGTTGCCGACGAAATCCAGCTCCCCGTGGAGCGCGTCCGCGCGGTGCTCAAGATGGCGCAGCAGCCCATCTCGCTCCAGTCGCCGGTCGGTGAAAGCGACGACACCAGCTTCGGCGATTTCATCGAAGACAAGGCCGCCGAAAATCCGAGCGACATGACCGCGATCGTCCTCCTCAAGGAGAAGATCAAGGACGTCCTCGAATCCCTCACCGAGCGTGAGCGGCAGGTGCTCGAGCAGCGCTTCGGCCTCGTGGACGGCTACAGCCGCACGCTGGAAGAAGTCGGCCGCCAGTTCAAAGTGACCCGCGAGCGCATTCGCCAGATCGAAGCCAAGGCGCTCCGCAAGATGCGCCACCCGACCCGCATCCGTCAGCTCGAAGGCTTCCTCGAAGCTCACGAGAATTGATCGGAAAGTAGCCTGGCGCTCGGCGCGGCGACGTTGCAGAAAAGTCGCAACTTCCTTTCCCGAGCGGCGTTCACCTGCTCAGCCATGAATACCGAAGAACAAGATGACCTCTGGGATTTGCTCGGGCGCGCCCAAGCCCCGACGCCCTCTCCCTTTTTCTCGCGCAATGTCCTCCGGGCCATCCGCGAAGAGAAGCAGGAGAAACCTGGCTTCATCTCTTGGCTGCGCCGCCACTGGCAGGTCCCGGCGTTCAGCACCTGCGCCCTGGTGGTCGCCGCGAGTTTCTTCGTGGTCCAGCAGACGCGGCAGCCCGATCCCGTAATGGAACTCGCGCAGCAGGTCTCGGTCAGCCCGGACTATCAAGTGATTAGCAATCTTGACGAGCTGCTGGATACCGAGCGGAATTCCGTATGGCTCGAAGCTTCCATCAACTGATTTTCTGCGCGGCCCTCGCGGCCGTCGTTTCCTCCGCTTTCGCGGAGCCCGCAGCGCCCGAGAAAAAGAAGCGCAAGGATTTCGAGGCGACGCCCTCGCCCGAGTTTGCCAATGTCCGCAAGGCACTCGACGCGCTCACGCCCGATCAACGGAAACGCTTTCAGGAAAACTTCCTGCGCTGGGCCAATCTCCCACCGGAGGAAAAGAAGGCGCTGCGTGATCGCGAGGAAGTGCGGAAGAAATTCATGGAGCAGGAAGTGCAGGCCGCGATTCAGGAAATCGGCCTGACGCTCGACGGCGAGCGCCGCATACAGTTCATCCAGCGCTACGGCGAAGAGCGGAAGAAGATCGAGGAGCAGCTTCGCAAGGAGATGCAGGAAAAGCGGCGCCCGCTGGTCAAAGACCTGCTCGCGCGGCTCAAGGCGGAGTTTTCCAGCCCGGCCTCCGCGGTGGCGCCTGCCGACCCGACCCTCGCTCCGGCGGCCCAGTAAAAGCCGCAAGCCCCGCGCTTACTGCCGCGCTTCGCGTTTGAAGCGCGCCATCATCTGGTAAAAGCGGATCGTGTCCCGCACCGGGTGAATCTTGCTCTTCTCGTCGCCATAGATCGTGCTGATCGGCACCGCCCCGATCTTCGCCCCGAGACGCGACGCCACCACGAGCATCTCCGTCTCGTAGTCAAACTTCGTCGTCACGATCGCCACCATCGCTGGCAGCAGCTCGCGCTGGATCAGCCGGAACCCGCACTGCGTATCCGGCACCTCCTGTCCGCACACCTTGCTGATCTGCGAAGACATCAGCCGGTTTGTCAGCTTCCGCACCCACGGCATCTTCTCCACATCGCTCATTCGGTTGCCCACGAGCATCGGCGCGTGCGTTTCATTTGCGACAGCGAGAAAACGCGGGATCTCCTCCGGGGCATGCTGGCCATCGCCGTCGAGGATCAGCGCGTATTCGATCCCCGGTCGCTCGCTCAGCGCACGCAGCCCCGTCTTGATCGCCGCGCCCTTGCCCTGATTCACCGAATGCTGGATCACCTCCACGCCCGCAGCCCGCGCGTTTTCCGAAGTCGCATCCGTCGAACCGTCATCCACGACCAGCACATGATCGAGCTGCGTCCGCACGCGCTCCGCCACATCGCGGATGAACCGCTCCTCGAAATAGCACGGGATCAACGCCGCGACGTTCGTGCGATCGATCACGACGCCGCTCATACGTCAGCGCTTGAGCGGATTGAAATCCGCTGCGTGATAACTCGACCGCACCAGCGGCCCCGAGGCCACGTGCTCAAAGCCCTTCTTCTCCGCGATCTTCTGGTAAAGCTTGAACATGTCCGGGTGCACATATTCCACCACCGGCAGATGCTGCGCCGTCGGGCGGAGGTATTGGCCCATCGTCAGCAGTTGCACGCCCGCCTCGCGCAGGTCGTCCATCGTCTGAAAAATCTCCGGCTCCTTCTCGCCCAGCCCGAGCATGATCCCGCTCTTCGTCACGATCTCCGGCGCCATCGCCTTCATCCGCCGCAGCACCTCCAGCGACAGCCGATACTTCGCCCGCGAACGCACCAGCGGCGTCAGCCGTTCCACCGTCTCCACATTGTGATTAAAGATGTGCGGCTGCGCGTCCGCGATCATCCGCAGGCACTCCTCCTTGTTGTGAAAGTCGGGCGTTAGCACCTCGATCGCGATTGTCGGATTGGCCTCGCGGATCTTCTCGATCGTCCGCGCGAAATGCGCCGCGCCGCCATCCTTCAAGTCATCGCGAGCCACCGCCGTCACCACCACATGCTTCAGCCGCATGCGCTTCACCGCCTCGGCCACACGCTCCGGCTCGTCCGCCTCCAGCGCAAAGGGCTTCGCCGTCGTCACCGCGCAGAACCCGCAGGCCCGCGTGCAGCGTTCGCCCGCGATCATAAAAGTCGCCGTCCCCGAGCTCCAGCACTCCCAGCGATTCGGGCACTGCGCTTCCTCGCACACCGTGTGCAGCCGCAGATCCGCGATCAGCGCCTTGGTGGAAAAAAACACCGGATTCGTGGGCAGCCGCACCTTGATCCAGTCGGGCTTTTTCGCCTGATGGAGTGCGGGATCGATCTTGCTGCAGGACATGGTCGCGGACGTTAGCGACCCGCGCCGCGAAAGCAACCCCGCCGCGCATTCCAACCCACAGCCGCCACATCGATAAGGCCGGACTCAACCACACAAGCGATTTCCATCATGAACCACCTGGCAATGTCCAAGTGGCTCAAACGCTACAACAACCAAACCAACGAACCCCGCATCAAACTATGAAACGCTACCTCCTCGCCCTGGCCATCCTCGGCCTCACCGTCGGCTCCGCCACTTCGCAGGCCCAGACCGTCGTCCAGACACAGACCACCACGAACAGCGCCGGCACGATCAGCGAATTCGGCCCTGAAACCATCGTCATCCGCAGCGAGACGGCCCCCGAACCGATCCGCTATTCCTACACCAAATCCACCACCTATGTGGATGAAACCGGCGCGCCCGTGACCATCGCGACCGTCAAATCCGGCCTGCCCGTCACCGTCTATTATAGCAAAGTCGGGGACCGCATGGTCGCCGATCGCGTCGTCGTCCGGAAGACCACCACGGTCACCCCATCCGCTCCCGTGATCGACAAGAAGACCACGACCACGACCACGACCATCCCGGGCAAGAAAGAAGACTAAACCTTCCGGGAGGTGAAGGAGTTCACCACGCCTTCGCCTCCCTCCCTTTCTCCTCAATCCCAACCAACCAGCCTCAATCATGAAAACATTTTTTGCCTTCAGCCTCATCATCGCCAGCCTCCTCGGCTTCACTGCTTGCGAGTCCGACGACGTCTCTCCGAGCGTCCAGACCACTACGACCACGGAAGAAACCGTCTCCCAGCGTCCCTCGACCAGCTCCACCACCGAGTCACGCACCATTCGGAGCTACTAATCCATGAAGACGCTCTTCCTCCTCACCGCCACGGCAGTGCTCTTCACGGGCTGCGATGCGCAGGTCAATACCACGCCCCCCGTCGTGGAAAAGAACACGACCATCGTCAACCCGCCCGCTGAGAAAAAGGTGGAAAACAACACCACCATCGTGAATCCGCCGGCGATGGAGAAAAAGGTCGAGACCAAGACCACGGAAACGACCCGGTAAACGGCGCAAGCTGAATTCCCCGAAGCTCCGTGATTGGCTAAATGCCAGTCGCGGAGCTTTTTTTGCGCAATCAGGCCCGCTCCTGACTGTGAGGCAACGCCGAACAATCTCCTTGCCAGCAAACTCTCCCCGCCTATCTTCCGCTCCCCTTCTCTCTGTCGATACAGGTAGCGCCATTGTGGCGTGACCCGGGGAGGAGACCAATCGGTAACCCGTGGCAAGGTCAGTAATACATCACATGTCTGCAATGAAGGAATTGCTCGCGAAATACGAAACCCGCGAGTTCAAAGAGGGCAGTATCGTCAAAGGCCGCATTCTCGAAGTTCGCCCCCGCGAAGTCCTCGTCGATATCGGTTACAAATCCGAAGGTTCCATCTCGACCAGCGAGTTCGATGATGTGGACGACATCCAGGTCGGTGACGAAGTCGAGGTCCTCCTCGTCCGTCTCGAAAACGATGAAGGCACGGTCATCCTCTCCAAGGAGCGCGCCGCTTACCGCCAGAACTGGGACAAGATCGTCAAGGTCTTCCAGGGCGATGGGCTCATCAAAGGCAAGGTCAAGGCCGTGGTCAAAGGTGGCCTCACCGTCAACATCGGCGTCGAGGCGTTTCTGCCCGGCAGCCAGATCGACATCATCCCCCCGAAGGATCTCCAGCAGTTCGTGGGCAACACCTACGACTTCAAGATCGTCAAGATCAACGACGACCGGAAGAACGTGGTTCTTTCTCGCCGCGAGCTGATCGAAGCCGAGCGGGCCTCGAAGCGGGCGTCGTTCATGGAGACGATCAAGATCGGTTCCACGGTCAAAGGCGTGGTCAAGAACCTCACCGACTTCGGTGCGTTCATCGACCTCGACGGCATGGACGGCTTGCTCCACATCACCGACATGAGCTGGGGTCGCCTCGGCCACCCGAGCGAGATGGTGAAGGTCGGTCAGGAACTCGAAGTGCAGGTCCTCGACATCAACAAGGAGAAGGAGCGCGTGTCGCTCGGTCTCAAGCAGACCCAGAAGAATCCTTGGGAAGAGACCGAAGCGCGGTTCCCGATCGGTTCGAAGGTCAAGGGCAAGGTCACGAACCTCGTGCCGTACGGCGCCTTCGTGGAAATCGAGGAAGGGGTCGAAGGCCTCATCCACGTCTCCGAACTCTCTTGGACGAAGCGCATCACGCGTCCGTCTGACGTGCTCACCGTGGGCCAGGAACTCGAAGCCGTCGTGCTCGGCGTGAACAAAGAGGAGCAGAAAATCTCCCTCGGCGTCCGCCAGCTCGAGCCGAATCCTTGGGACGAAATCGAACACCGCTACCAGATCGGCCGCCAGGTGAAGGGCACCGTCCGCAACATGACCGCCTATGGCGCGTTCGTGGAGCTGGAAGAAGGCATCGACGGCATGATCCACGTCTCCGACATGTCGTGGACGAAGAAGATCAATCACCCGAGCGAAGTCATCAAGAAGGGCGACGAAATCGAGGCCGTGGTCATCGACATCGACAAGCAGAACCAGCGGATCAGCCTCGGCATGAAGCAGCTCGAGGGCGACCCGTGGAAGGAGATCGAAGGCAAGTACAAGATCGGCGATCTCATCAACGGCAAAGTCTCGAAGATCACGACGTTCGGCGCGTTCATCACGCTCGACGGCGAGATCGACGGCCTCGTGCACATCTCGCAGATCAGCGAAGATCGCGTGGACAAGATCAAGGACGTGCTCAAGCTCGGCCAGGAGATCGAAGCCCGCGTCATCAAGGTGGACAAAGCCGAGCGCCGCATCGGCCTCTCGATGAAAGCCGCCAACTACAGCGAAGAAGACATCAAGCGCGAAGCCGCCGCCTTCGACTCGCTCAAGCCGGGCGAGGACATGGTCGGCCTCGAGCAGGCCTTCGCCGCCGCCGCCGAGGAATACCGCCCCGGCGACAAGAAGAAGTAAATCAACACCCCCGCGTGCCGGGCTGGCGTTCATAAAACGCCCAGCCCGGCACCACGGGAAATCTTACTCCTACTCTTTCTCTTGTTCTTACTCTCCGAGCAGGAGAGTAGGATTAAGAACAAAAGTAAGAACGAGGATCAAAACCAACCGCTTCACCATTTATGTCCAAACCCGAAATCACCGCCTACCTCAAAACACAATGTGGCTGGAGCAATGGCGTCCGCGCCGTGCTCAAGAAATATGACCTCGCCTACACGGAGAAGGACATCATTCAGAACTCGGCCTTCCGCTGGGAGATGGAGCAGAAGAGCGGGCAGCCGCTCAGCCCCTGCGTCGAAGTGAATGGCACGATGGTCGCCGACATCAGCGGCGAAGAGCTCGAGCAGTACCTGCTCCAGCAGGGCCTCGTCGGCAACACCGACCAGACCACCGACGTACCCCTCGACCGCGCCTGCTCGGATGCTGAGCATGCCGCGATGGCCAAGGGCGTGCCGCTGAAGTTTCAAAGCTAAAGCCAGGCCAAACAATCTCGCGCCTCAACCGCGCGGCCCAGAGAAGCCGCACCTTCGGAAACGAGGGTGCGGTTTTTCTTTGGGGGGCTAAAGCAGGTCGAGTTGCGCCGCCGACGCAGATAGGTCCGGCATCGAGAGCGACAGGCCCAGCCGTTCCCCAAGGCGCTGCGCGGTGTGCGGCGCGAAGCCCTCGAAGTGATTGTTCACCGCCACGAAGATCCGGCGATGCTCCGCCGCGGCCTGCCGAATGCGCACCGCCCAGTTCTCCAGCGCGGAATCCCGCGGCCACATGATCTTTTGGTAGTGGTGAATCCTCCGCCCGCTGGCGCCATACTTTTTCTCCAGATCGCCCATGAGCCGCAGGTAGAGGAAATCCGCAGTGTCGGGCAGAAACTCAAACGCGCCTTCCTGCTGATGATCGAGCGAAGTGAGGTCGTTCCAAACCCAGGCCACGCCGTGTTCCTGCAGCAGTTGAGCGATGCGCGGGTGATGCCAGTCCGCGTGTCGAAACTCGATCGCGAAGCGGACCCGCGACGGAAGATGGCGCACGAAATCGCGGAGCGCCGACTCATCGCGCCGTGGCTGAAAAAACGGCGGCAACTGCGCAACGACGCACCAGAGCTTTTCACCCAACGGCTCCAGCGCGGCGAGGAACTCGTGCAGCAATTCCGCACAATCCCGCAGCCGCCGATCGTGGGTAATCTCGCGGGGCAACTTACAGGCGAAGGCGAAATTCGGCGGCGTCACCTCCGCCCAATGCGCCACCGAGTGGGCGGTCGGCGCGTGATAGAAAGTCGAGTCCACCTCCACCGCCGACAAATACCGCGCGTAATACGCCAGCCGATCGACCGCCGGGAAATGCTCTGGATAAAAGCACCCGCGCCAGTCGTCGAAGGTCCAGGCACAACTGCCGATCTTGATGTTCGCGAGAGCGTCCACGGTTTCTCTGAATATACGCATCCCGGCCCAGCATCGAAGCGACTTTCTTGGAACCCAACAGTCGATTGAGCCACGGATGAACACGGATGGGCACGGATGATGAAGTTCGTCACGCTCCCCATCCCGTTCCGGGCATGTTCCATCCGTGCCCATCCGTGGCTCACTTCCGATTTCCGAGGAGGTGCCCCGGTGAGAAACGCCTCACTTGCCGCGCAATGCCTGCCTCCCCGCTTGACGCCTTTCCCGCGCTTGCCTACCGTGCGCCCCTCATGTCGAAAACCGTCCCCGTCATCGCCCTGTCGATGATCACTTTGCTGATGCCGCTCCTTCCCAGCGAGGCGGCCACCGTCTACCGCTCCGATGAAGGGTGGACCATCGAAGGCGACGATACCGCCGTGGCCGGCAGCGCGGCGGAACAAATGAAAAAAGCCGAAACGCTCGAGGCCGAGGGCTCCGACTCCTACGCCTACCGCGCTTACAAGGGTCTCGTGAAACGCTACGGCCTCTCCTTTCTCGCCCCCAAGGCGCAGCGCAAAGTCGGCATCCTCCTCGAGAAGCACGGCGACTACGACAAGGCCTACGACGCCTACAATTATTACCTGACCAAGTATCCGCAGGGCGAAGATTTCGATTCCGTCGTGGAGTCGATGTTCAAGATCGGCAAGCTCTTCCTCGATGGGCAAAAGCGGAAGCTCTTCGGCGTGCCAGTCGCCGCTTCCATGGGCCGCGCGCAGATCATGTTCGAGGGCATCGTGAAAAATGCCCCGTACAGCAAGTATGCGCCGCTCGCGCAGTTCAATGTCGGCCAGGCGCTGGAAAAGCAGGGCGACTACCCGAAGGCCATCGAGGCCTACCAGCTTTGCGTGAACAAATACCCCGGCGACGCCATCGCCGACGACGCGCTTTACCAAGTCGGCTACGTGCGGATGCGTGAATCGCGCGAA
Organism: Chthoniobacterales bacterium; assembly: GCA_038208565.1. GTDB lineage: Bacteria > Verrucomicrobiota > Verrucomicrobiia > Chthoniobacterales > Chthoniobacteraceae > Chthoniobacter. Next base: position 10,860 of record JBBQYR010000131.1, read on the forward strand.
GGCTCCTATGATCGCGCCACCTCCGCCAAGGCGCGCGAATCTTTCGAGGACTTTATCGCCCGTTACCCGGACAGCGAAAAAGTCCCGCAGGCCAAGGAGAACATCAAGTCGCTCGAAGGCGGCGCGAACAAAGGCACGCTCGATGTGGCCAAGTTCTACGACCGGACGAAAAAGTACAAGGCCGCGGTCATCTACTACAACGACGTGATCAAGAGCGAACCCGGCACGCCCAACGCCGAATACGCCAAGGGCCGGATCGACGCACTCAAGGAGCAGTACGGAGAGGACTCCCTCCGCGCCGGCCCCGAGAAGACGGAAACCGGCGCCCGCGCGCTGGAACGCCGGAAGATGCAGGCCAAGGTGGATACCGCCTCGCGTCCCGACTACGTCGGCCCGCCCGCCAATGTCCTGAACCAAAAAATCGAAACCGGACCCTCGAAACCCAAACTGCGGACTTCCACCGACAACCTCGGGCCAGTCCCCGCTGTCGAACCCCCGCTGCCCGGTCAGGACCCAGCCAAGCCGAACTGATGAGATTCTCCTTCCTTCTCCCGCTCGTCGCCCTTCTTTTCAGCGGGTGCGCCGGTTACAAGATCGGCCCGATCCAGCCCAAGTTCATGGAAGGCATCCGCACGCTCGCGGTGCCGAGCTTCAAGAACGACACGCTCGAACCACGCGTCGAAGTCGCGCTGGCCAACGCCGTCATCAAGCAGCTCCAGCAGGACGGCACCTACCAGATCGCGGACGAGAATCAGGCCGACGCCATCGTCGAAGGCACGATCGAGCGCATCACGCGCCGGCCGTCCCGTTCGGTCCGCGGCAACGTCCTCGCCACGCGTGAATTCACGCTGGAGCTGAAGTGCCGCTTCCGGGTCATCAATCGCGCCACCGGCGCGATCATGGACGGGCGCAGCATCGCGGGCACCACGAGCTTCTTCGTAACCGGTTCCGACCCGATCGCTTCCGACGTGAACTCCGACGAGCGCCAGGCCATTCCGCTCGCCGCGGAAGACATGGCGATCCAGCTCGTGAGCGTGCTCAGCGAAGGCTGGTAGGAACATTCGGCATTTAAGATTCGGCGTTTAGCATTTCCCGCAGCGCTCCGGTGGGGCGAAATGCTAAATCCTAAAGGTTAAGTCCCCAATGCTGAGCCTCGTCGCCACGCCGATCGGCAATCTCGGCGACATCACGCTGCGCGCTCTGGAGACGTTGAAAAGCGCGGACCTGATCGCCTGCGAAGATACCCGGCACTCGGGAAATCTCCTGCGGCATTTCGAGATCCACAAGCCGCTCATCAGCTACCACGAGCACAACGAAGCGCGGCGCACCGCGGAACTCATCGAGCACCTCGCCGCCGGCAAACACATCGCCGTGATCAGCGACGCGGGCCTGCCCGGCATCAGCGACCCGGGCCACCGCTTGCTCCGCGCCTGCATCGAGCGCGGCCTGCCCTACACCATTCTGCCGGGACCGAGCGCCGTGCTCACAGCGCTGATTGGCAGCGGCTTCCCGGCCGAAGCATTTTTTTACGGCGGCTTCCTGCCGGTGAAAAGCGGCGGGCGCGAGCGCGATCTCCTCGCCGCCGCCGCGCGCGATGTCACCAGCATCTTTTTTGAGTCCCCGCATCGGCTGCTCAAGACGCTCGCCGTGTGCGCCCAGCATTTCCCCGAACGCCGGCTCTGCGTGGCCCGCGAATTGACCAAACAATACGAAGAGTTCCGCATCGGCCTCGCGCCGGAACTGCTCGCCCACTACTCGGCCAAAGCGGTGAAGGGCGAGATCGTCTTCCTCGTCAGCGGGACCTAGAGTCTCGTCCGGCGCACTGCACGAAGAGGTTTGCGGTCGCGATCTGCGGCGCGGCAGGCTCGCGGACGATCCCCACACGGCGCCGTAGTTGAACCTTTCCCTCGGCATCCGCTTCGTAGGACTGCTAAGCGGGTATGTTCCTTTCCCACTTCGCGCTGGCGGTGCTGCTCTTCGGGCTGCTGCTGGTGTTTTATACCAACTTCAGGAAACAATCAGACGCTCCCGCAGCCCGGAGGGCTGAAAGGAAATTAGCCCCGGGTGCAACCCGGGGATATTGAGAGAAACCGGAGGCACCCCGGAGGCGGTGCGGGAAGGTGCATGGCTGGCTGCTTC
>JBBQYR010000132.1:0-12940 GCA_038208565.1 Chthoniobacterales bacterium
GGCCTTCGTGGACTTCACGCTCAGCCCGAAAGGTTCGGCGATTGTCAGCCAAGTCGGCTTCGTACCGGTGAAGTAATATCCGGTTGGTGGGGCCGGGGCTCGCTGGGAAAAATTGTTCAGCGGGCCCCGGGCTCCCCACCATGGTTTCGGTTTCCTCGCGGAATTGTCACAGTCGGCGACTTGCCGTTCATCTTCGGCTCGATAGCCTGCCCGCCCATCCGGTCTCCTCGCAAACGCATGTCCACTACGCTTTCTAAAACCGCCAACGGCGAGCCGGCGATCGGCGAAGCGCTGCTCAATCGGAATCGCTTCCGCATCATGGGGCTGACGCCGGACGACATCATCAAATACTTTTTCAACGGGAATGCGGTAGTCGCGGTCATCGTGCTCGCGCTGATCACGGTCTTCCTCTTCCGCGAAGGCGCGGGCTTCTTCGGGCAGAACGGGCGGAACCTCCGCATCTATCGCCTCGCCGGGCTGGAGTATGTGGATTTCATCCGGAAGCAGGTCGATGAACACACCACGCTGAATCGCACGCTCAACGATTCTCGCCTCGCGCAATTCAACAAGCTCACGACGGCGGGAAGATCGATCGAGGACGCGAATGCGGCGCTGGCGTCGTTCGATGCTTTTGCCACGGCTTACGGTGACTCGGTGGAGGATGTGCGTGGCCTGCTTTCCGACCTCACGGAAGTGGCCACGGGGATCAAACAGAAGGAGCAAATCAATCTCGATATGCTGGAGCAGAAGGCGATGCTGCTCGGCGCGGACAAGAAGGAGGAAGCGGATAAGATCTCGGTCACGCCGGTGGATTTTGCGGTCGAGACGGCGGCGCTCCGGGGAACATTCGGAGTGTATCAGGAAGCGAATAAGCAGTTCGTGCAGAAGCTGGAAGCCGCGCTCGCTTCCGCGCCGGTGATGCCCGACGCGGCGCTCCAGACGCAGATCGACAAGATCAAGTCGCGCACGCAGGAACTGATCAAAACTTTCCCCGGAATCGAGACGGAGATGCAGGCGTGGAAGCACGACGCGCCGATCCCGGCGTATCGGACGCTGACGTCGTTTCTTTTCGGGCGGCAATGGCTCACCGCGAGCTTCTGGCAGGATTGGTATGGGATCGTGCCGCTGCTCGTGGGATCGCTGCTTGTGTCGATCATCGCGCTGGCGATCGCGGTACCGCTCGGAGTTTCGGCGGCGATTTACGTGAGCGAGATCGCCACGTCGCAGGAGAAGAATTTCATCAAGCCCTACATCGAGTTTGTCTCGGCGATTCCCTCGGTAGTGCTGGGCTTTTTCGGCATCGCGGTCCTCGGCACGCTGCTCCGCTGGATTTCACAACTCTCGTTTCTGAGTTGGGTGCCGGGCTTTCCGATGAGCGAGCGCCTCAACTCGCTCACCGCCGGTTGCCTGCTCGCGTTCATGGCCGTGCCGACGATTTTTTCGCTCGCGGAGGATGCGCTGAACAATGTGCCCAAGCATTTCAAGGAGGCGTCGTATGCGTTGGGAGCGAACCGTTTTCAGACCATCGTGCGCATCCTCATCCCGGCGTCGCTTTCCGGCATCATCTCGGCAGTGCTGCTCGGCTTTGGGCGCGTGATCGGCGAGACAATGGTCGTGTTGCTCTGCGCCGGCAATCGGATCGCCATCCCGGATTTCACGGAAGGTCTCGGCGCGTTCGTCCAGCCGGTGCATACGATGACAGGCATCATCGCGCAGGAAATGGGCGAGGTCGTGCAAGGCAGCATCCATTACCGCGCGCTCTTCATGGTCGGCATTGTGCTGTTCCTACTCTCGCTTGCGATCAACTACGTCGCGCAATTGATCGTCCGCCGCTATCGCATCTCCATCGGCTAAACCATGCACGCTCCGGCCAATCCTTTTACTGTCCAGAAATCCTCCTCGCGCACAGTGGAGCGGGTCGCTTTCGGCATCTTCCGCTCGGCGACTTACTTCATCCTGGTATGCGCCAGTTGCGTCTTCGGACTGATTCTTTTCAAGGGTGGGCAGACCGTGTTCCAGACCAGCTTCCCATTCGTCAATGTGCCGTTCCTCACGCAGGCGCCGGAGACGCTTTATGTCTTCGAGCACGACGGAAAGAAGATGCAGATGGGCGACAAGGAATTCCGCGCCTACAAGGAGAAACTCGGCGGGGTGGAAATCGCCGCGGAAAGTTACGTCTATAGCTCCGGCGGCATTTTCCCGTGCATCGTCGGGACGGTGTTGCTCGTCGTCGGCTCGATGGCCATCGCGCTCTTCATCGGTATCAGCAGCGCGATCTATCTGAACGAATACAGTAACAACGGGCGCTTCGTACATTTCATCCGTCTCGCGATCCTGAACCTCGCGGGCGTGCCTTCGATCGTCTTCGGCTTGTTCGGCCTCGGCCTGTTCGTGCTCTTCATGCCGATGATGCAAAATTTCGACAACCCGGCGGCGCCGAGCATTCCGGTAGGATTCGGCCACTTTTTAAATTTCTCTGGTTGGGGCGTCTCTCTGCTCAGCGGCTGGTTCACGCTCGCCTTCATGGCGCTGCCGGTCGTCATCACCGCCAGCGAGGAATCGCTCAAAGCAGTGCCGATGGGCTTTCGCGAGGGTTCGCTAGCGCTCGGCGCAACCAAGTGGCAATCCATCCGCACGAACGTCCTGCCCTACGCGCTGCCCGGCATGCTGACCTCTTCGATCCTCGGCATCGCCCGTGTCGCGGGGGAGACGGCGCCGATCATGTTCACGGCCGCGTATGTCGTCCGCGACAAGATGCCGTGGGACGTGGACCACGCGCTCGACACGCTTTTCCAAGGCGTCATGGCGCTGCCCTATCACATCTACGTCGTCAGTTCGAAAATCCCGCAGAACGAATACACCGAGCGGGTACAGTACGGGGCAGCCTTCGTCTTTCTCGTCATCGTGATGGGCATCGCCCTGACCTCCATCTTCCTGCGGATCAAAATGAGAAACCGTTACCGCTGGTGACAACTGCCTTGCCATGAAGAACTCCCTTGCTGAACCTCGCATGAATCCGCTTGAAACCTCGCACGTGCCGACTCCCGCCACTCTCGCCTCCACCGACGACGCCACCAAGCAGACGATGATCGAGGTCGAGAAGCTCGACTTTTTCTACGGTGCGTCGAAGGCCCTTCACGACATCAGCATCAACATTGCGGCCAAGCAGGTAACCGCGTTCATCGGACCGTCGGGTTGCGGCAAGTCCACGCTCCTGCGCTGCTTCAATCGCATGAACGATCTCGTGGACATCGCGCGGATTGGCGATGGCCAAATCCGCATCCACGGCGTGGACATTCATCATCCCGACGTGGACGTGATCGCGCTCCGCCGACAGGTCGGCATGGTCTTCCAGAAATCGAACCCGTTCCCGAAATCGATCTACGAAAATGTCACCTACGGCTTGCTGATCCAGGGCATCAACGACCGGAAGAAGCTCGATGAAGTCGTGGAGAAGAGCCTCCGTGGCGCGGCGCTCTGGGATGAAGTAAAGGATCGTCTGCACACTAGCGGCCTCGGCCTTTCGGGTGGCCAGCAGCAGCGCCTGTGCATTGCTCGCGCCATCGCCGTCGAGCCGAGCATCATCCTCATGGATGAGCCCTGCTCCGCGCTTGATCCGATCGCGACATCCAAGGTCGAGGAATTGATCCAGCAACTGAAGGGCAAATACACGATCGTCATCGTGACTCACAACATGCAGCAGGCCGGCCGCTGCTCGGACCAGACCGCGTTCTTCTACCTCGGCAAGCTGATCGAATTTGCGAAGACCGAGAAGATTTTCACCAATCCCGCGCAGAAGCAGACCGAGGATTACATTACCGGTCGTTTCGGTTGATCCTGACCGCCCCCGCACTCCTACCTTTTATCCTCCATGAGCCTATTCTGGGAACAACAGCTCGCCGACATTCGCGAGCAACTGCTGATGATGTCCGGTCTGACCGAACGCAATGTCGCCCTGGCGATGCGCGCTTTGGTGGAGCGGGATGACAAGCTTTGCGATACCGTCGAGGCCGAGGATTCGCAAATCGACCATCTCGAAATCCAGATCGACGAGATGGTCATCACCTACATGGCGACCCACGGTCCGATTGCCCGCGATTGCCGGCTGATGCTCACGGCCTCGAAGATTTCCAACAATCTGGAGCGCATCGCGGATCAGGCGACAAAGATCGCCAGGCGCGCCCGTGAGTTGAACACCGAGCCGCTGCTCAAGCCGCTCATCGACATCCCACTGATGGGGGAGATCGCGCAGGATATGTTGCGGGACAGCATCACAGCTTTCGTGGACGCGAACCACGAACTGGCAGTCGAGATCATCGCGCGCGACAAATCCGTGGACAGCATCAACAAGCAACTGGCGCGGGAGCTGACGAGCTTCATGGTCGAGAACCCGAAAACCATCACGCGAGCGCTGCATCTCATGACCATCGCGCAGGCGATCGAGCGAGTCGCGGACCATGCGACGAATATCGCCGAGGAAGTGTTTTACCTCTACAAGGGTCAGAACATCCGCCACGAGCCGTCGCTGAAGCAGGCGTTTCAGGGCGAAGTCGGGCAGTAGCGGCGGCGCCGCCCGCTAGTGCCCGAGGCCGAGCTTTTCGTTCACCCACGAATACTCCCGCGCGATGCTCTTCACGACATCGCCCGGATGCACATCAGCGGGCAGAACGTCGAACGTGTAGGTCTCGATTTCGAGGTGTGAGCAGATGCCGCCACGCAGCTCGTGAAAGAAGTCGGGCGTCAAGGTGTCCGCCGTCGATTGCAGCGGTCCGGCGCCGGTGAAAAAGAGCGGGACGTGGAAGTGGACGCGCAGCTCCTCGACGTCGGGGAAGTTCGGCAGTTCCTCCAGCGCGGTCGGCAGGTCATACCAGGCGAATTTGGCTCCCGATGACGCCCGCCCCTTGACCTGATGCAGATAGACCGGCTCGGCGAAGGGCCGGAGTGCTGCCCAGCTTTCGGGATTGGAAGACGTGCGGAGCGCGGCGCTGAGCTGGATCTTGGAAATGCGGATGCCCTCAAATTGATAGGCGCGGAGTGATTCGGTCGGGTCTTCGTACTGCAGCGCGACGTGGCAGGTATCGAAGCACACGCCCAAATGCCGGCGCACCAGCGTCTCGGCGTCGGACCGGTAAATTTTCAGAATCCGCGCGACCTCCGCGACGCTTGCGGTGAAGAGCACGTCCTTGAAAAACGCGATCGTTTCCGCGGTAGTCTCGAGATAGCAATCGGGCTCCGGTTCGAGGCCGAGATGAATCTCGCGCCCGGTGTCTTCGTGCAGCGCCGCGAGGTAGGCGACCGCTGCCGCGAGGTTTTCCGCCATGGCCAGCACTTCGCTTTGGTTGGTGATCCACGGCTTAAAGGAACACGGCACGGTGCTGATGCTGCCGTCGACTCCTTCGGGCAGCCAGGCGGCGAGCAGATCGGCGAGCTGCAGCGTGTAGTGCAGCCGCTCGGGAGAACGCCAGTCGGGCGCATACACATTTTCCTTCACCGGCCCGGCGTGAAAACGGCCGTAAGGAAAGCCGTTGATGGAAAAGGGGTAAATCTGATTTGCGGCAAAAAAATCGAGCGCTTCCGCACGGGCCTCGGCGCTGGCCGTTAGTTCCTCCGCTGCTTGATGAGCGATCCGCAAACCGGCTCCGAACCAAGCCTCCGGGGCGACGCGTCTTTTCACGGCCACCGTCTTGTCGCGCAGGGCGATCAAGTTATCCGCCCAGCTTTCGCCGGGATGGATATTGAGGCAGTAGGTGAGGTGGAGTGGTGGGCGGTGCTGGACGATCATCGTGAACGAGCGAAGGCTGCGAGTTCCTGAAGGGCGCGCTCCATCAAGGCAAGATCGATTTCATGAACTTCGTGCCGTGCGCCGATGCCGCGGGGAAAAGTGACCGTGAGTTCGCCGCCGAGGTGCTCTTGAAAGTCGCGGAGTCCGCCAAAAACCTCGCGCAAACCGTCGGCGCGGCGTTGATCGAGTTCGTCGAACCAGAGCTGGAATCCGCTGCGCTGCAGGCCATCGCGGATCGCGCTCAGCTCCGCCTCGGTGATCCACGATTTCCGCGCGGCGTAGATCGAATCGAGCAGCACGCCGGACGCGACGGCTTCACCGTGCGAGATGCGAAAGCCGGACATGAGTTCGAGCTTGTGCGCCGACCAGTGGCCGAAATCGAGCGGGCGGGCGCGGCCATATTCAAAGGGGTCGCCGTTCGAACGGATGTGCTCGAGGTGGATCTCCGCGCAGCGGATGACAAGCGACTGCATCGCGGCGAAATCGCGCGCCGGGTACTTCGGCGCGTCGGCGAGGAGTTCGTCGAAGAATGGCCGGTCGCGGATGATGGAGACCTTGAACGCTTCCGCCACGCCGCAGAGCCAGTCGCGATCCGGCAGGCTGAGCAGGAAGTCGAAATCGTTCAGCACCGCGAAGGGCGGGGCGAAGGTGCCAATGGCGTTTTTGCCACCGAGGAAGTTCACGCCGTTTTTCACGCCGACCCCGGCGTCGTTTTGCCCAAGCACCGTGGTCGGCACACGCACCTGGCGCAGGCCGCGATGGACAAGCGCCGCGGCGAGGCCGACCGCGTCCATGACCGCGCCGCCGCCGATAATGATGACGAACGATTGCCGGTCGAGGTGGGCTTCGAGCATCACGCGCATGAATGTTTCGACGAGCGCGAAGTCGTTCTTCACCGCTTCTCCGCCGGGGACGATCTGCGGCTGTCCGACGAGTTCGAGCTGTTGCGGATACTCGGCGAAGTAAGCCGCCGCGTCTTTCGCGAGCGCGGGCAGGGCTTTGGCGACGTGGCCATCGATGAAGATCAGCGCGCGATGCCGGCGATGCTCGGCGAGGCGATTGAGCGTCTCGGCGAGGACGGGATTCCCGCTGGAGAAAAGCCCGCGCGTAAACGTGACCGGGAACGCCCAGCTCACTTCGATGCGCTGCTGCACGGTGCGCGTCTCGTTCATGGGCGATTGTCCATCCAGAGCTGCGTGGCGCGGGCGAGATCGAGGAACGTCGCGGGCGGCGTGTCGAAGGTCAGCGACGAACTCCACCCGATCTCGAACCCGCGGCCGACATTGCCGTGCGCGCCGTGGATCTTCGTCGTGTCGAAGCTCACGCTGCCGGGCGGCCAGCCGAAGTAGAGTTCGCACGGATCGTAGCCGGGCTTGTTGTGAATATCGACGTGGCTGGCGTAGTCCGGCGCCTCGGCTTTCTCAAACCACGGATAGGCAAACCACGCGCCGTCTTCGGCGACGAGCACGAGGTCGCCGCTCCGGCGATGCGCGAGGCCGCGCGCTTCCTGAGCATTGCGATCGAGCACCTCGGCGACTCCCGGAACCGCTTGCAAGCAAGCCCGCGCGCTTTCGATGGCGGCAGCGTCGCGACAATAGACGTGGGCAATTTGATGATCGACCACGGCGAACGCGGGGCTGGTGAAGAAATCCGTGTAGGCCATCTGCCGGATGTCGCGCACGCGGAAGAGCCCGGCTTCGCGGAGTGCGCGGTTTGGGAAAACAGCGCCGCGTTTCACCGGTTCGATGGCGTAGTCGCCCACGAAGATCCAGTCGTAGCCGAAGTCGGTGCACGCCGCTTTCAAGCGAGTGAGATAGCCGAGCAGAATATCGAGTGCCTTGGCCGCCTCGGGGCTGTCCGGCCCGTGGCGCTGCAGATCGTAGTCGAGATGGGGGATATAGGTCAGGAGCAGGTCGGGCGCGACATCGGGCAGGCCCATGACGGAGACGACCGCGTCCACGACCCAGTCGCTGGATTTGTGATTCGCGAGCGGGCCCCAGTAGTTCATGAGGTTGAACGGGCGGCCGATCGCTTCGTTGAGGCGCGTCTCGAGATTCGCGGGCTGGGTGTAGCAGGCCTGGATCATGCCGCCGCTGTGCTTGTGGATCGGCGCGGGTGTGACGACGAGGTCCACCTCTTCACCCATGCTCTGCTGCCAGAACATCAGGCCGACCTTGCCACCGCGGGCGCGGAATTTTTCCCAGATGCGCGGCCCTTCGCAGAGTGCGGCGCTTTGCTCCCAAAACAGCACCTTGGCGAGATCCTTGAAGAACAGGCCATTGGCGACGATGCCGTGCTGCGCGGGCGCGGCCCCGGTGCGGAAGCTGGCCTGCGCGGTGCAGGTGAGCGCGGGCCAGACGGCTTGCGCGGGGCGGAAGTCGGCGAGCTTGGAGGCGAGGTTCCAGCCGAGCGCGGCAATATCGACGACGAGAAGTTTTTTCGGGGCGGTCACGCGGGGCTTTTGGGGAAGAGGGACGAATAGAGAAGCACGAAAACTGCAAATGGCCAGTCTTCGGCGCGTGCTCGGAAATTTTGGTTAAGAAGCGCGGGTTCAGCTCGCGTAGAAGCGTCGCGAGACGGCGCGGCTGATCGGCCAGAGGACGAGGAGCAGGGCGGCGGCGACGATCGCGGTAGTGCTGCGCGAGGCGAGCGCGGCGATGGCCTGGAGTGGCAGGAGCAGGCGGATGAGCTGGCCGATCATCGGGGGAATCGGTGGGGCTGGTTCGCGGCGGAGTTTTCGATGGATCTTCGAGGTCGCGTAGAGCGTGTAGGCGGAGACGAGGTAGAGGGCGATGTTCGCCGCGCTGAGCGCTTCGGCGGGATCGATGCCGGTGAGGAAGATGCCGGTGATGATGAAGGCGAGACCGATGAAGGGGAGTTTTCGCGGAAGCTTCGGCGGGTTCGCGGTCGTTTCGATGCGGGCGAGGTTGGTGACGAGCGCGATGTAGATGGTGAAGCCGACCGCGGAAGCCCAGATGGCATCCGGCACGCGACCGAGGGAAATGACCGGGACAGCGGAGGCGGCGCCGAGGAGCAGGCTCAGGCCGCGGCACAGGCCCATCGTGATCGGCCCGAGGACGGCGATTTTTTTGGCCCACAGATTGTAGAGGACGATCGCGGCGAGCAGCGCCACGCCGATGCCGAGGGCCGATCCACCTGCGGCCCAGCACAGGAGCAGGGCCAGCGCGGCGAGAGCGACGGCGGCGATCAGAACAGTACGCGGCTGCGCGGCGCCACTGGGGAGGGGACGGTTCGGGCGGTCGCGCCGGTCTTCCGCGAGGTCGGCGAGATCATTGAGCAGCAGACCGTGGGCGTAGAAGCAAAGGCTGGCGGCGATGGCGAGGCCGAGGCGTCCGTCGATGCGACCGCCCGAGGCGAGGAGGAAGCCGGCGAGCGGGTCGCCGGGAACGGTGAAAAGATTGGGCGCACGGACCAACTGCAGCCAGGTGTGCAGGGAAGAGGCGGGCGTCGTTTTCATGAAGCCGCTGAATGTGGCGGCGATGACCGCGACTGTCGAACATCGACGGGTTTCCAGACCAACCGCGCGCCGCGGCTCTTTTCTCCCAAGATGGGTGACGGAGCCGGGTGGACACGGCAGCTTCACCCCATCTCTTTTGCCATGAAACGTTTCCCCATCCTCGCCGCCCTCCTTTTCACCCCGCTACTCGCCTCTGCCGACTGGCCGCAGTGGCGCGGGCCGACGGGCAACGGCATTTTGCCGAAAGGGCCGGCGCTGCTGGCAAACTGGAAAGGCGGCGACCTGAAGCAGCTTTGGGACAGCGAGGAGATCCCGAGCAATGACGATGGCGGCCTCGGCAGCGTGGTGGTGGCGAATGGGCGCGCGTATCTCTCGGTCGTGTGGCATCGCGACGTGCCGAGCGAGACGCGCCAGATGAATGAACTCGTCGTCCGCCAACTCGGGCACCAAAGCACCGGCGCGCTCGGGCCGGAGCTGGTGAAGAAGATCGAGGAGACGCGGCTTTCGCTGAGCCCGACTTTGCGCGGCAAGAAGCTGGAGGAATTCGCGAAGGAGTTCATCGACGCGAACCTCAACAAAAAGCAGCAGCAGCTTTACTCGGCCTTCATCACGAACCGTTTCAAGAAAGGCGCGCTGGCCATCCCGCTCGACGTGCTCGACAAGATCGACTCGCAGAAGCAGCGCATCTTTGCCAACGACGCTGAACTGCGCGGGTGGCTCGATGAGCAGGGCTTTGCGGAGGAGATCAAGAAGCAGATCATCGAAGCGGTCCCGCCGACGCGGCGCGTGGCGGAAGACACGGTGGTCTGTTTCGACCTCGCGACTGGCAAGACGCTATGGAAAACGGCGGCGCCGGGTGAACCGACGGGGCGTGGATCGTCGAGCACGCCGTGTGTCGCCGATGGCAAAGTCTTTGCGCTGGGCAGCGTGAACGCCTACGCGCTCGATGCGGCAAGCGGGAAGATTTTGTGGAGCAAGCCGCTGCCGCAGAAAGGCGCGGGCTCTTCGCCCACCGCGACCGGTGGCGCGGTGCTGATCAACGCGAAGTATCTTTATGCGCTCGATGCCGCGACGGGCAATGAGCTGTGGAAGAGCGAGAAAGCGGGTGGGGGAAATTCCTCGCCGATCGTCTGGCAATCTGGCGGCAAGGACTTCGTGGTCTGCCAGGGGCGCGCGACGCTCGATGCGGTGGAGGTGAAGACGGGTCAGCTTGCTTGGAGTATGCCGGGCGGCGGCGATTCGACGCCGGCGATTCATGGCGACCTGCTCGCCGTGCAGACCCGCAAACCCGAAGCCGGTCTGATTTCGTATCGAATCACGCCGACCGCGGCGCAGCAGCTCTGGGTCGCGCCTTACGAAGCCCTGCGCACGCAGGCCAGCCCGATCATCCACGACGGCGCGGTCTTCCTCGCGGACAACGACGTGCAGCTTTGCTTCGATGCGACCAATGGCAGCCAGCGCTGGACCGCTCCCGTGCCCGGCTCGATCTCCTCGCCCGCGCTCGCGGATGGGAAGCTCTTCGTCATGATCAACAGCGGCAACAACGTGCAGGTGCTGCGCGCCGACGGCGGCGAGCGTGTGGAACTCGGGAAAGCGAACGTGAAGGGCGCGTGGGTGCCTTCGCCGACCGTGGCCGATGGCAAGCTCTTCGTGCGGCTCAAGGACCGCGTGCGCTGCTTCAGCCTGACGGACTAATCCGCCCCCGGACGCTGGCCGCCGAAGACGGCGAGTTCCTGCACCTTGAGGAAACACTCCACGTCGGCGAAACCGATCTCGCGGAGCCAATCGCACTGCACTTCGAGTGGGGCGAGGATGTGCTCATCGCTCGCCGCGCGGGTGTAATATTCGCGGGCGACTTGGGCGCGGGGTTTGCCGCGGCCGCTCTTCAGCTCCGCGCCGAAGATGGCGTCGATCGTGTAGTCGTCCAAGGCGGATTCCGTCCAGCGGGTGGCCGAGGAGACATGCTCGATGTTGATGAAGAGCCCTTCCGGCGAAAGCAGGTCGTAGATTTCGCGGAAGAGCTCGCGCTTGCGCGCATCGGGCAGGTGATGAATGGCGAAGCCGGAGACGACGATGTCGAGCGGCGCGTGCGGGGCGACGCGGCGGACCCAGCTCGGGTGATGAAAATCCGCCTGGAGAAATTCTACGTGGCGCCGGTGCGGCTGCAGTTGCTTGCGGGCAGCCTCGAGCATCGGCTCGGAAAAATCCACGAGCAGGCCGTGGGCATCGGGATGTTCGTCGAAGATCGTTGTGGCCAGCACGCCATCGCCGCAACCGAGGTCGAGGAAGTTGCCGATCCCGTCTTCGCGCGCCGCGGAGATGAGGCGCAGCATCATATCGATCTGCTCTATCGAGAGCGGGACGGCTCCACGGACATTTTGGAGGAACTTCTCGACGAAGCTGGCGCCGGACGAAGCGAGGGGATCTTCGATCATTGCCGAGACAGTGGTGGAGTTTGTGGACATCGGCAAAAGAAAGGGACCGGGCAATGAGCCCGGTCCCTCTCAGTAAGCAGTGATGATGCCGCGGACTACGCCTGATATGGCCCAGGCGTACCGCCGGTGAAGTCTTCGGCGATATGCACCGGTTTGTAGCCGCCGATGGTCTTGAAGTAGAGGAAGAGCAGCAGATAGATCACGGCCATGGCAGCTGGGATATAGGCATCGGCTTTGAGTGTTTTCCGGTCGCCAGCGATACTCGCTTCGATGATCGCGCGATCCTTGGGATCAAGTTTGTCGAAGGCGGTCTTCGGGTCTCCCTTGGCCGCTTCGATCTCCTTGCGGATGGCGCCGAGGCGATCATTGGCTTCGCCGAGTTTCTTGCCATCGAGGCCCAGTGCAGCGGTAGCTCCGATGTTGAGAAACTTCGACGGGGCGGTCGCCTTGTATTCCTCGAATAGCGCGGAGTCCTTCGCTTTCAACTCCTCGCCAGCGAAGCGATCCTTCGCATAGCCGAGGCCGGGGCCGCCGATGAGGCCGGCCGAGAGCATGCCGATGCCGCCCATGATGGACATGGCGACCGCACCAGAATTGGGGAACCGGTCTCCGACAACGGCGAGCATGGTCGGCCAGAAAAAGGTCTTTCCAACGGCGTAGATGCCGAGGGCGACGAGGGCCATACCGAAGGTCTGCATGGTGCTGGCGAGGTTCAGACCGATGCAGGCGATGACGGAGCAGGCGAAGAGCAGGCCGATTGGCGAGAGCTTAAGGGTGCGCTCGATGAAGTGGGCGCAAAAGCGGAGGCTGAACATGATAACCGACGTCCAGAGGAACAGATATTTGCCCTGCTCGGAGGTGAAGAGGTTGCCGGTGATATTCTGAATCCAGCCATCCGTTCCGAGTTCCACCGCTCCGACAAGGGCGTGGGTGATGAATAGGATGAAAAGGAGGAATGAGCCAAACGGGATGGAAGCACCACCCCTCAAATCGTGCGTGTGTGTGATTAATTGAACGATCATGAAAAGAGCAGTCGTAAGAGAGAATGCGGTTCCGTCAGACATTCCAAGGGAGTTCGTGAAGAACAGGTTGAGCAGATAGCAAACGACAAGCGTGCCTAGAATTCCGACAGCCTTGAACATTTCGCCGATCCCGGCGCCCTTTTCGGCAGCTTCCGATTTCGGGAATTTTTGGCCCATAAACATGATGCCGTAGAGCACCGTGGGGATGAGATATAGCGAGAGC
>JBBQYR010000133.1:0-12921 GCA_038208565.1 Chthoniobacterales bacterium
TACAACACCACGACACTCGAAGGGAGCACTTTGACCGAGGCGGAGGTCGCCGAGGCGCTGGCAAAACCAAAGGCGAAGATTGCGAAAAGACCGGCGGAGCATGTCGCCGCCGCGCGGGCGCAGCAGGCGGCGATTCAGGCCGTGGGCCGTTGGCTCGGGGAGGATCGCCCTTTCACCAAGGACGACCTTTTTGCCCTCCACACCGTGCTCATGCAGGGCTCCACGGTGGATAGCATGAAGCCCATCGGCGCTTGGAAGATCGAGGACAATGGCACGCCCGTCCGGCTCGGCGGGAAGAGCCGCTGGAACGATAACTACGCCGCCGCCCGGCACACCGGCGCGCTCATGGAGACGTGGCTCACGGAATTCAACCAACGCCGCGAGGGCGCAGGCGACGCCTTCGCGGACTATCTCTGGCTGCACGCCACCTTCGTCCGCATCCATCCCTTCGCCGATGGCAACGGGCGCCTCGCGCGGCTACTCGCCAACGTCCCGCTCGTGTCCAGCGGGCAGCCGGTGGTGGACATTCCAGCCACCGCGCGCGACCGCTACCTCGCCGCGCTGGCCCGCTGGCAGTTCGCCTGCGGTGCGCCGCGCCCGAATGCGCCGCTCTACGCGAAGGTGGGCGAGCTGAAGGACTTCATCGCGCTCTGCAAGGCCAGCCAGCCCAAAGCCTCGTCAGTCAAGCCACGGACGAAAGCCAAACCGCGCACTGGCAAGGCTCCGCGGCGTCGGAAATAGCGTGAGCGTGGCTGTGGGATGCCCTGATTTGTAGGGCAACCGCCCCGGTTGCCGTGGCAGGCGGAGCGCCTGCCCGACAAATTCTCCCGCCAGAGATATTCCAACCCTCTCGTGGAACTCCTTGCGCCTTGACCCGCCGGGGCGCTTCCGGCAGCACATCCGGCGCGCGTTTATGCCTGATCCTTCTCCCGAACTGACGCCCGAAGAACGCGCGATCTATGAATGGCAGATGTGGGTGCCGGGTTTCGGGGAAGAAGGGCAGCGGCGGCTGAAGGCGGCGTCGGTGCTGATCTCGCGGGTGGGCGGGCTCGGCGGGGTGGTCGCGTATCAACTTGCGGCGGCGGGGATTGGCAAGCTGGTGCTGGCGATGGGTGGGAAGGTGAAGGCGAGTGATCTGCACCGGCATCTTCAGCAGTCACATCATCGGATCGGGGAGCCGCGACTGCCGGCAGTCGTGCAGCGGTTGAGGGAACTCAATCCGCGCGTGGACATCGTCGGCATCGAGGAAAATGTCAGCGAAGCAAATGCAGACGCGCTCGTGGCGCAGGCCGATGTGATCGTGGATGCGGCGCCGCTTTTCGCTGAACGCTACGCGCTCAATCGTGCGGCGGTGCAGGCCGGTAAGCCGATGGTCGAGTGCGCGATGTATGCGCTCGAGGCCCAGATCACGACGATCCTGCCGGGGCTCACGCCGTGTTTGCGCTGCCTCACCCCGGAGCCGCCGCCGGATTGGACGCGGCAGTTTCCAGTGCTCGGCGCGGTCTCGGGAACGGTGGGCTGCCTCGGCGCGGTGGAAGTGGTGAAGCTGATCGCGGGGCTCGGCGAGTCTCTCGCGGGTACGCTCCTGACGATGGATCTGGGGTCGATGGAATTCCGCCGGCTGAAAATTGCGCGCCGCAAAAATTGTCCCATCTGCGCGGACCTCCATGCGACTGGACGGGCACCGCGGAGTTGAAGCACGATACTCATCCCCCAATCCTCCCTGCGTCCCCCCATGCTCCGTCTTCTCTGTCTGTTTTGCCTTTGGCTCGGCCTCCATCTTTCGGTGGCCGCGGCTCCGCCGAATATCATCTTCATCCTCTCGGACGACCTCGCACAAGGCGACCTCGGCTGCTACGGGCAGAAGCTGATCAAGACGCCGAACCTCGACCGCATGGCGGCGGAGGGCACGCGTTACCTGCAGGCTTATTGCGGGACGAGCGTGTGCGCGCCGTCGCGGACTTCGCTGATGACGGGATTGCACGATGGGGCACTCGCCGGTGCGGGCGAATCGCGAGATCAAACCCGAGGGACAATTTCCACTGCCCGCGGAGACGCCGACGGTGGCGCAGGTGCTGAAGAGCGCGGGCTACGCGACGGCCTGCATGGGCAAGCCCCGAGATCATCGCCCAAGCGGAAGCGTTGATGAAACAAGCACGCACCGATGATCCCAACTGGCCGCTGACTGGCGGACCCGCGAAAACTCAGAAGAACAAGAAAACCCCATGAAATCTCTCCCCGAAATATTCCTGCGCCTCGTTCTCGGTATGCTGCTGCTGACCACGACCGCCAGCGCCGCCGATCGACCGAACATCCTCTGGATCATCACCGAGGATATGTCGCCACACTTTGGCTGCTACGGCGAGAAGAGCATCGCGACGCCGAATGTCGATCGGCTTGCCGCTGAGGGCACGCGCTTCAGCCGCGCGCATGTCACGGCGCCGATCTGCTCGACCTCGCGCTCGGCGCTCATCACCGGCATGTATCAGACGTCCGTCGGCGCGCAGCATCACCGCAGCGGGCGGGGGACGGTGAAGATCGCGCTGCCCGCGGGCGTGGTGCCGGTGCCGCAGCTTTTCAAGGACGCGGGTTACTGGACTTGCAACGGCGCGTGGCCGGCGAAGGGGAAGGGGATTGCGAAGACCGACTACAATTTCGAGTGGGACTCGAAGATTTATGATGGCAACGACTGGGCGGCGCGCGCGCCGGGTCAGCCGTTCTTTGCACAGATCCAGCTCAATGGCGGCAAGGTGCGCGACGGCAACAACGCGGCGCAGACCTTTCAGCAACAGCTCGGCTCGCTGACCAAACCCGACGACTTGCCGTTGCCGCCGTATTACCCACGCACGCCGGCGATGCTGGAGGATTGGGCGCTGACGCTCGATGCCTGCCGCCTAGCCGATCAGCAGGTCGGGGAGATCCGCGCGCGTCTCGCAAAGGAAGGCATTCTCGATCAGACGGTGATCATCTTCATCACCGACCACGGCGTGAGCCATGCGCGGGGGAAGCAGTATCTCTACAACGAGGGCACGCACATCCCCTTCATCGTCCGCGGGCCCGGCGTCGGAGCGGGCCAGGTGCGCGAGGATTTGATCGAGCACATCGACATGGCGGCGGCGACGCTGGCGTGGGCGGGCATCACGCGTCCGAAAACCATGCAGGCGCGGGACATCTTTGCGAAAGACTATGCGCCGCGCGACGCGATCTTTGCCGCGCGGGATCGCGCGGATGAAACGGTGGATCACATCCGCAGTGTGCGCACCGGGCGCTGGCTCTACATCCGCAACTATCTCCCGCAGCGCCCGCACTTGCAGCCCAACGATTACAAGGACAACAAGCGCTGCTATGTCGCGCTGCGGGCGGCGCAGGCCGAAGGAAAACTCGATGCCGTGCAGCAGCAACTCTTTGCCGTGACCCGGCCCGCCGAAGAGCTTTACGACACGCAGGCCGATCCGTGGGAAATCAGGAATCTGGCTGCCGATCCCGCGCACGCGACGACACTCGCCGAACTACGCGGCAAGCTGGATCGTTGGGTGGAGCAATCGAACGATCAAGGCCGCCAACCGGAGCCCGTGGCGCAATACGAGAGCGACATGGCAGCTTACATCGGCGAACGAAAAAAGGGCGGACGCATCGACGAGATCGAACGGAACATCGCGCAGATGAAGAAGTGGGCGGCGGAAGGAAAGTAGCCGGAGCGACGAACGACTGATGAAACGGATTCTCCTCACTTTGCTGGTTCTGGCTTGGGCCAGCATCGCCCGCGCGGCAGAGCGCCCGAACATCATCCTCATGCTGATCGACGACATGGGTCTGACCGACCTGTCGTGTTACGGCAGTCAGTTTTACCAGACGCCGAACATCGACCAACTGGCGCGCGACGGCATGAAATTCACGCACGCCTATTCGGCCTGCACGGTCTGCTCGCCGACGCGCGCGGCGCTGATGACCGGACGCTACCCGGCGGCACTGCATCTCACGGACTTTATCGCCGGGCATAATCGCCCCGCGGCGAAGCTGCGGATTCCTGACTGGACTAAAGACCTGCCAGCGAGTTTGCCCACGCTGCCACGGGCGTTGAAGGACGCGGGCTATGCGACGTGCGCTATCGGGAAATGGCATCTCAGCGAGGGCGGTCCGAAGGCGCATGGCTTTGATGTCTCGATTGCCAACAACGGGCGCGGCCAGCCGGCTTCCTATTTTTCGCCTTACAAAAATCCCGAACTGCCCGATGGGCCGGACGGTGAATTTTTGAGCGACCGGTTGACGGTGGAGGCGGAGAAGTTCATCGAGCAAAACAAGGATCGCCCGTTCTTCGTGTATCTGCCGCACTTCGCGGTGCACACGCCGCTCGCGGGCAAGCCCGACGTGATTGCGAAATACAAAGCCCGCGCTTCGGAAAGTGACCCGCAGCATCACGCGACCTATGCGGCGCTCGTCGAGAGTGTGGACGAGAGCGTGGGCCGGCTGCGGGCGAAACTCGCGGAACTGAAACTGACCGAGCGCACGATCATCATTTTCACGTCGGACAATGGGGGGCTGATTATGAATCAGGTCACCTCCAATCTCGGCCTGCGTGATGGCAAAGGCTCGGCCTATGAAGGTGGCGTGCGGGTGCCGGGGATTGCGCTGGTGCCGGGGGTGACGCAGCCGGGCAGCGTTTGCCCGACGCCCGTGGTGACGATGGATTGGACGGCGACGCTGCTCGAATTCGCAGGGGCCAAGCCGCTCGACGATACGCACGGCGTGAGCCTGGCGCCGTTGCTCCGTGGCCAGAACATTCCGTCGCGGCCGATCTTCTGGCATTACCCGCATTATCATCTCGGCGGCGCGACGCCCTACAGCGCGATGCTCGAAGGGGGCTGGCGGTTGGTAGAGTTCTTCGAGGACAATCGAATCGAGCTTTTTAACCTGAACGATGACCCTGCCGAATCCCGCGACCTGGCCGCCGCGCAGCCGGAAAAGGCCGCGAAGATGCGGTCCAAGCTGAAGGCCTGGCGCGCGATTGTGAGCGCGCAGTTGCCGACCACCAATCCCGACTCAGACTCCGCAAAGGATGCGCCTCGCGGGAAGAAGAACAAACCAGCCAACTAGCTCCTCGCATGACTCACACTCTGCCCCTGCCCAATAACTCGTTATGAGACCACTTCGACTCCTTTTTGTCCTGCTGGCCTTGTGTAGTGGCGCCCGTGGCGCCGCAACCGCCCGGCCCAACATCCTGTGGATTTCCAGTGAGGATCACGGGCCCCACATGGGCTGCTATGGCGATGCCTATGCGACCACGCCCAATGTGGATCGGCTCGCGGCCAGAGGAATGATTTACCGGCATGCCTGGTCGAACGCTCCCGTCTGTGCGCCGGCTCGCACCACGCTCATCTCCGGCCTGTATCCGCCCAGTACCGGGGGCGAACAGATGCGCAGCTTGGTCGCTTATCCGGCGGGAAAAAAGATGTTCCCGCAATTTCTCCGCGAGGCCGGCTACTACTGCACGAACAACGCCAAGGAAGATTACAACCTCGCGAAGCCCGGACTGGTTTGGGACGAGTCCTCGCGCAAAGCGCACTGGCGGAATCGCGCAAGCAATCAGCCGTTTTTCGCCGTTTTCAATTCGGAGAAGAGTCACGAGAGCAAGCTGCGGATCCGTCCGCACCCGGCGGTTCACGACCCTGCGAAAGTGCGCGTGCCGGCCTATCATCCCGACACTCTGGAAACACGACAGGATTGGGCGCAGTACTACGACCAAGTCAGCGAGGCCGATGGCGATGCGGGAAACGTGCTGGCGGAACTCGAAAAACAAGGGCTGGCCGATGACACGATCGTTTTCTACTTCGCGGATCATGGCTCGGGCATGCCGCGTCACAAGCGCTGGCCTGGGAACTCCGGGCTGCAAGTCCCACTGGTCGTGCATTTCCCCGACAAGTGGCGCTCGCTCGCGCCGCCCGAATACCAACCCGGCGGGGCCTCGGATCGGCTCGTGAGTTTTGTGGATTTTGCTCCGACCATGCTGAGCCTCGTGGGGTTGGAACCGCCCGATTGGATGCAAGGGCATGCCTTTGCCGGCAAGTTCACCGCGCCGCTGCAACCCTTCGTCTATGGGTTCCGGGGACGGATGGATGAGCGCGAAGAACTCACCCGCAGCGTCACCGATGGTCGTTACGTCTATCTCCGCAACTACCGCACCGATCTCCCGTGGGGCCAGCACATCGACTACATGTTTCAGACCCCGACGACGCGCGTGTGGAAGGAACTCTTCGACGCGGGCAAACTCAATGACGCGCAGTCGGTTTTTTGGAAACCGAAGCCATCGGAGGAACTCTACGATCTGCAAAGCGATCCCGACGAAGTGCGCAATCTCGCGGCTTCGGCGGAGCATGCGGCGATCAAGGCGAAGCTGCGCGCCGCTCAGCAGGCGCTCGCTGCGAAAATCCGCGACGTCGGCTTCCTTCCGGAAGGTGAGCGACTTGCGCGGGCGAAGGATCGGTCGCTCTACGACTTCGGGCACGATGAGAGCAGCTACCCGTTCGCGCACATTTTTGCGACTGCGGAATTGGCTTCCACGGCGGCCGGTGACGCCGAGTCCGCGTTGAAGAAAGCGCTGACCGACAGCGACAGCGGCGTGCGTTATTGGGGGGCGCTGGGTCTACGCATCCGGGGGGCGGCAGCAGTCGCATCGGTCAAGGATGACTTTCAGAAGCTGCTTCAGGATTCGTCCCCTGACGTGCGCATCGCGGCTGCTCAAGCGCTGGGGCAGTTTGGCAGCGATGCGGAGGCCACCACTGCGCTCGCCGTTTTGGCGGAACTCGCTCCTTGGGGGCGGAACAGCGTGTTCACCTCGATGGCCACGTTGAATGCGCTCGACGCCCTCGATCGGTCGCGGGTCGCGAAAGCAATCGGGAATGATTTACCGAACTGGCCGCAGACTGGCCCCGCGCCGGACGCCCGATATTCCTCCTACGTTCCGCGTCTGTTGGAGGATCTGGCAGCCGGCATCGGCAGTTCCACATCTCCGAAGCCACCGCGCAAGCCGAAGGAAAAAGCGAATCGTTGATGAAAAGAATCCTGGCCCTGTTGGCGGCAATTCTGGCGGTGGGGGCGCTGCTGCTGCATCCCGTGGCGGCCGATCGTCCCGACCACCAGACGGAGGCAGATGTGAATACGTTCTCGATCGTGGCGCACGATCCCGCGAGCGGTGAATTCGGCGTGGCGGTGCAGAGCAAATACTTCGGCGTGGGTAGCGTGGTGCCGTGGGCCAAGGCGGGCGTCGGTGCGGTCGCGACGCAAGCTCGGGTGAAGGCCGGATTTGGTCCTGAGGGGCTGCGATTGATGGAAGCGGGAAAGGCTTCCCGCGAGGCTCTCGAATTACTTCTCGCCGCCGATCCGCAGCGCGCGGTGCGGCAATTGGCGCTGATCGACTCCAAGGGGCAACCGGCCGTGCATACCGGGGAAGAATGCATGGCGTGGGCGGGGCATCGGGTCGGGCGAAATTTCGCGGTGCAGGGGAATCTCCTCGCCGGAGAAGCGGTCCTGACGGGCATGGCCGAGGCTTACGAAAAGGCGCAAAAGGTCGAAGGCTCCGAACTGGCCGATTGGTTGCTCGCGGCTTTGATCGCGGGACAGGCAGCAGGCGGGGATCGGCGTGGACAGCAAAGCGCGGCGTTGCTCGTTGTCCGGGCAAATAGCGGGCCGAGCGGCGATACCGATCGCTACATGGATCTGCGCGTCGAGGATCACGCCGAGCCGATCGTGGAACTGGCCCGGCTGCGCGCGTTGCATCGAGCGTTCTATCGTCCCGCACGCTGACGGCGACGGTCCCAGATCACACGAACAGCTTGGCCACTGGTTTCCCGCCGTCGGTGATCGGCACCGGGCGCTCACCGTCCATCAGGTGCTTGCTCGCATTGACGCCGAGGCTGTTACAGATCGTGGCGAAAAGGTCGGGCACGCCCACAGGTTCATCGACGATGTTCATCGCGAGTTCGTCGCTCGTGCCGACGCACTGGCCGGTGCGCAGGCCGCCGCCGGCAAGGAGCACGGTGAAGCATTTGCCGTGATGACCGCGCCCGCCGCCGGCATCGAAGTGTGCGGGGCGACCAAACTCGCCCGCGACCACGATGAGCGTCTTGTCGAGCAGGTGGTTGTTTTTCAAGTCGGCGATTAGCGTGGCCATGCTCTTGTCGAGGCCTTGGATGAGCTTGTGCTGATCCTTCTGCGCGGCGTTGTGGGTGTCCCAGCCGGCGCCATTGACGAAGTTGATGTTGTAACCGACTTCGAGGAAACGCACGCCGCGCTGGATGAGGCGGCGGGAAAGCAGGCAGCGCTGGCCGAATTCGTCGCCGTAGTCCGCGCGCAGGGAATCTGATTCGTCGGCGAGGTTGAAAGCCTTCATGAAATCACCGCCCTGCAGGCGGAAGCCTTCCTCGATCGCCTCGTCGTAGTCGCGCGGGGTGGAGTCGCTCACGCGGCCGCGGAATTCTTCGCGCACCGTCGAAAGCAGTGCCTGGCGGCGTGTGGCGCGCTCGCGTGAAATATCGGGCGGCAGCGCCAGACCTGCGGGACCGCTGGCGGTGTCGGTGAGATAAACGTAGCCCGCTTTCGGCCCGAGAAAGCCCGGTCCACGCGTGGCGCTCGGATACCCCATGAGCACGTAAGCCGGCACGCCGTCCGCCGCGGCCTTGCGCTGATGGGCGATGATCGAACCGATGGAGGGATAAACGACGCTGCCACTCGGGGTGCGGCCCGTGTGCATGCGATTCGTGGCGGCGGCGTGCTCGTCGATGACGTTGTGATTCACCGTGCGCACCGGCACGAGATGCTCGGCCATTTTCGCGAGTCGCGGCAGGTGTTCGCAGAACTTCGCGTCCGGGATCGCCGTATCGATCATGTTGTAGTAGCAGCCGGCTACCTTCTTACCGTCGCCTTTGATCGGCTTGGCGTCGAAGGTATCGATCTGCGAATAACCGCCGCCGAGCCAGATGAAGATGCAGTGCTCGGCTTTGCCCATCGGCACAGCCGACGGGGCGGCGGCGCGGGCGAAGTTCGGCAGCGAGAGCGCGCCAGCGGCGAGCGAAGCGCGGGTGAGGAAGTCGCGGCGGGAGATGGTTTCGTGGTTCATGACTGGATGGGGACGGAGAGGCTGGCTACTACTCGTATGCATACTCTTTCTCTTACTCCCGAAAGGGCGCCGAGGTCGGGAGTAAGATGAGGAGAAAGAGTAGGAGTAAGGCTAGGGAACATAGGTGAATTCCGGCGTGACGATGAGCGCCCAGACGGCGTCTTCCATGCGCTCGCGCCACTGGGCGTCGAGCCGTGGAGTGGCGGGGTCGCCAGCCCGGACCATCCGCTCGCGTTCATAGACGACCGGCGTCGAGTCGGGGTGGAGGTGATTGCTCCACATGGCGAATTTGGAGATGCGCGGCTTCTTCGGCAGATCGCCGCTAGGGACGGCGAGGAGGCGGTCGGCGTAGCCGTCGTGCAGCGCGGTCGTGAAGGCGGCGCGTTCCTTGATGCTCGGCACCCGGCTGAGCACGCGGTGGAAGAGTTGCGTGATCAGGTCGTCGAGCGGTTGGTCGCGCAGGGCGAGTGCGGTGAAGGCGCTGTCGTCGCTCAAGCGCGTGATGCGCGCCCCGAGGATGCCGTTCCCGAGCAGCGCCGGCTGGATGACGTTCGGCGCTTCTTCGCGCAGGGTCTTGGCTTCCGGGCGGGAGTCGCGCCAGCCGAAATTCACGAGCACATC
Source organism: Chthoniobacterales bacterium (assembly GCA_038208565.1). Taxonomy (GTDB): domain Bacteria; phylum Verrucomicrobiota; class Verrucomicrobiia; order Chthoniobacterales; family Chthoniobacteraceae; genus Chthoniobacter. The sequence goes on from JBBQYR010000133.1 coordinate 9,734, forward strand.
CATAAACGGCTGTGCGCTCGGTTTGCCGAGCGAAGGGCGGTCGCGCTCGTTGCTCAACCCGACAAACTCCCAAGCGCGCTGCGGGCGTCCGAGGTTGAGGAAGTCCTTGATCGTGCGGCGGCCATCGAGATCGAAGTTCAGCTCCTCGACGTCGAACTCCTTGCCGGCGACCTGGAAGAGGGAATCGACGACCTGCTCGGCGCTGAGGCGGCGCCGTGCGGGAGCCTCGAAGTAGCGGTCGTCGGACTTGGCGAAACGCGAGGCCGCGTCAGTCACGGTGCGCTGATACGCGGCGGAACTCATGATCAGCCGGGCGACATGCTTGAGGTCGTAGTCATGCGTGATCAGCTCGCGGCCCAGCCAGGTGAGCAGTTCCTTGTGCGACGGGCGCGCGTCCTCCCAGTCATCCACGGGATCGACGATACCGAAGCCGAGCAGGCGCTTCCACAGGCGGTTCACGACGACCTGGGCAAAGCGTTCGTTGCGCGGGTCGGTCATGATCGCGGCGAGTTGCTCGCGACTGTCCTCGCCATTGCGCAGCACGCCGGGGAGCGTTTCCGCGGGCAGTTCGGAGAAGGGGAAATGCGCATCGATCTGCTGGCCGGCTTTGAGCGAGACGACGACGTGGCTGTTGGCGCTCAAGCCCTGCGTAAGGCTCGTGCCGGGGACTTTCACCGGGGTGCGCTGGAGCATCGCGGAGATGGCGAAGAGGTCCGCCTGATCGAAGCGATGATTCGGCGCGTCGTGGCAGCGAGCGCACTTCATTTCCATGGCGAGGAAGGCGGAGGAAAGGATCTGCGCCTTGTCGGCCATCGGCAGGTCATTTTGCGAAGCGACGCCGAAGCTGGCGGCACCGCCGTGACGCATGCTGCCTTCCATCGAGATGAGCGCGGTGACGAAGCGATCCATCGACCAGTTGTCGCGGAGTGCATCGTGGAGAAAGAAGCGGAACGGGCCGGTGTTGTTGAGCGTGGCCTTGAGGATCGCGGGGTTTTCCGCGAGCACATCCTGCCAATAGGGCACCCATTGATCGGCCCAACGCGGATCTTTCAGCAAGCGGTCGATGGCCCGGGCGCGTTTGTCAGGCGACTGATCTTTCAGAAACGCGGCAACCTCTTCCGCCGAAGGCACGAGCCCGATGGTGTCGAGCGTGGCGCGGCGCAGGAACGCGGAGTCATCGGCCAGCGCGGAGGGTTGAGCCGGCTTGCCCGCGAGCTTGGCTTCGATGAAGGCGTCGATCGGATTGCGCACCTCGGATTTCGGATTCGCGACCGTCGGCACGGCGATGGATGGCTTCTTGGAGATCTCGGTGCGGGCGAGATCGTGGCGCATCTTCCAGTAGGCCAGTTCCTCGGGTTGCGACCGGCGCGGTGCGGCGAGCGCGGCGACGCGGGCGCGCTGTTCGCTACTGTAGTGCTTCCCGCCTTCGTCGGTGAAATCGATGATCTGGTTGTCGCAGGTCAGCAGGCGGAAAGGCGCATGGCTGCTGGAGACGCTGAGGCTCGGTTGGCCGAGTTCGGGGCGGAGATTGCGACCACCGACGAAGGTCTCAAAGGTGAAGACGCGCGGCTTTCCGTCGCTCTGCACGGCGACCATCTTTTCGCTGTGGCCGGGTTGGAGTACGGCGACCTCGCGGACGAGCTGCACATCGAGCTGATCCGGCACGGGCTCGGCGTCGGAGGCGATGGTTGGGCCCGCGAGTTTCGGGTAGAAGTCGGAGGTCGCGACGATTTCGCCATCGATGGATAGCCGCCCGCCACGCATGGCGCGGACGAGCACACGGTGTTCACCCGGCGGCAGCGTGACGGCGCCGGACAGGCGGACGACATAGGGGACCGAGCGGTCGCGCAGGACACCGCGCGGAGAATATTTCGGGACGAGTTGGGCGAGAGCGAAGGCGGGCTCGGTCCACGATTCGGTCACGGTCGTCGGCACATTGCCCCACGAGGCTTCGAAGCCGGCGTTGCTTTTGCTGGAATCGGAATCGTTCACCGTCCAGTCGCCGTTCCCGGCACTGGTGTCTTTCACGCGATGTTCGAGGATCTCGACACGGACGAGGCCTTTGGGCAGGTCTTCGAGCTTTACCACCGGAGCTGGCGAGACGCGCTGAAAACGCGCCTTGAGCGTCTCGGCCTTGAGCACTGAGCGGTGGATCGCGACTTCATCGAGGCTCCCGCGCAGGCTGAAACCCGCGGAGCCGCCCATCGATGTGCCGAGCCAGACTTCGTCGTCATCGATCCACGGACCGAGTTCCGTCGCGCCGCCCATATCCCAAGCGCCGCCGACCAGCGAGCCATCAATGTAACCGCGGACGCTGTCCGGCTTTCCGAAAGTGTAGCTGACCGCGACATGGTGCCAGCCGCCGCCGGGCTGGAAGCCGATATCAGTCGTCCAGCGATGCCAGAAATCCTGGCTGTCCTTGGTCGCGTCGCGCTCATCGCGGAAGACGAAACTGATTCGCGCCGTGCCATCTTCTTCGCGCAGGCGCAGCGCCCAGTTTTGATTGTGCGAAGGCTGCCCGGGCCGGCTGGTGCGGCCTTTGCCGATGATGTAGGAATTCTGCCCGTTCCCGAGCTGGTCGCACTGGACCCAGGCTTCGAGCGTGATGCTGTCGCCCTTTTTGAAATCGTAGATGCTATCCGCGCCGGGGTCCGCGAGGCGCAGCTTGGCGCCGGGTTTGCGGAAAGCGACGGCGTGATTGGTTTCGCCAAAGGCCGGAAACTCCGGCGGACGCGGCCCTTCGGTGATCTCGGCGCCGGCTTCGAGCAGGGCCTGGGTGGTCGCGGGATTCGAGTTCCAGTAGGCGGCTGGTTTGTCCTGGGTGATGAGGTCGTCGTAAGGCGCAGCAAAGGCGGGGACGGCAAGCGTGAGGAAGAGGGGGAGACGGGTGAAGAGGTTCACGGGAGGGGACATTGCTCTAACATCACTCCCGATGCACGTCGGCAGGTGGGGGATTTTTTGGTAACACTTTCGGGTGAGTGGCGCGGGACTCGGATCGGCGAGTCAGAAGGCGTTGCGACGACTTGGCGATGTGCCCCTGTCGGCATCCTAATACCAAATTGGTGAAATGATCAGACACCTGCCCAGCCCGGAGGGCTGAAGGAAATTAGCTCCGGGTGAAACCCGGAGTTTCGGACCACCATCCGATGCACCCCGGAGGGTGTGCCGGAAGCAGCCAGCCATGCACC
>JBBQYR010000134.1:0-12879 GCA_038208565.1 Chthoniobacterales bacterium
GGTGCATGGCTGGCTGCTTCCGGCACACCCTCCGGGGTGCATCGGATGGTGGTCCGAAACTCCGGGTTTCACCCGGAGCTAATTTCCTTCAGCCCTCCGGGCTGGGCAGGTGTCTGATCATTTCACCAATTTGGTATTAGGTGGTTTGGATGGTAGTCTTCGGGAAACACCTAAAACGGTCACATTCCGGGCATATTTAGTCCGGTTTCGAGCAAAAACGAAAGCGCTTCGCCCAACAACGAGAGCGGTTCCCGTATCTTTGATACCGCTTCCCCTATCTTCGATACCGCTTCCCGGATCTTTGATAGCGCTTCGACCTCCTACGACGCCGCTTCGACCTACAGTGACGCCCTTTCCCGGAACTTCGCTCCCGCTTCGCCCGCCTTTGAGACCGCCTCCCCGTGACGCGGCGTGGGATCCCCTTCCCGCACTGCCGTTTCGCCGTGCTGCGACGAAACCGGGCTGAACATCACCGCCCACGGCAGTGGCCACGGGTGCGAAAGTCGCCCCGGCGCGCACAATCCGTTTTACAGCACGGGACTCACCACGCATCTTCCCCGCACTCATGACCCCACGACTCTGGCCGCTCGTCCTCGCGCTTGGTCTTCTCGTTTCCCCCGTCTTCGGCCAGCCGAATGAAATCCGCAAAAGCGTCGCCCGTGTGAACAACACTTCGCAGGACGCCAACTATCGCGTCCCGTGGCTGCCTGGCGCGCTCGGCGGCGGCGGCGGCACCGGCTGGGTCGTATCGAAAGATCGGCTCGTGACCAATGCTCACGTGGTCAGCAATTCGCGGTTCCTCACCGTGGAGAAGGAAAACGACCCGAAGAAGTACATCGCCACCGTGGAGCACATCGCCCACGACTGCGATCTCGCCGTGCTGAAGGTCCAGGACCCCGCTTTTTTCAAGGACACCAAGCCGCTCCCGCTCGGCGGCATCCCAGCGCTGGAATCGATGGTCACGGTCATCGGGTACCCGATCGGCGGCGAGCGCATCAGCGTCACCCAGGGCGTCGTCTCGCGCATCGATTTCCGGCCTTACACGCATTCGGTCATCGACTCGCACCTCACCATCCAGATCGATGCAGCGATCAATCCCGGCAACAGCGGCGGGCCGGTTTTGCAGGATGGGAAGGTCGTGGGCGTGGCCTTCCAGGGCTTCTCGGGCGATGTCGCGCAGAACGTCGGTTACATGATCCCCACGCCGGTCATCCAGCACTTCCTCGATGACATCAAGGACGGCAAATACGACCGCTACATGGATCTCTCGGTCGGGATCGCGAACACCCTGAACCCCGCGATGCGCAAGGCGCTGGGCCTCGGCGATGATGATCGCGGCGTGATGGTGAGCAGCGTGCAGGCCGCCGGCGTCTGCGCGGGCAAGGTGGAGGTCGGTGATGTCTTGCTCGCGATCGATGGCCACGAGATCGCCAGCGATGGCATGCTCGAACTCGACGGCGAGCGCGTGCTCATGAGCGAAGTCGCGGAGCGGAAGTTCAAGGGCGACTCGGTGAAGCTCGCGCTGCTGCGCAATCGCCAACCGCTGGAGGTGACGATCACCTTTGACCGCGCATGGCCTTACCTCATGCAAGCCAACGCCTACGATCTGCAGCCGGCGTATGTCCTTTTCGGCGGGCTGCTCTTCCAGCCGCTCTCGCGCAATCTGCTCGGCGCCTACCAATTCCAAAGCGACCGCATCAACTACTACTACGACAACTTCGTCATCAAAGAGCTCTACCAGGAGAATCCCGAGATCGTCGTGCTCACGAGCATCCTGCCCGATCCGCTGAATACTTACGTCGCCGAGTTTCGCGAGGGCATCGTGGAGGAGATCAACGAGAAGAAAATCCGCACGCTCAAGGATGTGGCCGATGCGTTTGCGGAGAAGCCGGAGTTTTACGTGATCAAGTTCATCGGCTACGCGCGCCCGCTGGTGCTGGAACGCGCCGCGGTCGAGGCCGCGCGCGAGCGGATCAAGCAGCGTTACAACGTGCTCAAGGAGCAGAACCTCACGACCAGCGAATTCCCCACCTCCGCCTCCCTCTAAATGCGCCGCGTCCTTTTTCTCCTCGTCCTCACGGCCTTCACGAGCAGCGCCTGGCGCGCTCAAGCTCAGGAAGTCAAAGCCGATGTGCCGCTCTCCGTGGTGCGCGTGAATGTGACCAATCAATCGTGGGACTTCGGTCGCCCGTGGGGCAAGCGTCCGCCGTTCTCGCGCCGCGCGATCGGCACCGTGCTCTCGGGCAATCGCGTGCTCGTCACCGCGGAACTCGTGGCCAATGCGAACTTCGTGGAACTCGAAACGGCGGAAGGCGGACAGAAGGTGCCGGCCACGGTCGAGGTCGTGGACTACGAGTCAAATCTCGCGTTGCTCAAAGCCGATGACGCCGCTTTCCTCAAGCCGCTGAAGCCGCTCGAAGTCGCGGCGGCCAATGTCGGGGACATGCTTTCCGTGTGGCAGCTCGAGAGCAACGGCGCGCTGCTCGTGACCCAGGCGACCATGACCACCGCCGAGGTGACGCGCTATCCGACGGACGATTCTCCCCTGCTCATCTATCGCCTCACGACGCCGCTGCAATTCCGCGACAGCAGCTTCACGCTGCCGGTCGTGAAGGGCGGCAAACTCGTGGGCATGGTGATGCGTTACGACAATACCACGAACAACGCCGACGTCCTGCCCGCGCCGGTCATCGAGCACTTTCTCAAGGACGCCGCAAAGCAGCCCTATGAAGGGTTCCCGCGTGTGGGCATCACGTCGTCGCCGACGCGCGACCCGCAGTTTCGCCGCTATCTCGAGCTGAACGGAACGCCTGGCGGCGTCTACATCGCGGATACGCTGCGCGACAGCCCCGCGGCCAAAGCCGGGATCGAGAAGGGCGACGTGCTGCTCGCGATCAACGGCCTCGCGGTCGATCAGGACGGCAACTACAAGGACCCGGACTACGGCAAGATCGGCATCTCGCATTACTTCTCCACGCGGCACTACGTCGGCGACGTGGTGAAGTTCACAATCTTTCGCAAAGGCGAGAAGAAGGACCTGAACGTGACGCTCGCGCGGCGCACGGTGGAGAGTTACGTGATCGAGCCTTACGTCATTGATCGCGCGCCGAAGTTCTACGTGCTCGGCGGCCTCGTGCTCTCCGAGCTCTCGCGGCAATATCTCAAGGAATACGGCACCGACTGGCAGAAGAAGGCACCCGAGCAGTTCGTGTATTTCGACAAGCAACAGAATGAGCTCTTCAAGGACGGTCCGAAGAAGCTCGTCTTCCTCAATCGCGTGCTGCCCTCCGACCTCACGGTCGGCTACGAGGATCTGACGCAACTGATCGTGACGAAGGTGAACGGCGTGCGCCTGGAGGCCGGTCTCTCCGATCTGCCCGCGGCGCTGGCCAAGGCGGAGAACGGCTTGCACAAGATCGAGTTCGACGGCGAACCCGGCGTGATCTACCTCGACGCCGCGCACGCCACCGCGACCGAAAAAGAGTTCCAGCAGAAGTATCGGCTCCCGACGCTTCAGCGAATCGAGTAGCGCGGCACCGGGCCAGTCATCGATGAGCGAATCTTCCGCGTCCTGGGCCGCGCTGTTCGACTGGGACGGCGTGATCATCGACTCCTCGAAGCATCATGAGGAAAGCTGGGAGCGACTGGCCCGCGAAGTCGGCAAGCCGCTTCCGCCCGGCCATTTCAAGCAAGGGTTCGGTCGGAAGAACGAGTTCATCATTCCCAACTTGCTCGGCTGGGCGACGGAGGAAGCGGAGATCCGGCGCCTGTCGCTGCGCAAAGAAGCGCTCTATCGCGAGGTCGTGGCCGATTGGGGACTCGCGGCCCTGCCCGGCGTGCGCACCTGGCTGGAGCGATTGCGAGATGCCGGTGTGCCTTGTGCGATCGGCTCTTCCACGCATCGCGCGAATATCGATCTCTCGCTCGGCATGATCGATCTCGTGCCTTTTTTTCGCGAGATCGTCACCGCCGAGGATGTGCGCGTCGGCAAGCCCGACCCGGAGGTTTTCCTCAAGGCCGCCGCTCGTCTCGGCGCCACGCCTGAGCGGTGTGTGGTCTTTGAAGATGCACACGTCGGCATCGCGGCGGCCCGCGCCGGCGGGATGAAAGTCGTCGGCGTGGCGACCACGCATCCGGCGGAGGAATTGACCGCGGCGGATCTGGCCGTGGCGCGACTCGACGAATTGGAGCCGGCGCAGTTGGCGAGCTGGTTCGCCTAGATCCGCTCCATCGCCACCGCGCCGAGGGCGGCGCTCGAGGCGGTATTGAAATGCGTGAGGCCGATAGCCAGCGCATCCGCCGCATCGGCTGGCGGCGTCTCGGTGAGTCCAAGGAGCGCGCGCACCATGAACCCCACCTGCCCCTTGTCCGCACCGCCGCGCCCGACGACCGACTGCTTCACTCGACGCGGCGCGTATTCATAAATCGGCAGCCCGTGCCCCGCCGCCGCGAGCAACGCCGCTCCACGCGCGGCCCCGAGCGTGATCGCCGTGCGATGACTTTGCACAAAGATGATTCCCTCGAAGACTGCACACACCGGCTGGTGCTCGCGGATGAGATCGACGACTCGCTGGTGAATGGCGACGAGGCAACCCGAAGGCAGCAGCTTCGGCGGGTTCTTGATCGTCCCATACGTCACCGCCCGCACCTTGCCCGACACTTTCTCCAGCACCGCGAAGCCCGTGCCGCGGAGCGAAGGATCGATGGCTAAAATGCGGTCGATGGCGGGACGAGCAGCAGTCATTCGGCGGAGTTGCCGGAATGGCTAGCGGAGGAATTCGTTGAACAAATCGCCCACGCTGTGGCGCGTGAATACCGCGATGGCGAAAAAGACGAGCCCGATGACGGCGGTGCCGAACACGCCATAGACGATCCGCAGGGCGAAGCGCGCGCGCCGGAGCCGGCGGAGTTCGGAGTGATAGACGCCAATGGTGACGTTGTCGCGCTGGTTGATGCCGCGGAGGACATCGTTGTCCTTTTTGAGCTGCGCGTCGGAGTTGGCTTTCGCCCGACGCTCCGCCTCATCGCGCTGCTCGCGGAGGGTTTTGAGTTCCTCACGGAGAGCCTGCGCCGCGTCGGTCAGCGATTGAACTGCAGCGGACTTTTTCGCGAGAGAGGAAACGGTCGTCGTGTGTTTGGCGGTGAGGTCTTCCAGCTTGTCGCGCAGATCGAGCAGCTCGCGGCCGGAGTCGGTCTCCTTGAGATCGCGCTGCAAAATCCCGATCTGCTCCCGAGCCTGATCACGCTCGTGGGTCAGCAGTTCCCCGTCGGACAGTGACTGATCAAGGCGGGCGCGAAGCTCTTCATTGACCGCGCCGAGACGGGCTTCCGCTTGTGATGCTTCGTCGAGCAGTTTTCCCGCACAGTCCAGTTCGCCGCGGACTTGCGCCGTCTCCTGGCCCAAGGCCGCCAACTCCGCCTGCGCCGCCGCCATGGACTGCACGAGTTCCGAATTTTCTTCCCGTAGCGTGGCCAACTCGCGCTCCCGAGCCAGCAACTGCGTTTCCGTCGCCTCAAGCTGATCGTGACGCACCGCGAGATCATTCTCCGCCTGATCGCGCAGCGCCTGATTTTCCTGCTGAGCCTCCGCCACAAAAGCGGACAGTTCGGTGATCTGCTGCTCCGCGGAGAGCGCCCGCTGTTTGGTCTGAGAAAGGTCCGCCTTGAGCTGCTGCCGGTCGCTTTGGAAGCTCTTGATCTCCGCCTGGGCGTGCGTGGCGCTGGCTGTGACCCGCTCGCATTCATCGACCGCTTTTTTGAAAAGGCTTTGCAACCGAGCGGCTTCCTTCTGGGCCGCATCCAACTCCCGCTGCAACTGCCCTTGGGCGAGGCTCGCATTGAAAAGCTCCTCCCGCGTTTCGTCGATCATGGGGTCGATGAAGTCCGCGTTGCTCTCGTGATGCGTCACCCCATTCTCCGAGCGATGTCCGCGGGAGCCATGATCGTGAATCGAGCTGACATACGGAACAGTGATCGGCGACTTGCAAAACGGGCAGTCGGCCGTCAATCCAGCACCCGATTTTTCGACAAGCATCCGTTGCCCGCATTGCGAGCAAGCGAATTTGATATCGGCGCTATCGGCAATCATATCGTCCCTCATTCCTGCGCATGGATTTGTATCGGCATTGTCACAGTCTGGTCAAAGAAATTTCCTCGCCCACTGCAGCGGTTAGAATGCCCAAGAGGGATGATTTCTTTGCCAAAAAACACGCGCCGCCAGTGGGGGCGCAAAAATGGATGGAGCCGCGGCACTTGCCACCCGCCCGGTTCGCGCCGTATAACCCCCTTCCATGATCGACTACATGCAAAAGGGTGGCCCACTGATGTGGCTCATCCTCCTGTGCAGCATCTTCGCCGGGGCCGTCTTCCTCGAGCGCGTCACCTACTTTCACCGCGTGACGATCCGCGTGGGCGAATTCATGCGCGGGCTGAGCAATTTGATCCAGACCCGGCGTTTCGCCGAGGCCCAGATGGAATGTGCCAGCTCGCCGACGCCGGTCACCCGGGTCATCCATGCGGCGATCGTCCGGCATCAGGCTTCGCGCTCGGAACTGAAGGAGATCGTGCAGGAAGCCGGCCAGCTCGAAGTCCCACGCCTGGAGCGCCGCCTCGGCATGCTGGCCACGATCGGCTTTGTCGCTCCGCTGATCGGCCTGCTCGGCACGGTCGTCGGCCTGATCGAGTCTTTCGTCACCGTTTCGTCGCAAAGCGGCTTCGCCGGCGCCACGGATATCGCCAGTGGCATTTACCAGAGCCTGCTCACCACGGCCGCGGGGCTCGTCGTCGCCATCCCCTCCGCAGTCGCCTACAGCTACCTCTCGTCACGGGTCAATGCCCTCATGCACGACATGGAGCGGGCCGGGATCGAGATCGTGAATCTGATCTCCGACAACCGCGATGTGCCGAGTCCCGAGATCATCGAATTCGGCCCCCAGCAGACCCGCGCCAAACGCCAGGGAGCGGAGTAGCCCGCCGCCACCGCTGCCGGAAACCTCCAACTCCGGATGAAACTGACGCGTTCCCTCAAATTCAACCCCGCGCTCTTCGGGATCATTCCGCTGCTCAACGTCCTCTTTCTGGTCGTGGTCTTCTTCACGCTCAGTTCGCGTTTCGTCCTGCAGCCTGGGATGGCCGTCACGCTACCATCCTCTTCCTTCACCCTCGGGCCGCGGTCGAATGCCCAAATCGTCAGCGTCACGGCCGCGCCGGTCCCCGCGATTTACCACCGTGACCAGCGCGTGACCTTGGACGAACTGCGGAAGCGGCTGGCCGATACTGACATCAAGGAACGTGCCGTCATCCTCAAGGCCGACAAGGCGACCCCGTATGACCTCGTCGTGCAGATCACCGACGAAGCCCTCAAGCTGGGTTTCTCCGTGATTCTCGCCGGCAGCTCGGAGCAAAAATGAGCGGGTCCGAGAGCGAGCCTGACCCGACCTTCCAGTGGCCCGTGGAAAAGGGGTTCCCGTTCGTGCTTTTCTTTTGTGTGCTCGGCTCCGTGATCGCCCACGGCGCGACCTTCGTGCTTTTTCAGGTCGTCTACCCGGAGCGCGTCACCATCCCCCAGCCCGCGCCGCACGTCAGCCTGCTCACGCCGTCATCGCCGGAAAACATCGCGCTACTCCGCTGGATCGAGGCGGAAGATCCCGCGCTGATCGCCAGCGAAAGCCCAGTCCGCCCACCCGCCCTCGTGGAAGTCCGCTATCGCCCATCCTTTATCGAACCCCGCACCGATCCGCTCGGCGCTCCCGAGGAGGCGCCCAATCAGGTCCGCTTCCCACCGGCGCTCGATCGACTCACCGTCCGGGACGTGGCGGCGAAACCCGCACCCACCCAGATGGTCGCGCCCGCACCCACCTCGATCCGCTTCTCCGCCGCGCTCGCGACCCGCTCGCTGGAGCGCAATCCTCCCTTCGAATTTCCCGGACACGTCCCCACGTCCGTCCAGCCGACCCTTTTCCTGATCGGGGTCGCGGCCAGTGGCGCCATCCAATTTCAGTTTCTCCAGGAAAGCTCGGGGAATCCCGAACTGGATGCCTTCGGCGCCGCGCATCTGGGGCGAGTCCAGTTTGCGCCCAGTGAAATGCCCGTGACTTGGAGCCATGCCGCCGTCGTCTGGGGACGCGACGCCTACCTCGTCGATACCGCCCCTTCACCCGCGCCATGATCCCGGTCAGCCTCAGTTACCTCATCCTGATCTACCTCGTGATCATGCTGGGACCGATCTTCTTCGTCTGGATTCTGAGCGAATGGCGGCGCCAGCGGCGGGAAAAAGCGGCCTTCCGCCACGTCATGCGCTGCACGGTCTGCGCCTTCGAGTTTGAAGACAGCACCAGCACTTTGCTCCCACGATGCCCCCGGTGCGGCTGCCTGAACGAGCGTTATAAGCTCAGCCGGTTGTAAATTCCGCACTTCGCGCTTCCCAAGCGCCGCTCCGTCCGGGTATGTCCCGTCATGGCAGCAACCTCACCGCCCACTTCCCTCGACGGCGTCTTCTACAAACCGGCCGACGATTTCTTCCGCGAGCACGCCGGGCTCGCCCTGACCTACGACGACGTCACCCTCGCGACGCTCTACTCCGACATCCTCCCGCGGGAGACGAATCTCGAGACCGAACTCCATGAACGACTCCGGCTGCGCATCCCGGTCATCTCGGCCGACATGGACACGGTCACCGAAGCCCCCATGGCCATCGCCATGGCCCTCCACGGCGGGCTCGGCCTGATCCACTGCAACCTCCCCGAAGCCGAACAGCTCAGTCAGGTCAGCCGCGTTAAAAACAACGTCCACGGACTGATTCAAGAACCGATTAAAGTCACTGCTAATCAATGCATTGGAGATGTTCTTACTTTGGTTGAGAAAAGAGGATTCGGGTTCCGAACCTTCCCCGTGGTGGATGAAAAGGATACCCTGCTCGGGCTTCTCCCGGGTCACACCGTTCGCCCCCGTTACGCCTCGACCCAGGTGGCACAAGCCATGACCCCGAGAAGTCAGGTGCAGACGATCAATGTGCGGGAGCTTGGGAATAACCCGATCGCCCGAGCGGACCAGTTCTTTAACGAGCACATCGGGATTCACAAGTTGCTGGTCGTCGATGATCAGGACCGACTCTGCGGACTCTTCACGATCAGCGATATCGAGCGCATCGCGCAGGAACGTCATGCTCAACTGAAGCCCGCCCGCGATGCGAATTTCCGCCTGCTCTGCGGCGCCGCCGTCACGGCCACGCGGAACTCCACCGGCGAGCTGGATCGCGATAGAATCCTTCTTCATATCGGTGGCTTAGTCGAACGTGGCGTGGATGTTGTCGCAGTTTCTACGGCTCATGGGTTCAGTAAAGGTGTCGGCGATACCGTCCGTTTGATCCGTGAAAACTTCCCCGATCTGCCCATCATCGCCGGGAATGTGACCAGCGGCGCGGGCGTCGAATACCTGGCCGACAGCGGGGCGAACATCATCAAGGTCGGCCAGGGTCCCGGCTCCATTTGCACCACGCGAGTCGTCGCCGGGGTGGGCATCCCGCAGCTCACCGCGCTCTACGTTTGCGCCATGGCGGCAGAGAAGAAAGGCGTCCGGATTCTCGCCGACGGCGGCATCACCAAGAGCGGCGACATCGTCAAGGCCCTCACGCTTTCCCACGGCGTCATCTGCGGCGGACTCCTCGCCGGGTGCCCGGAGGCACCGGGGCAGATCATGGAGATCAACGGCAAACTCTATAAACAATACCGCGGCATGGGCAGCCTCGCCGCCATGCAAGCCGGCAGCGCCGCCCGCTACGGCCACACCAGCAAGGACTCCGTCCGGAAAGTCGCCGCCGAGGGCGTCGAAGCCCTGAAGGAGGTCTCCCCTCCCCTCGACATCGTCCTCACTCAACTCGCCGGCGGCATCCAGAGCGGCATGGGTTATCTGGGCGCGCCCGATCTCGCGGCGCTCCGCGAAAAGGCCCGTTACATCCAGGTCAGCCCGGCCGGCCAACGCGAGAGCGCCCCGCACGACATCGTGGAAGTGAAGACCGGGAACTAGAGCGTCCGCCCAATCCGCAAAAAAAGCCGCCCCGGTCATCCCGGAGCGGCTTTTGAATTGGGACAGACGCGCCTTACGCGAACTTCTTCACCATCTTCCACTGCCGCTCGCGGCCGGATTCGATGATCGCGTCGCAGACATACTGCGTCTCCAGCGCGTCGCGGAAAGTCGGCGGGCAGGGTTTGCCCTCGCCCACGGCGATGAGGAAGTCCGCCACCTGATGCGTGAAACTCTCCGCGTAACCGATCTGCAGGCCGGGCACCCACCAGTTCTTCATGTAAGGCTGATCACCATCCGTGACGTGCACATTGCGCCAGCCACGCACGATCCCCTCGTCGCTGTAGTCGAAATATTGCAACCGGTGCAGATCATGCAGGTCCCACTTGATCGAGGCATTCTCGCCGTTGATCTCCAGAGTATAGAGCGCCTTGTGGCCACGGGCGTAGCGCGTCGATTCAAAGAGCGCCAGCGAGCCATTCGCGAAATGCCCATGCACGATCGCCGCGTCGTCGATCTTCACCTCCTCCACCTTGCCCGTCGCGGTGTGCGTGCGCTGCTTGATGAAGGTCTCCGTCATCGCGCTGATGTCCACGATCGACCCATTCAGCCAGATCGCCGTATCGATACAGTGCGCCAGCAAGTCGCCCGTCACCCCGCTGCCCGCCGCCTTCGCATCGAGCCGCCAGAGACCGGCGCCGCCCTGCGGGAGATCGGCATTGATCGTCCAGTCCTGGAGGAAATTCGCGCGGTAGTGGAAGATCTTCCCGAGCTTCCCCGAGTCGATGATCTGCTTGGCCAGCGTCACCGCCGGCACCCGGCGATAGTTGTACCACACCGTATTCGGCACCCCCGCCTTCTCGATCTCGCGGACCATCTCCTCCCCCTGCGCCCCATCGAGCGAGAGCGGCTTTTCGCAAAGCACCATCTTCCCCGCGCGCGCCGCGGCGATCGCGATCTCCGCGTGCGAATCATTCGGCGTCACGATATCGATCGCGTCGATATCCTTGCGCTCGATCAGCTTCCGCCAGTCGGTCTCCGTGGACTCAAAGCCCCAGTTATCCGCATACGCCTTCAGCTTCGTCGCATCGCGACCGCACGCCGCCTTCAGCACCGGCACGTAAGGCGTGTCGAAAAACTTCGCCGCATTGTGATAACCATTCGCGTGCGTGCGGCCCATGAAGCCGTAACCGACGATACCGATATTGAGAGGTTTCTTTGCCATGAGAGGAGGAGGGTTGTTGGGGTTGGTGTGTGGAAGAAAGGCGCGCATCCAAGCAAACGGACGCCCCGCGCGTCAACAGCGCACACAGTTTGTCGGGCAGGCGCGCCGAAGGCCGGCGCGCGCGCGACGAGCATCGCGCACTTCTCTAAACTGATCGTCGCCTGGCGCGCACGCCGCCGACTGGCGAGATTCGAGGCCGCGCAAATCCTGTGCTGCTCGCCCCGGACGCTGGAGAACTGGGAACTGCGACGCTGCGCGCCGCGCGGATTCACCCTGCAAGCCATCATCGCCGCCATTGAAGGAGGTTCGATATGATCGGCGTCGAAGCGATTGGCGATGACGTGAGCTTCGTGCCCGTCGTCGATTTCCTCTACCCGGACGAGGGCGACGAGCCTGCGCCCGTGGTGCGCGACCAGTGGCGGCCCGCGCCGCTGGCGACCAAATGCCAGCAGCGTTTCGCCGTGGTGCCCAGCCATGACGTGATGACAATGCCGCTGCTCGACAAGCGGATCGAGGTGCTCAGCTATGCGCTGCGTGAGGCCGTGGAGCGCATGGACTTCAATCTCATCCATCAGCTCGCCGAGAAGGCGATGGCCACTTCCGAAAGGATCGAGACGGAGCAGCTCGCCGCACGGACGCCCGGCTGCGCGAGCGCCACGGCGACATCGAGATTCACGACGATGCCGAGCGGGGGAAAGTCGTCATCCAGTTCCCCGAGCGCGTCGATGAACGCACGCGGCGAGTGCTGAAGATCTACGGGTTCTGCGGCAGCGGCGACGGCGCGACGTATTGGCGGCGGAGGACGTTCCGCCGCGGCGATAACATGGCGCTCGACCGTGCGCGCGATCTCGTGGAGCGCCTGCTCGATGACCGCGCGAAGCTCGCCGCCAGCGAGCAGGCGGCGTTTGAACGCGCCAACCCGCCCGCAGTCGACCGGGCAACACAACGCGACATCGAAGGAGGCTGGCTGTGATTGCCTTCAGCGCGATGATTGCCGAATGGCTCGGGCGCAACGCCTTCAGCTCCACCGAAGCTGCGAACATCCTCGGCTGCCCGGTGGTGACGTTCCGCGGCTGGCTGGCCGGCCGCAGCGAGCCGGATTACTTCACCCGGTGCGCCGTGGAGCGCCAGATGCGCGAGGGGCACGACCCGCTGAGCGACGTCCGGTTGAATCCCGCCGAGTTTGCCGATGCGCTCAAGGGCTGGCGCGTGAAGCACGGATTCACGCAGCGCGAGGCCGCTGCGGCGATTGGCACCAGCGCGGAGACCATCCGTGGATGGGAGTCGATCAAAGGCTGCCCGCGCCAGCCTGCGCTTGGCGAGATACTCCGCAGGCTGCGTATGCGCGTGGACGTGAAGCTGGTCAAGCAGGCGACACGAAAGCCGAAGCCGATTGAGCCGGAGAAGTTCGGCGAGCTGATGCGGGCGTGGCGCCGTCGCTGCAAGCTGAGCCGCAGCCAAGCTGCCCATGCGCTCCGCACCACCGGCCTGCGCACCACCGCCCGCACGCTCTGGATGTGGGAAAGTGCCAGGGCGCTGCCGCAGCGGCCTCTCGCCGTGCTTGAACTCATCCACGGCCCGCTTGCCGTGAACCCGCCGAAGCCGAAGCCGCTCATCGCGCCCAAGCAGTTCGC
>JBBQYR010000135.1:0-12745 GCA_038208565.1 Chthoniobacterales bacterium
TTCGTCGATCCACAGGGGATGCCGCGCCATGCCGACCAGTGGCGGAAGACAGAATAGCGTCAGCAGGGCGATCCATTCCCAAACCGCAAGTCGCCCGGAAACCAGCGGAGGATGTGTGGAGCGCACAGAATTTTCGGGAGGCATGTGCCCCTTCTGCACCGTCGCGAGGAAAACGGGAAGCCTTGACCGATTCGAAACACCCGCAGCAGGCCAAACCGCTCACTTCGTGAAAACCCGATGGCGGCGTAACGGCTCCTTGCACCAGTCCCGGCATCTCCGCAGTGTAACCCGCCTGATGCGGCCCGACATTTCCATCATCACCCCGAGCTTCCAGCAGGCCGCCTGGCTGAAGCTCTGCGCGGCGTCCATCGCCGATCAGGAGGGCGTGCAGGTAGAACACATCGTGCAGGACGCGGGGACCGGGCCGGAGCTGGAAACGTGGGCGGCTGGCCGGCCGGGATTGACCCTCCATGTCGAGCGCGACCGCGGGATGTATGACGCGATCAATCGTGGACTCCGCAAAGCCTCCGGCGAGATCGTGGCCTACTTGAACTGCGACGAGCAGTATCTGCCCGGGGCGCTGGCCGGTGTCTCGGAATTTTTCGCGGCGAATCCCGACGTCGAGGTCGCGTTTTCCCACGCTCTCGTGGTCGGGCCGGCGGGCGAGTTTCGGTGCTGCCGGAAGGCGATCGTCCCGCAGAAAATTCATACCTGGGTGAGCGGCAATCTGGCGATTTTGACCTGCGCCACGTTCTTCCGGCGCAGCTTGGTCGCGGCGAAAGAGCTGTTCTTTAACCCCGAACTGCGCGCGGTGGGCGATGGCGAGTGGATCATGCGGCTCCTCGATCGCGGCGTCCGCATGGCCATCCTGCCGCGCATCACCTCGGTCTTCGTCGATCAAGGCACGAACCTGATGCTCGCGGAAGGCTCCGTGCGGGAACAGGCCGCGTTGATTCGATCTGCGCCGGCGTGGGCGCGCGCGCTCCGGCCCGCGGTGCTGCTGCACTACCGACTTCGGAAAATGGTCGGCGGCGCTTATCGTCAGCCACCGTTCGATTACGCGATTTTTACTCCCGCGCAGCCGGAGCGGCGCACGACTTTCCACGTGGCCAAACCCACTTTCCGCTGGCGCCGATGAATCTCCCGACCGCCAATCACCTCGAAGTTCTCCTCGAACCCGGCGCGTCGCTCGCCGAGTTCATCGCCCGCAATCTCCCGGACGGCGATTTCCGGCGGATCATGCTCAAGCCGAACTGGGTCAAGCACGAGGAGCACCCGGAGTTTCCCATCGCCGCGCTGGTCACGAACACCGCGCTCATCGAGGCGGTGATCGAGGCGTGTCGGAAAAAATACACCAACCTCGAAAGGATCACCGTCGGCGATGTGCCGCTGCAGACCTGCGACTGGGCGGCGCTCATTCAGCAGACGGGCGTGGACCGGCTCATCGAAAAGTATCGTGGCCACGCGGCGCCGGTCGTGCAGTTCCTCGATCTCCGGCGGGAGCGCTGGACGCCAAAGGATGGATTCATGGAGCAGGATGCCGCGCATCCCGGCGACCCGCTCGGCTACAGCGAAGTCGTGATCGACCACACCAGCCTGCTCGAGGAGGTGAGCCACAATGCGGAGTCGTTCCGCGTTTCGGACTACGATCCCGCCGAGACCGTGAGTGTGCATCGGCGCGGCGTGCATCGTTACCTCATCGCCAGGACGGTGCTGGAGGCGGACCTCGTCATCAATCTGCCGAAGATGAAGACGCACCAGAAAACAGGCGTCACCGGGGCGCTGAAAAACCTCGTCGGGATCAACGGTTCGAAAGCGTATCTCGTGCATCACCAGCTCGGTTTTCCGTCACAGGGCGGCGACGAATTTCCCGAGGATGTCTCGCGCTGGATCTACTGGCAGGCGCGACTCCGCGAGCGCTTTCAAAAAAGATCGAAGGTCGTCTTCAAGCTGCTCAAGAAGGGCTGGGAGATCGTGAAAAAACTGCGGGGGATCAAGACCGTGGGGACCAAGGAAAACCTCGGCGGCACCTTCTACGTCGGCTCCGGTTCGTGGTACGGCAACGACTCCATCTGGCGCATGGTCTATGACCTGAACATGATCCTACTGCACGCGCCCGCCGACGGCGGAAACCTGCGGACCGAGCCGCAGCGCGCGGTGCTCTCGATCATGGACGGCCAGATCGCCGGTGAAGGCAACGGCCCGCTCCAGCCTCTGCCCGTGACGGCGAACGCTCTGCTCGCTTCGCCCAATCCCTTCCTCATCGATTTCGCGATGGCGAAACTCATGGGCTACGACGTGCGCAAGATCCGGCTGCTCGCGCACTACCGCCGCTTTCCGTATCCGCCATTCACGGCCTTCGAGCCGGAAAAATTCAGCGTCACATTGAACGGCGTGCGCTCCGAGAACGGGCTCGACGCGCTGCCGGTCATCCACCGCTTCCTGCCGCCGCCCGGCTGGCGCGGCCACATCGAGCTCGCATGAACTGGCGCCGCCCCGCGTTCCTGCTCGCGCACGATCTCATCGGCTCCGGACTGCGCGCCCACTACCGCGAGTTCCTGGCCGCGGAGCGCTGGCCTGCGGCGCGATTAAATGAATGGCACGAGCAACATCTGGCCGACCTTTTGCAGCATGCGGCAAAGGAGGTTCCGTTTTATCGCGCCCGCGTCACTTCGCCGGAGCTGTCCGCTTTCCCCATCCTGCGCAAGGAGGACGTGCATGCGCACTTCGAGGAACTGATGGAGCCGTCGCTCCTCGCGGAGTATCGCGGGGAGAAAAAGAAAGCGCGCTATTCGTGGGTCGAGGTGAAAACCGGCGGCTCGACCGGCACGCCGACCGTCGTCATTCACGACAAGGATTTCCGCGATTGGGGCCGGGCGGGCCGGCTTTATTCGCAGCATCTCTGCGGGTTCCCGCTCGGCACGCCGTTCTTCATGCTCTGGGGCTCGATGCGCGACATCAGCGAGGCAAAGGATTCCACGACGAAGCGCGTGCTGAACACGCTGCTCGACGTGCATCCGCTCAACGCCTTCCTCATGGACGAAGCGCGCATGCGCGACTACCTGCGGCAGATTCACGAGTCGCCGATCGACCACCTCATGGCCTACGTGGACGCGGCGCATCAGCTCGCCCGTTTCGCGGAAAAGAGCGGCGCGCCGGTGCGGCCACTGCGCTCGGTGATGGCCTGCGCGGGCACCGTCACGGACGACCACCGGACCACGCTCGGCCGCGTCTTCGGCGCCCGCGTGCATAACAAATACGGCAGTCGTGAATGCGCCGACATGGCCTGCGAATGCGCCGCGGGCGGCTTCCACATCTACGCGACCGGCGTGCATCTGGAGATCGTCGATGACGCCGGCCAGCCGGTGCCGCCGGGCACCACCGGCCGGATCCTCGTCACGCTCCTGCACAATCGCCGCTTCCCGCTGATCCGCTACGAGATCGGCGACATCGGCGCGCTGAGCACGAAGGCGTGCCCGTGTGGATCCCCGCTACCGCTGCTGGAGCGCGTTGAGGGTCGCATCTCCGAGGTGATCACGACGGTCAGCGGCGCCTACGTCACCCCGACTTACATCGTTCATCTTGTCGGCGTGGTGCATAACCCCGGTGCGCTCGTTAAATTTCAATTCACCCAGACCGGCGCGGCGTCCTATACGCTCGCGATGCTGATGGAAACAGCGTTTCCGGACGACGACTTCACGAAAGTCGCCGCACTCGTGCGCCGGGATTTGGAGAAGGTGCTGGGCCCCGGCGTCGACCTCGCCATCTCTCGCGTGACGGACATCCCGCCGAGCGAGAGTGGTAAGTTTCTCTACGTGCGCAATCTGCACCGGAGCCGATGACCACGCGCCTCCTCTACGTCCACAATAGCGCCGACATCTACGGTGCGAGCCGGTCGCTCGTGCGGCTGCTGCGGACGCTCGATCGTGGGCGGTTCGAGCCGCTCGTCATGCTCCCCGCGGAGGGGCCACTGGCGGAACTCGTCCGCGCGGATGGCGTCCGCGTGATCATTTATCCGGCGTTGAGCGTCATTGATCGCGCGGTCTTCAAGTCGTGGCGCCTGCTGCCGTTTCTGCTGAATCTCCCGCGTTCCATCCTCGGCGTGCGCGCGCTTCTCCGGCGGGAGCGGATCGATCTCGTGCATTCGAATACCGGCGTGATCCTTTCGCCCGGCCCAGCGGCGTGGCTCGCCGGGGTGCCGCACGTCTGGCACATTCGCGATTGGTTTCAGGAGTTCAGAGCCTTCTGGCGCGTGCATGAAGTTTGGATGCGCGCGTTTTCCGATCACATCATCGCCGTCTCCGGCGCGATCGCGGGGCAGTTCAGCGACCGGACGAAAGTGAGCGTGATCAACAACGGCTTCGATCTCGCGGAGTTCGCGCTGCCCGAGGCGGAAGCCGGTGCGCAGTTTCGAAAAAGGCACGCGCTCGGCGATGGGCCGGTTGTCGGCTGTGTCGGGCGGATCAAGCTCCAGCGCAAGGGCCAGGAGGTACTGCTGCGCGCGGCGGGGCGGCTCAAGGAACGCGGCGTGCGCGCGAAGTGGCTCGTGGTGGGAGCGCCCTTCCCGGGCAATGAATCGCATCTCGAAGCGCTCCACGAAATCGTGCGGGCCGGTGGCCTCGCGGACGACGTGGTTTTCACCGGCGAGCTGCCCGACCCGCGCCCGGCTTACGCGGCGATGGATGTATTTGTCCTGCCCTCGGCGCAGCCGGAGCCGTTTGGCGGCGTGGTCATGGAGGCGATGAGCATGAGCCTGCCGGTGATCGCGACAAATATCGGCGGCTCCACCGAGCAGGTGGCCGACGGGGAAACGGGGTATCTCGTTCCGCCGAACGATCCCGAGGCGCTGGCGGACAAACTCGAGTTGCTGCTCGGCGATGCCGGGCGGCGGGCGAGTTTTGGGGCGGCGGGACGGCGACGCGTCGCGGAGAAATTTAACCTCGCCGGCATGGTCGAAAAGATCGTCGGCGTTTATGACCAATGCCTTTCCGGCAAAAAATGAATTCTGTTTTTCTCGCATGAAGATCCTGCTCACCGGCGCCTCCGGTTTCATCGGCACGAATGCCATCGAGGCTTTCGCGGCTGCTGGCCACGAAATCTATAACCTGAGCGACGCGCCGCCGCTCAACCCCGCGCAGCAGCGCTACTGGCACAAGGGCGACATCATGGATCGCGCGGACCTCCTGCGGCAGTTTGCCGAGTTTCAGCCCGAGTGGGTGCTGCATCTCGCGGCGCGTGCGGATTGCGATGAAAACACCACCGTCGAGGAAGGCTACGGGACCAACACCACGGGCACGCAGAATGTGCTCGATGCGATCCAGGCCACGCCGGGCGTGCTGCGCGTGATCATCACCTCCACGCAATTTGTCTGCGGACCTGGACCGCTGCCGAAGAACGAGGAGGATTATTTTCCGGCGACCGTTTATGGCCACAGCAAGGTGCTGACCGAAAAGCTGACTCGCGCGGCCGGTTTGCCCTGCTGCTGGTCGCTGATCCGCCCGACGAATATCTGGGGCCCGTGGCACTTCCGCTATCGGCGCGAATTCTGGCGGGTCGTGGAACGCGGGATGTATGTGCATCCCGGTCGGCAACCGGTGATCCGCTGCTACGGCTACGTGAAAAATGTCGTCGATCAGATTCGCCGCATCTTCGAGGCGCCGGCCGCGCAGGTCTCCGGCCAGACGATCTACGTCGGCGACCGCCCGATCAATCTGCTCGATTACGTGAACGGCTTTGCGCGCGCGTTCAAAGGGCGCGACGTCACCGTCGTGCCGCGCCCGGTGATGCGCACCCTCGCGCTGATCGGCGATATTCCCACGAAGCTCACCGGCCAGCCTTTTCTGATCAACAGCTCGCGCTACCGCAGCATGATCACCGAATACCGCACGCCGATGGAGCCGACCTTCGAGCTGCTCGGCGAAAATCCGTTCACGATGGAGCAAGGCATCGCGCAAACCGTCGAGTGGCTGCGCACCTTCACCGGCGAAGAACCCGTGAGCGGCGGCTCCTGACGGGCACTATTCCAGCGGATACTTCCGCAGGCCGGAGAGCTGCGCGGCGAGGCGCGCGAGGAAGAGTGGATTGTTCACGAGGTAGCGGCGGGCGAGGCGGCGCGGTTCGCAGCACATGCGGTAAAACCATTCGAGTCCGGATCGCTGAATCCAGCGCGGCGCCTGCCGCACGCGCCCGGAGTGAAAGTCGAACGCCGCCCCGACGCCGGCCATCAAAGTCACGTCGAGTTTCGGCAGATACTCGGCCATAAAGCGCTCCTGCTTCGGCGTACTCAGGCCGATCCACATCATGTCCGGCTGCGCCTCGCGGACCTGCGCGGTGAGCGCGGCTTCCTCCTCGGCATGGAGCGGGCGAAACGGCGGGGTGTAGGTGCCGACGATTTGCACGCCGGGAAAGCGCGCCTCCAGGCTCGCCTTCAAGGTCTCCGCCACGCCCGGTGCCCCGCCGTAGAAAAAGTGGCGGAAAGGTAAATTTTGCGTGGCGGAAAACAGCTCCAGCATGAAGTCCGGCCCATAGACGCGGTCCACTTCCGGACCGACGAAATGGCGTCCGAGCCAGACCAGCGGCATGCCATCGGTCGTGTTGAGAAAGGCCCCGTTTAGGATGCGGCGGAAGCGGTCGTCGCCCTGCGCCTCGGTCACGCCATGGACCCCGGTCACACAGATGTAGCCCTTGCGGCGCAGGCGCACGGCTTCCAAAACTGCGGCCACGGCCACCGGCAGATTCATGGCGCTCACGGCCACCCCGAGAACGTTGAAGCGCGGGATGGCGGGTGCGGGTGCGGGAGCGGTGGAATCGGTCGTCACGACACGGCGTTACTTGGCAGAGATGACCGCGCGAGTGAACCTTCAACTTTGCCTGTGGCCATTTCCCGGTTAATGTCGGCGCAGTGTCCTCGACCCCTGTCTCCTCAACGACTTCCCTGACCTTCGGCGGCGCCTTCGCGCGACTGGGGCAGTGGCTGCGCGATCAGCCAGCGCAGGCCGCGCTCCTCGCGGCGTGCGTCGGCACACTCGTGTGGTTTTACGCCTTCACCCCGATCTGGGTGAATGGCTCACAATCCACCCTGCGTTGGTCGTGGATGGCGTGGAACGGCGAGCAACTCCACGGGCGCCTCGTCGGGCTGATCTCGATCTTTCTCGTCTGGTATCACCGCGATCGTCTCCTCGCGGCGCGGAAAGAAGGCTCCGCCCTCGGCCTCGTCTTCCTCGTCCTCGGCGTGCTTTTGTTTCTCGCGGGCGCACGCAGTCTGCAGCCCCGCCTCGCCCTCCTCGCCCTGCCGTTTCTATTCTACGGCACGGCACTGTTCGTCTGGGGCAAGGAAGTCGCCCGGATCGTCCTGTTTCCCTGCGCCTTCCTCGTCTTCATGATTCCCGTGGCGGCGCTGGAGCAGGCCACGTTCTGGCTGCAGTTCGTCATCACCCACGCCATCGGGGTGCTCTCGGATCTCATCGGCATCAAGATCGCCGCCGTCGGCACGACGCTGCGGGCGACTGATGGCAGCTTCAATTTCGAGATCGCGGAAGGCTGCAGCGGCGTGCGTTCGCTCACCGCCATGAGCATGCTCACGGCCGTCTATGTGCATCTCACCCAGGACCGCTTGTGGAAAAAAGGGGTCATCTTCGCCGCGTCGCTCCTCTTCTCCATCGTCGGCAATATCGGGCGCCTCTTCACGATCATCCTCGTGGCGAAATTCATCAACGCCGACCTCGCCGGCGGCATCTACCACGATTATTCGGGCTTCATTTTCTTCCCGGTCGCCGTGCTCGCGATGACCTCTTTCAGCCGGTTGCTCAATCTCGATTGGAAGAAGTATTTCGCGCCTTCCAAGCCCGCGGAAAAACCCGTGAGCCCAGACAGCCCGGACAGCCCAGACAGCCCCAAGGCCAGCCCTGTTTCCTATGACTACTAGCCGGCTCGCAATTCTCCTGGCGATCCTGCTCGGCGGGATGAGCGCCATCCACTTCCTGCCCAAGCAGCAAAGCTTTGAGCAGCCGCGGGGCGTCACGCTCGAGCTGCCGAAGCTGGTCGGCGGCATCTGGTATGGGCGCGATCTCGAGGTCAGCGATCGCGAACGCGGAGGTCTGGGCGCGGGGACGGAGTTTGCCCGCAAGAGCTACACGAATGCTCGCGGCGACGAGATTCAGGCTTCGATCGTGCTTTCCGGCCGCGACATGAATACCAGCATTCACCGCCCGGAGTGGTGTCTGCCGGCGCAGGGCTGGACCATCGCCGAGTCCCAGAGCGCGAAGCTTTTTCTCCCGGATCGGGGCGCGTTGCCCACCACCCGCCTGGCCAATATGCGCCTCATCCGCGATCCGGCCACCGGGGAACCCGTCCCGGGCCGCGACGGCCAGCCCCTCACCATTCGCAACCTGGATTACTACTGGTTCGTGGGTTACACCGGCGCCACGGGTTCGCACTTCCGCCGCAACTGCATGGACATCGCCGACCGCCTGATCCACGGCTACAACCAGCGCTGGGCGTTTGTCATGGTGATGGCCAATGTCACGGAAGATTTCCGCACGAACGGCCTGAACAGCGAGCAGACGGACGCCATGCTTCAGGAGTTCATCAAGAAGCTCGTCCCCGCGATCCACCAGGAAAGCGTGCGGCTGAACTAGCGCCGGAGAGGCCGCGATCGCTCCACGAAAAAGGGCGCCCCGTTTCCGGAGCGCCCTGGGAATTTTCGGATCGGTCGCGGGAGCCGGTTAGAGCTTCGAAGCGATGAACTGCTCGAGCTTCACGATGTCGGCGGCGAAGGCACGGATGCCTTGCGCGGTTTTCTCCGTGGCCATCGCGTCTTCGTTCAGCTCGTAGCGGAAGCTCTTCTCGTCGAGCGAGACCTTCTTCAGGTCGAGCGCCTGCGCGGCCGTCGCATCGAGCTTCTTGGCGAGCGGCTCGGTGCTCGCGGCGAGTTCGCCGAGGAGAGAAGGGCTGATCGTCAGCAAGTCGCAGCCGGCCAGTTCCGTGATCTCGCCCTTGTTTCGGAAGCTCGCGCCCATGACTTCGGTCTGGTAGCCGAACTTTTTGTAGTAGTTGTAGATCTGCGTCACCGAAATCACGCCGGGATCTTCGGTCGGCGCGTAGTCCTTTTTCGTCGAGGCCTTCCACCAGTCGAGGATGCGGCCGACGAACGGCGAGATGAGCTGCACCTTGGCCTCGGCGCAGGCGATGGCCTGGGCCATGGAAAAGAGGAGCGTGAGATTGCAGTGGATGCCTTCCTTTTCGAGCACCTCGGCGGCCTTGATGCCCTCCCACGTGGACGCGATCTTGATCAGGATGCGGTCGCGGGAAATGCCGGCCGCTTCGTAAAGCGCGATGAGCTGGCGGCCCTTGGCGATCGAACCTGCGGTGTCGAAAGAGAGGCGCGCGTCGGTTTCCGTGGAGACGCGGCCCGGGACGATCTTGAGGATTTCGAGGCCGAAAGCGACGAGCACGTGGTCGATCACGTCTTCGATCTGCGCGGCGCCGGTGAGGCCGCTGCCTTTGCGATCGGCGATCACTTTATCCACGATGTAGGCGTATTCCGGCTTGGTCGCCGCCTGCAGGATCAGGCTCGGATTCGTGGTCGCGTCCTGCGGCTTAAAGGAACGCATCGACTCGAAATCGCCGGTATCGGCGACGACCTTGGTCAGTTTCTTGAGCGCTTCGAGCTGGCTCAGTTGCGTGGCGGTGGGTGCGGATGCGGCGGCGGTACTCATAGTTTTTTCTTCGGATATTGGCTGAGGGGCGAGGGTAGCGGCACCCGGCGAGTCCGGCAAAAGGATATTTCTCATGGCGATGCGGAGCGGCAGTCATGTCGCGCAGCGAAAAAATCTCCCCTCGCGCACGTCCCGTCTTTAGCGTGTCGGCCCATGCCGCCCCAACTCATGAGTCTGCTCGGACTCGCCAGTTTCATCGCGCTGGCTTGGGCGATGTCTCTTAACCGCCGCCGCTTCCCCGTGCGCATCGTCGTCAGCGGCCTGCTCCTCCAGTTTCTCCTCGCCGTCATCATCCTCAAGACCGCGCCGGGCAGCGCCTTCTTCACCTTCGCCAACGACGCCATGGCCAAAGTGCTCGCCTACGCCGATGAGGGCAGCCGCTTCGTCTTCGGCCCACTCGCCGACAAAACCCTGCTCGGCGGCGCCTTCGGCCCGGCCAATGCCTTCGTCTTCTTCGTCACCGTCACCGGCACCATCATCATGGTCTCCGCGCTCTCCAGCGTGCTGTATCACTACAATATCCTGCAGCAGGTGGTGAAAGGGATCGCTTGGGTGATGCAGCGGCTCATGGGCACGAGCGGCGCGGAGAGCCTCGCCGCGGCGGCCAATATCTTCATGGGCCAGACCGAAGCCCCGCTCGTCATCAAGCCCTACCTCAAGGGCGTCACCCGCAGCGAACTGCTCGCCATCATGGTCCCCGGCATGGCCAGCATCGCGGGCGGCGTGCTCGCGGCCTACGTCGCCTTTGGCAACGCCGCCGGACGCCTGGACATGGCCGGGCACCTCATCACCGCCAGCTTCATGAGCGCGCCCGCCGCCCTGCTCATCGCCAAAATCATCCTGCCCGAGACCGAGAAAAGCGAAACCGCCGCCGGGGCCAGCGCCGTGCTGGAAAAACCCGCGCGCAATGGCATCGACGCCGTGTGCCTCGGCGCGAGCGAGGGCATGGCACTTTCGCTCAACGTCATGGCCATGCTCATCGCCTTCGTCGCCCTCGTCGCGCTGGCCAATGGCCTGCTCGGCGCCGCGCAGGGCTGGGTCGGCATCGCCGCACCGGTGAAGCTCGAAACCATTTTCGGCTGGCTCAACGCGCCATGCGCCTGGCTCATCGGAGTACCCTGGGTCGATTGCGAAAAGATCGGCGAAGTCCTCGGCACCCGCATCGTGCTCAATGAATTCGTCGGCTACCTGAGCCTCACCGAGCTGCAAAAATCCGGCGCGATCGGCGAACGCAGCTTTACCCTCGCGACCTACGCGCTCTGCGGCTTTGCCAATTTTTCCAGCATCGCCATCCAGATCGGCGGCATCGGCGCCCTCGCCCCGGAACGGCGCGGCGAACTCGCCGCCCTCGGCCTGCGGGCCATGGTCGGCGGCCTGCTCGCCTGCTACATGACGGCCACCATCGTCGGCCTGCTCACCGCCTGAGCGCCCGGCGCCGAGCGGAGTTTTTTAACCGCAGAGAGCGCAGCGACGCCGAGGGCCGCAGAGAAATTTCCTCATCGTTCCTCTGCGAAACTCTCCTTCCCCTCTGCGCCCTCTGCGGTAAAAGCCTTTCGCCTTTCCCATGCCCGACGCCCTCCTCCGCCAGCTCCTTCACCTGCTCGCGCCCGTCGGTTTCGTCTGGCTCTGCCTGCTCATCCTCACCGCCGCGCTGTGGTGGAAAAAGCAGCGCGGGTTCGCCCTCGCCACCGGACTGCTCGCACTCTTCGTCACCATCATCGGCAGCACTTCCGTGCCGGGCCGGCTCCTCGGTTCGCTCGAAAAACCCTACGCCGGAGTCACCCTCGAATCGCTCCCCACCGCCGACGCCATCGTCCTGCTCGGCGGCGGCGCCAGCCCCTCGCGTTACGAGGCGCAAGCCGTCCACCTCACCATCGCCGGCGACCGCCTCGTCATGGCGCACGCCCTTTTCCAGATGGGCAAAGCGCCCGTGCTACTCCTCGGCGGCAACGCCAACAAACTCGACCACGTCATCCGCTTTGAGAGCGAGATCGTGCGCGACCTGCTCGTCACCTGGGGCGTTCCGAAGGACGCCATGATCCCGCTCGGCGCCAACGGCGACACCCACGACGAAGCGCTGAAAGTCCGCGCCCTCGCCACCGAACGCGGCTGGCGGCGCATCCTGCTCGTCACCTCCGCGAATCACCTGCGCCGCGCCTCCGCGACCTTCCGCGCGCAAGGCTTCGAAGTCATCCCGGTGCCCTGCAATTTCCTCACCACCATCAGCACCGCCCCCGCGCCACCCGGCTTGCATGTGCCGGGCTACGACGGCTTTTGGAAAATGGCCATCTGGCTCCACGAACAAGCCGGCTGGTATATGTATCGCCGTCGCGGGTGGATCGCGGAGTAGCAAACGGGCGCTCTTTTACAGAACATTTACACGCCGGTCAGGTGGCGTTGACGCAACCCTCCGCCGTTCGTGTCAGGCTTCGCTCATGAAACATCTCCCCTCGCTCCTCATCGGCGGCTTGCTCGTGTGGTCCGCTGCCGCGTTCACCCTTCGGGCCCAAGCGCCCGCGGTGGCCGATCCGTTTGTAAAAAATCCGGCCGAGAATACTCCGGCCAAGGCCAATGCGCCGTGGCAGAATTGCTTCGTGGTGCTGGAGGTCTATGCGCTGGAGAAGAACGACGCGCGCCAGATGCTGGAGGGCGAACGGGGCAGCGCCGCCCGCTATCGCCGCACCGCCGAGCTGGCCAAGGCGGGCAAGGCTCGGCTCGTGACGCTGACGGCACTCACGACGAAGGGTGGCCAGCGAGCGGGCACCGAGGCGATCGATGAGGTGCGCTTCGCGACGGAGTTTGCGGCGCCGGTGGATGAGAAGAGCGCCGCGCTACCGACGGCCTTTGAATCGCGCAACGTCGGCGACACGCTGGAATTGGAGCCGGTAATTGGCCCGGACGGCCGCACCGTGGACATCAACCTCGCGCCCAGCCGCGTGACGTTGCTCGGCTTTCGCGACGAACCCGGCAGCCCCGGCGACGCGCCGACTTCGCAGGCGATTTTCGATAGCCAGAAAATCGCCACCTCC
>JBBQYR010000136.1:0-12554 GCA_038208565.1 Chthoniobacterales bacterium
CCCGTCCGCCAGACCCACGGGATGCTGAGCAGGGCGGCGGCATTCCAGCCGAGGAAGGCGAGGCGCATCTGCCACGGCTGGTAAGGGCGGGCGCGCCAGAGGAAAGCGGCATCGGCGAAGAAAAAGCAGGCGCCGCCCGCGAGGAAGGCGGTGATCCAAAGGTCGCAGGTATTTTGCCAGACGAGCGCCGCTTCCCCGGCGAGCAGGGCGATCATCAGCGCCTTGGCGGGGAGTCGGCCGATGGTCACGGCGGTGGTGCGGCGCCCGACGGCGCGGTCGGGTTCGAGGTCCATGAGTTCGCCGAAAAGATGGGAGTGCATGGCGAAGAGTGCGCCAAAGACGAACGTGAACCACGGTGCCTGCGGCAGACCGTTCAGCCAACTGCTGAGCACGAAGACCAGCAGGTAGGCGCATTGGTTGAGCAGATCGAGGCCGGGATGGCCCTTGAAGCCGATGCGCGGCCAGTTGTAGAGCGCCGTGGTGGCGACGAGGGCGGCAAACCACGCGAGCGCCAGCCACCCAAGCTGCCAGGTGAAGACGAGGACGAACGGCGCTTGGACCAGCGCGATCCACCACGGCAGCCGAGCACTTTGCTCCACGGTCGGGCGCGCGCCGAAGAGAAAGGTATCCTTGCGCGGATTGAGTCCGTCGGTCTCGCGGTCCACGACGTCATTCCAGCCGTAGATCATGATGCCGAGCGGGAGGGTGACGAAGAGCAGCCCGAGCCAGAACCGGGCGTCGCCGAATACGTCGTGGCGCCCGAGCGGGAGCAGGTAGAACCAGATCGACGTCAGCCAGAAACCGGGTCGCGAGACCTTGAGGAGGAAGCGCAGTTCAGCGGCGGCTTCCTCCACCGAGCGCGAGCCTTTCGGCTATTTCCCAAACTCGGTCCCGCGCGCTTCGATCAGCTTGGTCACGAAGCTCGTATTGTAATGGCCGCGGACGAAATCCGGGTCGTGCATGATCGCCTGCTGAAAGGGGATCGTGGTCTTGATGCCCCGGATGAGATACTCGTCGAGCGCCCGCCGCATGCGCTGGATGGCGTGCTCGCGGGTCGTGCCCATGCCGATGACCTTGGCGATCATCGAGTCGTAATACGGAGGCACGGTGTAGCCGGCGTAGGCGTGCGAATCGATGCGGATGCCGCGTCCGCCGGGCGCGTAGTAGAGGTCGATCTTGCCGGCGCAGGGCTGGAAATTGTTGAACGGATCCTCGGCGTTGATCCGGCACTCGATGGCGTGGTATTTCCGCTTGGCGTTGTGCATCCAGTGCGAGAGCGGCTGGCCCGAGGCGATCTTGATCTGCTCCTTTACGAGATCCACGCCGTATGCCTCCTCGGTGATGCAGTGCTCCACCTGGATGCGCGTGTTCATCTCCATGAAGAAGTAGTTCCCATGGTCGTCCATGAGGCACTCGATGGTGCCCGCGCCGACGTAGCCGACTTCCTTGGCGAGGCGCACGCAATCGTCGCCCATGCGCTCACGAATCTCGTCAGTCATGATCGGCGAAGGCGTTTCCTCGATGATCTTCTGGTTGCGCCGCTGCATCGAGCAGTCGCGCTCGCCGAGGTGGACGACATCGCCATGCGAGTCGGCCATGATCTGAAATTCGATGTGGTGCGGGTTCTCGATGAGCTTCTCGATATAGACTTCCGAATTGCCGAAGGCCTTTTCCGCTTCCTGCCGCGCCGCGTGATAACCCGCGACGAGCGAGCCGTCGTTGTGCGCCGGGCGCATACCGCGTCCGCCGCCGCCCGCGGTCGCTTTGATCATCACCGGGTAACCGATTTCGCGCGCGATCTTGATCGCGTCCTTCTCGGTATCGACGATGCCTTCCGAACCGGGCGTGACGGGCATGCCGGCCTTCTTCGCCGTGGCGCGCGCGGTGTTCTTGTCGCCCATCGCGCGGATCGCCGCGCTCGGTGGCCCGATGAACTTGATATTGCAGCTCGCGCAGACGTCCGCGAAGTGCGCGTTCTCGCTCAGGAAACCGTAGCCGGGATGGATCGCATCGACGTCACCGATCTCGGCGGCGCTGATGATCCGGTCGATCTTGAGGTAAGACTGGTTGCTCGCAGCCGGCCCGATGCAGATCGCTTCGTCGGCGAGCTGCACGTGGAGCGAATCCACGTCGGCCTCGGAGTAAACGGCGAGCGTCTTGACTCCGAGTTCTTTGCAGGCGCGGATGACGCGCAGGGCGATTTCGCCGCGGTTGGCGATGAGGACTTTTTTGAACATGGGCGCTTAGCGCACCTTGAAAAGGACCTGGCCGTATTGCACCGGCTTGCCATTTTCCGCGACGATTTCGGCGATGACGCCGCGCACTTCGGCTTTGATCTCGTTCATCACTTTCATGGCTTCCATGATGCAGATGACGGTGTCTTCGGTGACCTCCT
This sequence comes from Chthoniobacterales bacterium, assembly GCA_038208565.1. GTDB lineage: Bacteria > Verrucomicrobiota > Verrucomicrobiia > Chthoniobacterales > Chthoniobacteraceae > Chthoniobacter. The sequence goes on from JBBQYR010000136.1 coordinate 2,396, forward strand.
GGCCGACCGCGACGAAAGACGGCGCGTCCGGCGTCGGCGAGGCGTAAAACGTGCCCACCATGGGCGAGGTGATTTCGCGGAGATTGCTCGTTTCCTTCGGCGCCGAGGGAGATTCGGTGGCCGAAACAGTGCCCGCCGCCGCGGGTGCCGCCGAGAGGGCGACAGGTGCGGTGGTGGTGATGACAGGTTGGAAGTCGGTGCCCTTTTTCAGGGTAATTTTGAAGCCTTCCTTCTCCATTTTGAAAACGGAGAGGTCATTCTTCCTCATCAGGGTGATGAGTTCTTTGATTTCTTTTAAGTCCAAGGTGTTGAAATGGCTCCGGTTAGAGAGGGGGCGATGCTAAGCGGCGTTTTCCAGCCCCGTCAACCCCCCAATGCCACTCTGGATTCAGCGAGTTTCTACGGACAAGACCGTGATCGCTGCATCGATTTCCGTTTCCGTGTTGTAACAATGCGGGCTGAAGCGCAGGTAGTCGCGCCCCTCGCGGTCGTGGCGCAGCGACGCGATAATTCCCGCCTTCTCCAGCGCCTTCCAGAGCGCGGAGTTGTCGGCGGTCGGGTGGCGGAAAGTGGTGATGCTGCTCGCGTTCGGGCCGCTCGCTGGGCCGAGGATTTGGAAACCGAGCGGCTCGATCTGCTGGACGAGGTGCGCCTTCAGCTCCAGCAATCGCGCGGCGATCCGGTCGTGGCCGAGGCCGAGGAAAAACTCCAGCGCCGCCTGCATCCCGCAGATGCCCGCGGTGTTCAGCACGCCGGGCTCGTAGCGCTGGGCGGTCGGGACGAAACGGATCTCTTCGAGCGCGTTGAAGTTCGGGCACTGCACATTCCAAGCGCCGAGGAGCGTCGGGCGGAGCAGGTCGAAGTGCGCGCGCTTCACATAGACGATGCCGATGGCCAGCGGGCCGAGCATCCACTTGTGGGCGTCGGCGCTCAGGAAATCGACGTGCGCCTTTTCCACATCGAGCGGGAAGGCGCCGAGCGTCTGGATGGCATCGAGGGAGAAAAGGATGCCGCGTTCGTGGAGCAGCGCGCCGATGGCTTCCACGTCGATGCGGTAGCCGCTGAAAAAGTGGCAGCTCGCCAGCGCCACGAGCCTGGTCTTTGGCGTGAGCGCGGCGGCGACCAGTTCGGGCGTGATCTCGCCCGGCGCGGCAGGCTCGAGGTAACGCACGACCACGCCGCGCCGGCGCAGTTCGAGCCACGGATAGACGTTCGCCGGGTAGTCACCGTGGTAGCACACGACCTCGTCGCCTGCGTTCCACGGGATGCCATTCGCGAAGAGCGACAGCCCCAGCGAAGTCGGCCCGAGCAGCGCGATCTCGTCCGCGTGCGCACCGATGAATTGCGCGCAAACCTTCCGCGCTTCCCTGATCTGCCGCAGCGCCTCGCCAAAATCCTCGAACGTCTCCGAAGACCGCCGCGTCGCGTCGCAGACCGCGTCGGCGACGAATTTCGGCAGCACCGTGACGCCCCCGTGCGCGAAGAAAATCTTCTCCCGGCAGATCGGGAAAAGCTCCCGCCGCTGGGCTTCGTCCGGAAATAAATTCATTCGCCCGTTTCTTTCAAAAGCTCGGGCGGCACTTCGGGAGGGGCGGGCTGGATCGGCGGCGGGGTGACCGGCGCGGGCGCGAACTTCGTGGTCACCGTGATCTCGCGATGCACGATTTTTTCACCGGTCTCTGCGTCCACATAAAGCGTGCTCTTTGCCGAGAAATTGGCCTTCGGGCGCGTCAACTTTGGCTTCGGTTTGAACTGCTCGATCAGCACGAAGACGCCGATGTGCGCGACGAAGACGCCCATGACGATGCAGAAAAGCAGCCGCGCATTCACCGCTGGCGGGTCTTCTCGGCTTCCTCGATCAGCTTCCAGAAACCCTTCTGCTGGCCGAGTTGGTCGTCCTCGGTCATCGGCAGTTTCGTCCGGAAGAGGAAGTCGCGGATCGTGTTCTTGTGCAGCACGCGGTGGACGGTGATGCCCTCCGGGCTGCGCACGAAATAGATGCGATACTCCTTCGCCCGATACCGGAAGAGTTTCTTCCCGTCGCGCTCCACGAGGCCAAATTTTTCCGCGTCCAAGTTGTCGAGATCGTCCGGGAGAAACTGGAACTCCGCGAGCAGGTCGAGCTGCATTTCCTTGGGGAGAGCGGCCATCTCGGCGGCGCTGATTTCATTAAAGACGATCTGGAGCACGGAGGAAAAAAATTCTGAATTTTGAATGCTGAATGATGGATTGAAGGCCACGCCGGCCGCGCCGTGTCGGACAGCATCAATTCAAAATTCAAAATTCAAAATTCAAAATTTCAGATTCGCTCCACCCGCCGCCCGATGCCGGTAAAAATCTCGTAGGCGATGGTCCCGGCTTTCTGCGCCAGCTCCGCGGCGAAGATCTCCGTCTCGCCTTGCCGCCCGAGCAGCACGGCTTCCTCGCCCGCCTCCACCTCCGGCAGCGCGGTCACGTCCACCATGATCTGATCCATGGTCACGCGACCGAGCACCGGGCAGCGCTGGCCGCGGATCAGCACCTCCGCGCCGCGATTGGAAAGGTGCCGCTGGTAGCCGTCCGCGTAGCCGACCGCGAGCGTGGCGATACGCATCGGGCGCGGCGTGATGAAGGTGCGCCCGTAGCTCACGCCGTGTCCGGCGGGCAGCTCGCGGACGATCGTGATGCGCGTTTTCCACGTCAGCACCGCGCGCAGCTTCGCCTGAAAGGACGCGATCGGCGCGCTGCCGTAGAGCATCAGTCCCGCGCGCACCAGGTCGCCCGCGTCGGCCGGATGACCGATGATCCCGGCGCTGTTTTCGACATGCACGATCGGGTGGTGCAAGCCGAGCGCCCGGAGCTGCGCCACTTCGCGGTGAAAGCGAGCGAGCTGCGCCTGCGTGAAAACGTCGTCTTCATCTGCCACCGGTAGATGCGAAGCCAGCCCGGTGATGCTCACGCCCGGCACGGCCATGATTTCCCGCACCACGGCGACCGCTTCGCCTTCGAGAATGCCGACGCGCCCCATGCCGGTGTCGAGTTTCACGTGAACGGGGAGCGGCGTGTCGCCTGCGACTTCGGCAAAAGCGCGGGCTTCCGCGACGGTCGAGATCGTCGGGATAAAACGCGCCGCGGCGATGCGGGCACGCTCTTCGGGCAGTGCGGGACCGAGAATGAACACCGGCGTGTTGGGCGCGTGCTCCCGCACTTCCTCCGCCTCCGTCACATTGGCCACGCCGAACATCGCGGCCTCGGGTTCCAGTGCTTCCGCGATGCGCCCGGCACCGTGGCCGTACGCGTTCGCCTTCACCACCGCCATGATTTTCACCGCCGGGCCGACTTGCGCCCGCACTGCGGCGAAGTTGTGCCGCAGCGCCGCGAGATCGATCTCCGCCCAGCAGCGGCGCGCTGTGCCCGCGGTGCTCACTTCTTTTCCGCCGCCGCGCTTTCCACCACGGATTTGAGGTTCGCGAGGCTTTCCACGAAATCGCGCCCGATCACCCAGCGCATGAGCTGGTCGAGGTAACGTCGGTAAGGATTCTCCGCGCGATCCCACGCACATTTCCAGACGACGCGCGTGCAGGCACCGTCCGGGAGCAGTTCGATCCGGCCCATGATCGGCGCGAAGGCTCCATCCATTTGCAATTCGTAGTCGAGACGCTCGTTCGCCTCGCTTTTCACGATCTTCATCGCGCCGCCGTCCTGCTTTCCACGCCAGTGCTGCTCGGCTTCCGCGCCGATCGAGTTTTCGGAATAGGTAAAGTGCAGCTTTTCCCGCCGGCTCCACACCGTCCAGAGCGGCCAGTTGCGCAGGTCGTTCAGGAGCGGGAAAATCGCCTCCGGCGCCGCGAGGATCGTGATCCGCCGCTCGACGCGCGGACGCCGGCGGAGGAAGAAGGGGAAGACGAGCAGAAACGTCGCGAGGAGAAGGAGGCGGGAGCGTAGGGAATTCACGGGAGCGCGGGACATTGGCAGGGCGATTTACCGACGGAACGGCGCGCCTGTCGAGTGCCGCCTCGCGCGGCGGACCGCTGTTCCGAGGCTCTGCGCTCGACAGAGCTTCCCGGACCACGCATGCTCCCGCCCCGAATCCACCCCGACTCATGCCGAAACATTCTCCGCTTTTCACCGCGACCATCCTCTGCGCGTGCTCCGCGCTCGCCTTTGCCCAGGAAGCGTTGCCGCTGGAAAATCCCGCCGCGACTGCTCCGGCATCGGAAGTGAAGAAGCCGGCGGTTTCTGCGCCAGCGGCGAAACCGACGCCCCGGCCCACGGTGATCACGGATGGCACCCTCGTCCCGGACGCGGCCCCCGAGCCCACGCCTAAGCCCAAAAAGCTCAGTTTCTTCGAGCGCCTCTTCGGCACGCGCAAAAAGAAAACCACGCCCACTCCGACCCCGGAGCCCACGCCTTCCCCGACGCCGCGCAAAACTGCGCGCAAGCCGTCCGCGACGCCCGCTCCGACAAGCGACCAGCCCGCGAAACCCGGTCAATCGACGCCCGCACCCAAACCCCAAAAAACCACGAGCGGCCCGAATCTGGACATGCCCGTGCCGGCGACTCCGACGAAGAAGCCCTCGAAGTCAGCAGCCTCGGGAACCACGACCGCCACCGCGCCGACCAAACCTGCGAAACCCCTGGTCGAGCCGCCTGCCGATGCGGATGCCGAAGTGAAGGAGAAGTTTCGCTTCGACCAGGCTCGAGCCAAAGCCGGCGAAGATTCGCAGATCAAGGCTTTGAAGCAAAAGGCCGACGAAGCCTCGACCGACGACGAATCCCGCAAGGCCCTGCGCGCCTACAACAAGGCGCTCTTCGAAAAGATCCGGAAGATCGACAGCAGCGTGTCCGATCGGGCCACGCGCCTCGAAGCCGCGATCCTCAAGCGCCTCAGCGAGTAGTCGTCGGGCTCGGCGACACGGCCAGCGGCGTCGGCGTGGGTGTCGCATTCGGAGCAGGCGCCGCGGAAGGAGCCGGGTCCGACTTCAGTGGCCCGCGATGCGTGATGATCGCCGTGGCGATGGCGCTCGCGAGCGCTTCCCGATAAGCCGGGCTGGCGCAGCGCGCCGCTTCGCGCCGGTTGCTTAGGAACCCGCCCTCGACGAGCACCGCCGGGTATTCGTTTTTCCGCAGGACGAAGAAGTTCGCCGTCTTCACGCCCCGCGATCCGACGCCGGGCAGCGAGGTGATGTAGCTCTGGATGCGCTCGGCGATTTTCCTCGAGGGTTTCGATTTGTAAAACGTCTCTACACCCGTGGCGCTGCGGTTTTTCGCGTGGTTGTAATGCACGCTCACGAAGATCGCGTTCTCCTGGCGGTTCGAAATGCGGGCGCGCTGGCCGAGCGGGATGAAGTAGTCGCCGTTGCGCGTCAGCACCGTCTGGAAGCCCGCGGCGCGCAGCATCGGATCGAGCCGGAGCGCGGTATCGAGCGCGGCGTATTTTTCCAGCGCGCCGGAGCTGGCGCGCGCCCCGGTGTCGTGTCCGCCGTGCCCGGCATCGATCACCACGGTGCGGAAAGTACGGCTCGTGTCCTTTACCCGCACGCCGCTTTCGCAGCCGGAGAGCCAGGGCAGCGCGAGCGCGAGCAGGGTGAGGAGCGTCGCGCGGCGGGCTCGCTTGCTTTCAGTTGCCGGGTTGCCGATGGTCGGGGAGATGCTGCTCATGAAAATATTTCTGCGTTCAAAAACTGCGTCCTTACTCATCGCAGCCGCGATTCCCTGTCAAGCCGCCGAACTTCCCAAGCCTGTGACCAAGCCCACTTTCACCAATCGCCTCGCGAAGGAAAAATCGCCCTACCTGCTACAGCATCAGCACAACCCGGTGGACTGGTATCCGTGGGGCGACGAGGCGTTTGAAAAAGCGCGCCGCGAGAACAAACCGATCTTCCTCTCGATCGGCTACTCGACCTGCCACTGGTGCCACGTCATGGCGCACGAGAGTTTCGAGAATGCAGCGACCGCCAAGCTCATGAACGAGCTCTTCGTGAATGTGAAAGTCGATCGCGAGGAGCGGCCTGATGTCGATCGCGTTTACATGACCTACGTGCAGGCGAGCACGGGTGGCGGCGGCTGGCCGATGAGCGTCTTCCTCACGCCCGACCTCAAGCCCTTCTTTGGCGCAACGTATTTCCCGCCTGAGGATCGCTACGGCCGGCCCGGTTTTCCGAAAGTGCTGCTCCAACTCGCCGACGCCTGGAAGAAAGACCCGGCGGGCGTGACCAAGTCGGCCAATGAAGCCATCGCCGCGCTCAGTGAATACTCCGCGAGCGGCGCGCCGAAGAACGCCGCGGCGGGCAAGGAGGCGATCGCCAAATGCCTCGCCCAACTCACGGAAAACTTCGACTCCGAGCTCGGTGGTTTCGGCGGTGCGCCGAAGTTCCCGCGCCCGGTTTCGCTGAACTTCCTCTTCCGCGTCGCCAGCCGCGGCGGCGCTGAGTCGCGCGACGGCAAGATCGCCGCCGGCATGGCGCTGCTCACGCTGCGCAAGATGGCCGAAGGCGGCATGCACGATCACCTCGGCGGCGGCTTCCACCGCTACTCCGTGGACAAGTTCTGGCACGTCCCGCACTTCGAGAAAATGCTCTACGATCAGGCGCAGCTCGCCTCGTCGTATCTCGACGCCTTCCAGCTCACGCGCGCCGCGGGTTACGAGAAAACCGCCCGCGACATCCTCGACTACGTGCGCCGCGACATGACCGATCCTGCGGGCGGGTTCTACTCGGCCGAGGACGCCGACAGCCTGCTCGCGCATGGCAAACCCGAGCACGCCGAGGGCGCGTTCTACGTCTGGACGAAAGCTGAGACCGTCGCGGCGCTCGGCGAAGCAGACGCGGAAATCTTCAACCGCTTCTACGGCGTCGAGCCCGATGGTAACTCGCCCGCGGGCAGCGATCCGCACGAGGAATTCAAGGGCAAGAACATCCTCATCCAGCGCCTTTCGCTCGCGGACGCCGCAAAGCAATTCAGCAAGACCGAGGACGAAATCGCCGCGTCGCTCGCTGCATCGAAGAAGAAGCTCTTCGACCTCCGCGCGAAGCGTCCGCGCCCGCATCTCGACGACAAAATCATCACCGCGTGGAACGGCTTGATGATCTCCGCCTTCGCCCGCGGCGCGCAGGTGCTCGACGAGCCCGCGTATCTCGCTTCCGCGCAGAAAGCCGCGACCTTCATCCGCGAGAAGCTGTGGAAAAACGGTGCGCTGCTCCGCAACTACCGGCAGGGCGCCAGCGAAGTCGGCGGCTTTGTCGAAGACTACGCCATGCTTATCCAGGGGCTGCTCGATCTTTACGAGGCCGACTTCGATGTCGCGTGGTTGCAGTGGGCGGTGGAGTTGCAAACCAAGCAGGACGCGCTCTTTGCCGACCCCGAGCACGGCGGCTACTACAGCGTCACGAAGGACGCGCCGAACATCCTCCTGCGCATGAAAGAGGACTACGACGGCGCCGAGCCGTCGCCGAATTCCATCGCCGCGCTCAACCTCCTGCGTCTCGCGCAGATCACCGACCGGCCCGCGTATCGCGACTTCGCCGTAAAGACTATCGCGACCTTCGCCGATCGCCTCGCCACCGCGCCGCAGACGATGCCGCAGATGCTCGTCGCGCTCGACTCCTCGCTCGCCAAACCGCGCCAGATCGTCATCGCCGGCCCGCGCGATTCCGCCGCGACCCGGGCGTTGCTCCGCGAGGTGCAGGCGCGTTTCATCCCGGATAAACTCCTGCTCCTCGCCGATGGCGGCGCGGGCCAAAAGTGGCTCGGCGAGCGGCTGGAGTTCCTCCGCACCGTCGGCCCGATCGATGGCCAGCCCGCGGCGTATGTCTGCGAGGATTTCGTCTGCCAGTTGCCGACGAGCGACGTGGAGAAACTGCGGGAGCTGCTGAAGAAGTAAGATCCTCGCTCTCGGTCAGCGCGAGGAAAAAGAACTCAGCGTGTCATCCTGAGCGAAGCGCCCGGTGGGTCAGCGGGCGGGCGCGGAGTCGAAGGATCTCTGATCGCTGCCTTTCTTCTGCCGCGTCCTTTCGGGAACGATGGCGCTTTTTCCGCCGCGCGGGTGAGGCAAGGCAGAGATTAGAGTTCCTTCGCAAGCTCAGGATGACGGGGTTGGATCGTCCACCCTCTACCTCACCCGCTTCAGCACCGCGGAGTCCGGCCCGATCTCCTTCCCGTGCTTTACGTGTGGCCAGAATTCATCCCACGCAAACGGCCGGCTGAACTCGCCGTGATGGCACTTCTGGCAATCGCCCGCGCCGATCGGGCGGAAGCGCGTGGTGATCTCCCCGCCCGCGAGCCGCTCCGCCACATGCTGACTCCCCGGCCCGTGACAACTCTCGCAGCCCACATCGACCAGCTTCGCGCCCGCCAACTCCCGCCGATACCCCGACGGTTTCCCAAAGCCCACCGTGTGACACGGCAGACAGTTCGGGTCCGCATCCGCCTTCGTCTCGAGCAGCGTGTGAAAAGCGCGCGCGTGCCCCGACTTCGCCCACGCCTGCATGGCTTGCGGATGACAGCTCGTGCAGCTCTGCGTCCCGGTAAACGTGCTCCGCGCCTTCACGCCGGGCACCATGTCCTCCTGCAGCGTCGCCGGGTCATCGATCGCCAGCTTCGTCCGGCGCACCTCATCGCGATACTGCGTGGCCAGCGCGGCGATCGTCGCATCCTGCGGGATCTGGTCGCTGACCAGCACCACCTCGCCGCGGATCATCTCCTGGCGATGCGGCGCCACGAGCTTCGTCTCCAGCACGCCGACCGCGCGCGATTCATTCGTCGTCGCGAGGATCAGCGCGCGGTTTTCTTTCACGATCTGCTGCGAAGGCTGCCGCACCTTGCCGCCGAGGATCACATCGATCTCGTAAAACTGCTTGGCCAGCGCGCTCATCCCGGCCTCATCGGTAAAGGCCAGCAGCACGATGAAATCCGCCTGGTCCTTGAGCCGCGGCAGCACCTTGCCGAGCGCCACTTCCGGCGCCTCGATCGCCAGCCCTTCTCCGAGCGCCTCGCCGATGCTGCGCGCGTCCATCACGCCGACCAGCGCGATGCGCCAGCCCTGCCGCACGATGATCCGGTGCGTGTCAAAAATCGGTGTCCCGCTCGCGCGATCGAGCAGGTTGGCGCTGAGCATCGGCACCGGCGCCTTCGCCTTCAGTCCGCGCAATTCCTCCGCGCTGAGCGCCGCCTCGCGATGCCCCACATTCAGCGCTTCGTAGCCGAGCCGGGCAAAGGCTTGCTGGATGTAGCCGTACTGGATGCGTTCGTAATCCGCGGTCCCGGCCAGCGCATCGCCCACATCCACCCGCACCTGATCCCCGGTCGCCGGGCCGAAGAGCGTCGCGATCCGCGTGAGCCCGCCGAGCTGCCCGGTGAAGCAGCCGCATGGCACCAGCCGCCCGCGCACATCGCCGGTGAAAAGAAAACTCACGGCCTGTGGTTTAGGCGCCGCCGGCTTGCCGCATCCGCCGAGCCCGAGCGCGCCCGCGAGCACCACGAACCCGAGAACCAGCGCCATCCACGCCCTGCGAGGCGGGGCATTTCTCGGGGGTAAAGCGGCAGCGGAGTCGGGGCTCACAACGCCGCGAGTGTGGTCAGGTCCCGCGCCATCCCACCACAGCAAAGACCGGGGTGGGGTGGAAAAGGAACGCCGGAAACGGAATTTCAACCGTACAAGTGCGTGCCCAAGCCCTCAGCTTCGGCATGAGAGGAAACGCCGTTTGCGTTCTGCGAAGCGAGCGGATTTCGGCTTGCCGTTGGGGGCGCCTCCTTGCCACGCTCTTCAGGCGTGATGCCGGTCTTCTCGCTTCCTCGTCCCCTCTCTTTTATCGCCTACTTCACGTGAGGCCACTAGCCCATGCCAACGATCTTCATCTCTCACCGGAGTGACGACATAGCTACTGCAATCGCGTTCAAGGAGCTGCTAAGTCGGGGCCTCTTCTGATTTGGAGGTTTTTCTCAGCTCGGACTGGGATTCCATCCCAGCGGGAACCAACTGGCTGCACGAGATTGAGTGGGCATTGTCCACCCACACGCACTTCGTTGCGCTAATTATACTAACTTCAGGAAACAATCAGACGCTCCCGCAGCCCGGAGGGCTGAAAGGAAATTAGCCCCGGGTGCAACCCGGGGATATTGAGAGAAACGGGAGGCACCCCGGAGGCGGTGCGGGAAGGTGCATGGCTGGCTGCTTCCGGCA
>JBBQYR010000137.1:0-12343 GCA_038208565.1 Chthoniobacterales bacterium
GCGCTCGACGCGCTGCTCGCGCCGGATGCGGCGATCGAAAAGCTGGCCGAGGGCTTTAACTGGTCGGAAGGGCCGACGTGGTTTCAGAACTCGGTCGTCTTTTCCGACGTGCCGGAAAACGTGATCTATCAATGGAAGGCCGGCGCGACGGCGGCGACGGTTTTCATGAAGCCGAGCGGGATGCTGCAGCCGGTCGCGGGCTTTCGCGAGCAAGGCTCGAATGGGCTGGGCGTCGATGCGCAGGGGCGGCTGCTCATCTGCCAGCACGGCGAGCGGCGGATCGCCCGGGTGGAAAAGGACGGCTCGCAGACGGCGCTGGCGGATAAGTTCGAGGGCAAGCGCTTCAACAGCCCGAACGATCTCGCGCAGCGCGGGAACGGCGAAATCTATTTCACCGATCCGCCCTATGGCTTGGAGGGGCTGAACAAATCGCCGCTCAAGGAGTTGGATTTCAACGGCGTGTTTCGCCTGACGCCGGAGGGTAAAGTCACCGCCGTGATCAAGGATCTCACTTTCCCGAACGGCATCGGCTTTTCACCCGACGAGAAGACGCTCTACGTCGCGGTGAGCGATGGGCAGGCGCCGCGGGTCATGGCCTACGAGGTGCAGGCGGACGGCTCGGTGGCGAAGGGCCGCGTCTTCCTCGACGCCGCGCCGATCAAGGGCCCGGATCGCAAGGGCTCGTGCGATGGCTTGAAGGTGGACGCGCAGGGCAATGTGTGGGCGACGGGGCCGGGTGGCGTATTGATCATCGCGCCGAGTGGCAAACACCTCGGCACGATCCTGACTGGCCAGGCCACGGGGAATTGCGCGTGGGGCGACGATGGCGGCACGCTCTACATCACGGCGGATATGTTTCTCTATCGCGTGAAGACGAAGACCAAGGGCGCGGGCTGGTGAACAATGACCGACTGGATTCTTCGCACGTCAGGGCTTCGCGGGTGCCTGGCGCTCGGTGCGTGCGTGGCGCTTCTGGCGCCAGTGCTGGCGGCGGAGAAAAAGAGCGCGAGTACCGGGCACGAGGTCCGTTTCCGGGTGGAACGCGCGGGGCCGGTCTTCATTAGTATCCATCGCGCGGATGGGACGCTCGTCCGGCGGCTCGTGCAGGGGCAGCGCTTCGCCGCGGGCGCGCAAAAAGCAGCCTGGGATGGTCGCGCGGATGATGGGGCGGCGGTCGAGCCCGGGGAATACACATGGCGCGGGCTTTCGCATGAAGGCCTCGCGCTGAAGCTGCGCGGCTGGGCGGCGAATGGCGGCACGACGCCGTGGCCGACGCCGGATGGCAAGGGCGGATGGGGCGGCGATGCGGGTGTGCCGAGTGCGGTCGCGGCGGATGCGGAGCGCGTGTATCTCGGCTGGTCGCTGGCGGAGCAGGGGAAGGCGATCGTCGCGTGCGATCTCGAGGGGCGGGTGCTGTGGTCGCATCGCCGCGTGGAAGGCGCGTCCGGTTGCAAGGCGCTCGCGGTGGATGACGGTCTGCTTTACGTCCTCGGCGGACTCGCCGGGACCGATGCGGAAGGCGGCGCGATCTATCGGCTGAACGTGAAAGACGGCCAGCCGGTGCCGTGGCCGAACGGTCAGCTCGACCTGAAAATCGCGAGCCTCTGGCCGGCGGACTCGGAGGCCAAGCCGGACCGCGCCGACGCCATGGCGGTGCGGCACGACCACATCTATCTCACCTTTACCCGCTGGGAATTTCTCGCGGTGATCCATGGGAAATCGGGCGCTTATTTGGACACAGTCGTCGGCCCGCCGCCCGGGGTGATCGACATCGCGCCGACGAAGACCGACCTGCCCGGCGAACCGGGAAAAGTGGTCGATGCGGACTTCGGCGTCGTGGCGCTCGGCGGTGGCGTGCTCGGCAAGGTGCTCTTCGCGCACGATCCGCTCTGGGTGATGATGAGCGAGTTCTCGCCGGTCGAGCGCAATGTGCATATCAGCGCGCTCACGGTCATCGGCGACGGCGCGAAGTTTCACCGGCACACCGCCTTCGTCGGCTTCGGTGCGCCGCTGCATCAGGTGCAAGCGCGTCCGCTGCTCGACATGGAAGAAACAACCTGGGTGGCCGGGGCGCCGGAAGGCCGCCCGCCGCTCGGGCCGTGGCAGGCGGAGTCGTTGCGGGCGATTCGTGGCGTGGCGCTCGATGGCGCGGGTCGGCTCTGGGTCGCCGAAAGCGATGGCTTTCCGAAGCGCTTCAGCGTGTGGGACACGACGGGAGAGCAGGGGAAACTGGTGCGCGATTTCTTCGGTCCCGCGGAACGCGGCGCGCCGGGCGGGGCGATCAATCCGCTCGATCCCGACCTGATGTTTGCCCAGGGATGTGAGTGGCGCATCGACCGCAAGACCGGCCAGGCGCGGTGTCTCGGCGTGGTCACGCGCGATCCGGTGATGCAGGCGCGCTACGGGGTGGGGGAAAACGGGAACGCCTATCTCGTGACGAGCAACGCCGGGTCTGCCGTGCGGATTTTCGAGCGCGTTGGCGAGGGCGACTATCGGCTGCGCTCGGGCATTTTCGCTGCCGACGAAGCGGGTGCGGAGGTTGAGCGGGCGCAGGCCCGGCAGACGATCTTTTGGGCCGACGAAAACGGCGATGGTCTCCCGCAAGCTACCGAGCAGGAGACTGTGCCCGAAGTGCTGGACATCGTGAATGCGCTGACCGCGCAGGATCTCTCGCTGCACGCGACGACGAAGGGTGCGGCGTGGCTTTACCAAGTGGAGAAGTGGACGGCGTGCGGCGCCCCTCGTTACGGCGCGATGCAGCGCGAGTCCCTGCCTCAACCCCACGGCAGCGTGAGCGCGGATCGCCGGTGGGTGTTGAGCGTGGAAGGCGAGGCGCGCGTCTGCCGCGAACGCGCCACGGGTCGCGAGCAATGGCGCGTCGCGGGTCCGGGGGCGGTGTTTTGCGGGAGTGCGCGGCTTGCCGAGCCGATCGGCAATGTCTGGTTGCTTCGCGGCGAGAAGGGCGACGCGCAGTTGCTCACGGAGAGCGGTTTTGTGCTCGCCGATTTCTTCGCTGCGGATGCCGCCAGTGCGGTGTGGCCCAAGAGCGCGGCGCCCGGGGCCGATCTCACCAAGGCGCACGTCGCGAGCCCGTCGCTCTCGCTGGCGCAGGCAATCGATGGGCGTCTCTACCTGCAGACGGGTGACTCGGCGTATTGGAATCTCGAGGTGACCGGGCTCGATAAAGTGCGGGCGCTGGTGGGCGGGCCGCTCGTGGTGCCAGCGGCGAAGTAGTGCTCCGCTGTGCAATCGCGCTGGCGCTTCGGCGTGCGCTTTCCCACACTCCGCGCCGATATGAAATCCCTCCCGATTCTCTTCCTCGTTTTCCTCGCGTTCGTGTTGCCGATCACGTCCTTCGCGGCCGAGGAATATGAAGCTCGCACCTTCACTGGCGCGGATGGCGCGAAGCTCGGCTACCGCTTGCTCACGCCACGGAATTACGACGCGGCGAAGAAATATCCGCTCGTCGTTTTCCTCCACGGCTCGGGCGAGCGCGGCACCGATAACAAGGCGCAGCTCAAGCACGGCGCCCCGCTTTTCCTCAAGCCCGAGGCGCGCGAGAAGTATCCGTGCTTTGTCATCGCGCCGCAGTGCCCGCCGGAGCAGACGTGGTCCGCGGTGAAAGGCTGGACCGGCCCGAACGCTTTTGAGGAAGAGCCGACGCCGTCGCTGAATTTGCTCTTCGGCACGATCGACGCGGTGCTCAAGGAATTCTCGATCGATCAAGACCGGCTCTACCTCACCGGCCTCTCCATGGGCGGTTACGGCACCTGGGATATTCTCACGCGGCAGCCGCAGCGCTGGGCGGCGGCGGCGCCGGTTTGTGGCGGTGGCGACGTCGCACGCATCGCTCCGGCGAAGGGCGTCGCGGTGTGGGCGTTTCACGGGGCGCTCGATCCCGCGGTGCCGGTGATCCGTTCGCAGGAGATGATCAAGGCGCTCGAAGCCGCCGGCGGTCAACCGCTCTACAGCGAGTATCCCTACGTGAAGCACGACTCGTGGACGATCGCCTATGGAGAGCCGGAATTGCTGCCGTGGATGTTTGCGCAAAAGCGCGGCGCGGTAGTGCCATGGGCGACCGTGGCCAGTCCATTTTCGCAACCGCCTTCCAATCTCGCGCCCGGCGCCGGGCCGATGCAGTCCGGGCTGTGGTTTCGTTCGCTCTGGAAAGGGCGGCGCGAGCTGTGGTCGCGGATGCGCGAGCAGGAGAAGGGTGCGGTCGTGTTCTTCGGCGATTCCATCACGCAAGGGTGGGGCTCACTCGCGAAAGATTTCCCGGCGACGAAAGTCTCGAATCGCGGGATCAGCGGCGACACCACGCGCGGGCTGCGTACGCGCTTGCAGGGCGACGTGCTCGATCTCCAGCCCAAGGCGGTCTCCATCCTCATCGGCACGAACGATCTCGATCAAGGCGGCGAGCCGGAGGTCGTCGCGGAGAATCTCAAGGCGATCGTCGCGGCGCTCCACGCGGCGAATCCCGCGATGCCGATCGTCATCAACAAGGTGATGCCGCGCGGGCCGAAGCCGGGACTCTTCCCTGAGAAGATCCAAAAGCTCAACGCGCTCTACGAGGACGCCTTCAAGAACGACGCGCTCGTCACCTTCTGCGACACGTGGACGCTCTTCGACGACGGCAACGCCTCGTGCAAGAAGGAGGAATTTCCCGACCTGCTGCACCCGAACGCTGCCGGCTACGCCAAGTGGGCGGAGGCGCTCCGGCCGATCTTCGATAAGCTCGGGCTGACGAAATAGAAATGCTGTCATCCTTCGCTTCGCTCAGGATGGCGATTTAGGGGAACTCGCGTCCCCCACTTGCCAGAGGCGGCGCCCTGCCGAAGATTGCCGCCCATGAAACGCGCTTTCGGCCTCGAAACGGAATACGGCATCACCGTCGATGGCCTGGATGACCTCGATGTGGTGCACGAATCCATCGAGATCGTGCGCAGCTACACCGTCCACGGCGCGGCGATGAAGTGGGACTACCACCTCGAGGATCCGCACCAGGACGCGCGTGGCTTTCGCGCCGCCGAACTCCTCCAGGACACCGACGAAGCGGCTTACTTCGAGCTCGATCGCGACCGCCCGCTCAGCTTCCAGGAGATCAAGAGCGACCTCGTGCTGAGCAACGGCGCGCGCTTTTACAACGACCACGCGCACCCGGAATACTCCACGCCCGAATGCACCACGCTGCGAGAAATCGTCGCCCAGGACAAAGCCGGCGAGCGCATCCTCGCCGAGTGCGCGCGGCGCCGGAACGCTGTGTTGCCCAAGGATTGCCGGGCGCGGCTCTACAAAAACAACACCGACTTCATCGGCCACAGCTACGGCTGCCACGACAACTATCTCATGCGCCGCGACGTGCCGTGGGATCGCCTCGTGCGTGATGTCGTGCCCTTCCTCGTCACGCGACAAATCTACGCCGGCGCCGGCAAGATGGGTATCGAAGGCGAGGACGCTGTCGGCCAGCCGGGCATCTACCAGATCGCCCAGCGTTCCGATTTCTTTTCCGTGCTCTGCTCCATCGACACGATGAACCGCCGTCCGCTCGTGAACACCCGCGACGAGCCGCATGCTGACGCCGAGCTCTACCGGCGCTTTCACGTCATCATCGGCGACGCGAATATGAGCGAATTCGCCACCGCGCTGAAGGTGGGCACGACTGCGCTCGTCCTCGAACTCATCGAGCGCGGAGAGGCGCCGCGTCTCGAATTCGCCGACCCCATCGAGACCACCCGCCAGATCAGCCGCGACCCCACGCTCCAGTGGATCGTGAAGCTCAAGGACGGTCGCACCATTTCTGCGATCGACATCCAGCGTCTCTACCTCGCGGCGGCCCGCAAACACTGCCCGGAGAGCGCGGAGACCACCTGGCTGCTCGGCGAATGGGAGACCGTGCTCGACGATCTCGCCGCCGATCACTGGCGCTGTCGCGACCGGCTCGATTGGGTCGCGAAGAAATTCCTGCTCACCACTTTCCGCGAAAGCGAGCAGCTCGAATGGGATGACCCGTGGCTGCAATCCATCGACCTCGAATACCACAACGTCGCGCTCGAAGACGGGCTCTTCTACGAACTCACCCGCGAGCACCAGATGCGCCGCATCGTCAGCGAGGACGACATCCGCCTCGCCATCTTCCAGCCGCCCACGACCACACGCGCCTTCTTCCGCGGGCGGGCCGTCGCCCGCTTCAGCCACGAGATCGAATCTATCCAGTGGGACGAAATCGTGCTCGCCGCCGCTGGGCAGAAGTGCGTGGTGGAACTCCCACACCCGGCCCACGACGCCGGCCTCGACAAGATCAACGCCGCGATCCGCGACGCGCGAAGCTTCGCCGACCTCGCCGCAAGACTGGCCTGACATTTTCTCGCCTGCCTAACGCCGCGGGGAATTCATTCTGATACGTCGAGGCTTCTCCTTTCCATGACTGCCATCGCCACCGAATCCGCCGCAGCGCGCCTCTGTCAGGCGTGCGGGCTTTGCTGCAATGGGGTGATCTTTCACCTCGTGCGGCTCCAGCCAGGAGATTCGGCGCCGGAGCTGGTGGCGCTGGGATTGAAGCTGAAGCGCAAGAACCGGCAGGATTACATCCAGCAGCCGTGCCCGGCGTATCGCGACGCGCAGTGCTCGATTTATCTGCAGCGGCCGACCCGGTGCCGGCTGTTTGAGTGCCGGCAATTGCGGCGCGTCGCGGCCGGGGAAATCACGGAAGCGGCAGCGCTGGAGAAGATCCGTGAGGTGCAGCGGCTTGCCGCGCGACTCGATGCGCTGTCGCGCCGGGCCGATGGGCGTCCTCGCAAGGGGCCTCTGTCGAAGCGCGCCGAGACCACGCTCGCCGAGCCTTTTGACCCGACCACACATCCTGAGCTGATGCAGGAGCGCGAAGAACTGGCTCGTGGCTTGATCGAACTGGACGCGATTCTCGACGCCGATTTCCGCGTGCCTGCCGAGCCGCCAGCGGCGAAGATCGCCCACCAATGAACCAACCCGCATCCAAAGACCCGCTCCACGGCTTGACGCTGGAGACGATCGTGAAGGCGCTTGTGGATCACTACGGCTGGGATGAACTCGGTCGGATGATCGACATCCGCTGCTTCAATTTCGAGCCGAGTGTATCGTCGAGCTTGAAGTTCCTGCGCAAGACCCCGTGGGCGCGCTCCAAGGTGGAGGAGCTTTATCTCGGGATGCGCTGGGAGCAGGAGCAGGGGGAGATGACCTAGCTGCGCTCGTTCTCATCGCGATGGGTGAGGCGAACTCGCGGGGCCGGCTCGCCGGGACGTGGGATTTCGGCGGAAGCGCATCGAAGCGGAAGAGCCAGAGCCAGTCGTCGACGCGCGGGCGGGATCGGTTGGAGAGGGTGATCTCGACGAAGGAGCGCGACGACACGAGGAGCCGAAGCTTCAAAAGGGGACGAGTCCACTCATCCAGCCCGCGACCGCGCAGGTGGCGAGCGCGAGGGACCAAAAGGGGATCCAGAAAAGCAGGATGATTTTGTGTCGCTTGCGCAGAGTCATACTGAAGAAACGGTGCGGCGACGGCGGTGCGCGTATGGCGTTGCTTTTTCTGCGCGAAATTTTTTTGTCGAATAGGCACATCAAGGTCGCGTCTGACCCAACATGAAAAAATTAGTCCTCCTCTTCGTCGTGCTGGCGGTTCTCGTATTTACCCCGACCGGTGCCTTCGCCAAGGATCGCCACAAGAAACATCACAGCGATCGAAACTGTCACGATGACTACCGGCGCGACCGGCATTACGACAGCTACCGTTCGTCCTACACGCCGCGCTACTACGCGCCCCGTTACTACTCGCCGTATCGCAGCTATGGATATTCGCGGGATTGCGACCGCCGCGATTACAGCTATCGGCGCAGCAGTGGTTTCCGGATCAGCTTCTACTGAGCCTGAGCTGGCACGACTCCGCCCGCCGCTGTAGTGCGGCGGCGCGGGGTGAACAGCCGGCAGCAACCGCTGTCGAGGAAGATAGGCGGCAGCAGTGCGACTCTGCGGATCTCGGCAATAAACCGAGCGAGGTTCGAATCCTCAGCCGCCGGCAATTTTCGGGTGCGTTGACGCTGGTGGCGCGCGTCGGTGTCGTGGATGGTCGCGCCGACATGATCAATGGCGAAAAACTTCTCGTGGCGCGGCATTCCGCATTCCGGCCCATCCGACTCACGGAGAATGTGGAAGGCTTGCGGATTCTGCGCTTCGGGGCGGAGGGCGCTTCGCAGAGCATCGTGAAAGTGGGCGACCCGCGGCATCTGGAGTTGCCCTACACCCGCCTGCTCCCGGCGTGCCTGGCATTTATTCCGAATCCTGCGCGGGTCTTGGTCGTGGGCCTTGGCGGCGGGACGTTGCCGCGTTTTTTTCACGCCCATTTTCCGGAAATGCAGATCGATGTGGTGGAGATCGATGCCGATGTCGTGAATGTGGCGCGCGAGCATTGCGGATTTGCCGAAGATGCGCGGTTGCGGGTGATCGTCGACGATGGCCGGGACTTCATCGAAACCTGCGCGGGCGGCTACGACGTGATCGTGCTGGATAGCTTCGATGCCGATTCCATTCCGCCGCATCTTGCGACGCTGGAATTTCTCGGTGCGGTGAGGAAGGCCTTATCGCCCGAGGGTGTCGTCGTGGCCAATGTCTGGGGCCGCACCTTCAATCCGATCTACGCGGAAATGCTGCTCACGTATCGGGCGGCCTTTGCCGAGGTCTACATCCTCGATGTGCCGGCGCCAGGGACGAAGCTGTTCGTCGCGCTGTCGAAGCCGCGCGTGATGACTCGCGAGGAGTTGGTGGAGAAGGCGGGCGCGATTTCGCGGGAGCGCGGATTCGACTACGATCTCGGCGCCGCGATTGCGGGTTTTCGCAATGCCGAACTGGAGAGCGTGCGAAGCGGCGAGGTGCTGCGGGATTGAGCGAACGCCGCTCAGCGGAGCATCGAGCGACCGGGTGAAAACATGAGTCGCGCGGCCATGACGCCGGCGAGGAAGCCGAAGAGGTGGCCTTGCCAGGAGACGCCGGCATTCAGCGGGAGCACGCCGAAAAGCAGCCCGCCATAGACGATGAGGATGGCCACGGAGACGAGCGCCCACGCCAGTGATCGCTCGAACAGGCCCCGCGCGAGGATGAAGCCGAGGTAACCGAAAATGAGCCCGCTGGCACCGATGTGATTGGTGTGAGCGCTCGCGAGGAACCAGACACCGAGCCCGCCGAGGAGCGTCACGAAAATGGTCACCTTCCAGAACGTGCGCACTCCGCCGAACAGCACGAGGCCTCCGAGGATGACGAAGGGCAGGGAATTGACGGTGAGGTGGTCGAATCCGGCGTGGAGCAACGGGGCAAAGATGATGCCGGGCAGGCCGGTGAGTTCGCGCGGATGAATGCCGTGGCTGTCGAGCCGCAGGATGGGCAGGAGATCGACGAGTTCGATGGCCCACATGAGCCCGAGCAGCCCGAAGATCAGGACGAGGTGAGCCTTGATCGACTCGATCAGTGAGCGGGTGCGGGTGGGGTCGGGCATCACGGGCGAGTGGATGCGACAGCCGGATCTGCGACGGGCGACTCCTGCTCTTCGTGGAGCGCCTCGGTTTCGCGGCGATCGTCTTCCAGCGGCCAGATGTGGAATCCGCCCCGCGCCAGCTCGCCGATCTCCCACGTGCCCCAGATCCCTTTTCCTTCGCGAAAGCCTCGGTAAAAAACGTCGTGCGAGCTCACGTAGGTTTTCGTCCAGTGGCACTCCTTGCTGGCGGGGTCGTAGTGGCCGGAGATCACGAAAGGCCCGACGGTGTCATTGCCTTCGCCGGTCATCCGGCCGTCTTGAAAGGTGAGGATGAGGTCGGTGCGCCATTTGCCGGGAAACTGGTGGTACGAATAAAAGCCGGTCCATGGCCCCGATGGAAAATGGCTGTCGCTCATGGCCGAGGGAGGCTGGCGCGAATGCGATGCACGAACTCATCCACGATCGCGGAGGTGTTGCCGATATTGCGGAGTGGCGTGAGCTTCGCTTCGATACCGGGATACACGCTTCCAGAAAGCAGCATCCCCAGAGCAGGGCAAGGCTGCGGGGCCGCTCATATCGGGAGCAGGAGCTGAGGTCGAGTGGGCGGCACGAGTGTGGAAACGCCCACGCCGAGCAGGCGCAGCGGACTTTTCACCAGACGATCACGAGCGAGGAGGTATTGCGAGAGCCGGTAGATCTCCGTCGCGGTGATGACGGGCTCTTCCACGCGAAGCTGGCGAGTGAGCGTGGTGAAATCGCTGTAGCGCACTTTCACCTGCACCGTCCGCGCGCCGACGCCGTGTTTGTCCAAGGTCTCCGCCACATCGGCGGCCAGCTCCTTGAGAACCGCTCGCAGGGTGGGGCGATCATCGGTGTCTTCCAGAAAGGTATTCTCCGCGCTGATGCTCTTGCGCTCGTTGCTCGTGTCCACGGGGCGATCGTCGTTTCCGAAGGCGCGGGCGCGCAGGCTTTCGGCGTAAGAGCCGACGATGCCATGCAGGTCGTGCTGCGTGGTTTGCAAATCCCCGATGGTCATCAGCCCCTTGGATTCCAAAGCATCCGCAGTCACTGGTCCCACGCCATGAATCGACCGAACCGACATCGGTCGCAGGAACTCCATCTTGTCGCGCTCACGAATCAGCGTGAGTCCATCCGGCTTCCGGAAATCACTGCCGAGTTTGGCGAGGAACTTGTTCGCGGCGACGCCGATGCTCGCGGTGAGATTCCGTTCGCGGGCAATCCTTCGCTTGATCTCTTGCGCGACCGGCAGCGCTGCTTCGAGTGCGGCATCGTCGCCCGCCGCGCTTTCAAATGCGGCGCTGACATCGAGATACGCTTCGTCCACCGACACCTTCTCGATGATCGGCGTCACGCTGCTCAGGATTTCCATGATCGCCGCCGACTCCGCGCGGTAGGCGTCCATGCGCGGGCGCACGAAGATGCCATGCGGACACAGCTTTCCCGCCGTGCGAGAGGGCATGGCCGATCGCACCTTGAACTTGCGCGCTTCGTAGCTCGCGGCGCAGACCACGCCTCGTTGATCTGGCGGGGAGCCGACAATGACCGGCTGACCTCGATACTCCGGATGATCGCGCTGCTCGACCGAGGCGAAGAACGCATCCATATCGACGTGAAAAATGATGCGAGGCTTGGGCTGCGCCAACATGTGTCCATGTGAACACGCGGCGGTTCGAGGCGCAAGCCGAAGACGATCTGTCCGCGTCCACCGCGCCCCTTTCAGCGCAGTCCCCACGGCTCGGCACGCGGCCGTTCAGCAGTCTTCAGCGCAAATCCTCGACCCAGCTCATGCGTGTGAATCCAATAGGGTTACGGAAACTCAACCGCCACAGTGGGTGGGGTGGGGCGGGCTCTTTGGGAACGCTTCCGCCGAGGCGGCGGTGGCCGGAACCAGCGGCGGCAGGTCAATGGGCGAGCCCCTTCCAGGGAGTGGGCCGAATCGCTGCAGCTTCCCAACTCGGAGGCCCCGCTCCGCCCGATCGCCGCCCGCGAGCCCTGGTATCGCGTCCTCTACATCCAGATGCTCATCGCCGTGGCGCTGGGCATTTTCGTTGGCGAACACTGACCCCGCATCGAGCCTCGATCCGTCCCGCACCGAGCCTCGACCGGGGAAGGTGGGAGCCCCGGCTTGCACCTCCGGCAGCCACCCCGCATAGTCCGTCTTTGCGAAGTTCGTCTTTGCCCACCACCCCCAGAGAACGTCCCCGCTTTAGGCGAATCTCCCTTTCGTCTATTTTTAGTTAAACGTTCTAGCGCCACGTCCATGAACGAGTGTGTCAATTGAGTCCCTTCCAGAGCATCGCTTTTCCTCGTTCCGTTGCCGCGCCGACTTCCTCCGGTAGAGCGGCGACCTTCTCCGGTGCCTCACCGACCTTCACCGTTTGCTCTGCGACCTTTCCCGGTTCGCTGCCGACCTTCCACGGCAGCCCAGCGACATCCATCGGCGAGTTTCCGACCACCCCCTTTGCCTCGGCGACCCTCTCCGTCCGTCCACCGGCCTTTTCCGCGGTTCCGGCGACCTCAGTCGTTTGCTCAGCGTCCCAGGTCGTTTCCCGTCCGACCGAGGTAGTTTTCCAGACTACCGGCTCCGTTTGCCATCCGGGGAACTCTTGTTCCACGCGCCGTTTCCAGCGTATCCACGTCTCCTTGCCATTGTTCCACGTGTCCTCCGAGTCCGAACGAACCTGATATGCGTGCGTTGGTTAGCACTTGGTTTTAGTTCACCGTGATCTTTCTCGACAGTCTAGGCACGAGGATTAGGAGCTTTGCAGCTCCACGCCTCCAACGACCCTCGTGAATCTCGATCACCGTGACCGCCGCCCCAGTTTCC
>JBBQYR010000138.1:0-12039 GCA_038208565.1 Chthoniobacterales bacterium
GTCGATGGATGGGGCTTTGACTTCACTGGTGGGCGCTTTGGCTTGGGTGGATGGCGGTTTGATTCGACGGGATTTGTGTTTGACTTTCGGCCTGGCGGCTCCTTTATTGCTCCTCGTGTTTTAGTTTTCACCCACCCCTTCCCTCACCCACCCCTACCCTCTCCCCCGTCATGCCTATCTCCGGTCATTCTTCGTATCCAGCGGTCGTCGCGCAGTTCCTCGCGCATTGGGAGCAGGTGGATGATGAGATCGGGGGGATGTACGGGATCGGGCTGCGGGGCGGGGTGATGCGGGAGGATTTCGACGGGATGTCGGATGATCTGGAGGCGGCGCGCGATGCGGTGACGGATAGCGGCGTGGATCGGGCGCTGGCTCGGGCGGAGCTGGGTGGGATGATCGAGGTGCTGCAGGGGCGGCTGGTGGAGTTCAATCGCCGGGTGCGGGCGGATTTCGCGGGGTCCGCTTACGAGCGTTCGCTGTCGGTGGCCTTCACCATCGGCGATGCGGAGTCGGCGGTGCGCGAGGCGCTGCGCTACATGGCACGGCTCTGGGAGCGGATCGATGCGCTGCCGGCGCGGCCGGGGGTGACGCTGCCGCTGGTGCTGCTGGAAAACTACAAGCGCACGGAGTTTAACTCGGATCGCGACGCGCTGCGCCGGGGCTACCGGACGCTGAGTGAGGCGGAGGTGGACTTGAAGGTGGCGCGGGAGGAGCGCAATGATTTGCAGGACGAGATTTACGAGGTGCTGAAGGCTTATCGGCTGAAGGTGCCGACGCTTTTCGCCGAGGGGCATGCGCTGCTGGATTCGCTGCCGGTGCTGACGCCGGGCCCAGGTCATACGCCGGCGCCGGTGACGGCGCAGGGGGTGTGGCAGTCCGGGACGCAGCAGGCGAAGATCACGTGGGCGGCGAGTGCGGAGCCGGGGGTGGAGTCGTACCAGGTGCGCGGGGTGCCGGGGGATGATTACCAGACGGATGATGAGGAGGTGCTGGCGACGCTGGCGCCGGGTGCGCCGCGGGAGTTTCTCACGGATTTCGCGCTGGGCGCGCCGGGGGTATCGGCGGGCTTCAAGGTCTATGTGGTGCTGGCCGGGGGGAATGAGCGGGGGAGCGACGCGGTGTATGTGACGCGGCCGGAGTAGGCCGCGGCGAGGCGGGCGGGGGCATCATTCTGTCGGGCCACCGGGCCACCGGGCCGGTGGCGCCGGTCGGCGGGGTGCCGGCTCTCCGAGGTTCGCGCTGGTGCCGCCTCCAGGCGGTGCGCTTTCGCTTGGCAAAGCGGGGCGCGGGGCTTTGAATCCTGCTCCCCGAATTCATGAAGCTCCTCGACCGTTACGTCCTCCGCAGTTTTCTGGAGCCGTTCCTGATGTGCTTTGTCGGGTTCATCATGATCTGGCTGATCATCGATCTGAGCGATAATGGGACGGATTTTCTGGAGGCGAAGGCGCCGCTGAAGCTGGTCGCGGGTTACTACCTGACGCAGCTCCCGCAGACGATCCTGGTCTCGCTGCCGATCGGGCTGCTGCTGGCGCTGCTTTTTTCGCTGAGCCGGATGTCGCGGACGAATGAGATCATCTCGATGCTCACGGCGGGGCGCAGTGTGGTGCGGGTGCTCCTGCCGCTGATCGGGGTGGGGGTGCTGGCGAGCGGGGCGGCGCTGTGGCTGAACTGGGAGCACGCGCCGCGCTCGGAGGGGATCAAGAGGATCGCGCTGAAGCAGATCGCCAAGGGGAAGAAGGCGGGCTCGCTGGAGGTGGTGCAGGGGCATCTCTTTCGCGACCGGCAGAATAATCGGACGTGGTTTGTGCGGTATCTGCGGCAGGGTTCGCCGCGGCTGGATGGGGTCCACATCACGCAGCAGGATGCCGAGGGGCGGATCACGAAGAAGTGGTATGCGGTGCGCGCGCTTTACGATCCGCGGCTGAAGACGTGGACGCTGGAGAAGGGGATGATCGTGGAGTTCACGCCGGAGGGGGACATCGCGGATACGGATTATTTCCCGGAGAATTCGCGGGTGATCAAGGACTGGAGCGAGACGCCGTGGCGGGTGGCGAGCTCGGAGCTGAATCCGCAGGGGCTCACGGTGCCGGAGCTGCGCGATTACCTGAAGTTCAACGGGGACTTCCCGCCGGTGCAGCTCGCGCCTTACCGGGCAAATCTCGCGGATCGTTTCGCGCTGCCGATTTCGTGTCTGGTGGTGGTCTTCATCGCGGCGCCGCTGGGTATCGTCTTCAACCGGCGTGGCGTGGTCGGTGGCGTGGCCGGGGCGCTCTTCATTTTCTTCGGGATGATCATGGCGCGCGGGTTTTTCATGGCGCTGGGCAAGGGGCTGCGGATCGATCCGTTTCTCGCGCCGTGGATTCCGAACATCTTCCTCTTCGTGGTCGGCATAATCCTGCTGTGGTTCCGCTCGGCGAACCGCGATCTGCCGAGCTTCAGCTTCCGCCGCAAATGAGGGCCGCGACTTTATGAATCAGGAATGGACGATCCAAAGCCGCTCGACGAAGTGCGCCGTGACCGGGCGGGAATTTACCGACGGGGAATACTTCTACACGCTGCTCTACGACGAGGTGGCGGGGATGCGGCGCGAGGATATGAGCGAGGAGGCGTGGAAGGAGCGCAATGATAGCCAGCAGCCGTATTCGTTCTGGCGCTCGAAGTTTGAAGTGCCGCCCGCCGGGCCGCCGGAGACGGTGACGAAGCAGACGGCGGAGGACCTTTTGCGTCGCTACATGGAAGACGGCACGTCGCAGGAGGCAGCCGCGCGTTACCTGCTGGCGGTGATGCTGGAGCGCAAGCGGCTGCTCAAGGAGGTGCAGACGAAGCACGGCCCCGAGGGCCAGCTCACGCGCATCTACGAGCACACCAAGACGGGTGAGGTGTTCGTGATTCCCGATCCGCAGCTCCGGCTCGACCAGATCGCGCAGGTGCAGCAGGAAGTCTCCTCGCTGCTCTCGCCGAGCTAGACACAGCACACGCGATCGTCGGCGGGGGTGCGATTCCGAGGTATGCCAGCGAAAGATTCCAAGAACATCGTGGACAGTGCGGTGCCGAAATCGGCGCAGATGAAGCGCCTGAGCGAAGGCGAGAAAAAGGCGCTCGAACTCGCCGATCAGGCGGAGCACAGCGCGGGGACCGAGCGCGAGCATTTGCAGGATCAGGCGAAAAAAGCGGCCAAGTCTGGGAAGGGCTGATTGCCGGGCGGGAAACTTTCCGCCAATCTCGGCAGCATGACTCGCTGCCTGTTCCTCCTCCTGTGTTTTGGCACCGCCGGCCTGCTGCGCGCGGAAAAGATCGTGCTCGTGGCCGGTGGCGGCACGGCAGCAAAGGACGCGCCGGCTACGGCATGCGCGCTGCGCGAGCCGTTCGGCGTGGAGTTCAACGCGGCGGGGGAGATGATCATCGTGGAGATGACCAAGGGCGAGCGGGTGCTGAAGGTGGGCAAGGATGGCGTGCTGCGGGTGATCGGCGGGACGGGCGTGAAGGGTTACAGCGGCGATGGCGGTCCGGCGACGGCGGCGCAGGTGAATGGGATTCACAATTTGCAAATCACGCCCGCGGGGGACTTGCTGATCGCGGATAGCTTTAACCACACGCTGCGCCAGTGGGACCCGAAGACGGGCGTGATCACGACGCTGGCGGGGAACGGGAAGGGTGGCTTTGCGGGCGACGGCGGCCCGGCGAAGGACGCGCAGTTTGCGACGCTCATCCAGATCGCGCTCGATCCCGCGGGGAAGAAGCTCTTCATCGCCGACATCGGCAACAAGCGCGTGCGCAAGATCGATCTCGCGAGCGGTGTGGTGACGACCGTGGCCGGGACCGGCAAGGGCGGCGTGCCGCCCGATGGCGCGACCGCGACCGAGGCGCCGCTGGTCGATCCCCGCTCCGTGACGCCCGATGCGGCGGGCGGCTTTTACATTCTCGAGCGGAACGGAAACGCGCTGCGCTACGTGGACGCCGCGGGCAAGATCAGGACGGTCGTCGGCACCGGCGCGAAAGGCCTGAGCGGTGACGGTGGCCCCGGCCTGCAGGCGACGATGAACGGGCCGAAATACACGACGCTCGACCGCGACGGCACGGTGCTCATCGCGGATGCCGAGAACCACGTGATCCGCCGCTACGATCCGAAGACTGGCGTGATGACGCGCGTCGCGGGCACCGGCAAGGCGGGCAACGGCGGCGTCGGCGGCGATCCGCTGCAGGTCGAGTTGCGCCGCCCGCACGGCGTGACCATCGGCCCCGACGGCTTGCTTTACATCACCGACAGCTACAACGAGCGCATCCTGAAGATCGTGCCCTGAGCGCGCTGCGGGTTTGGCAAGCGGCGCATCCGTGGTAACCTGCGCGCCTGATGCTTCCTTGGTTCCAAGACCGATTCCCGCTTTACCTCGCGCCCATGGCCGGGGTGACGGACACCATTTTCCGCCAGCTCTGCAAGGAGCATGGCGCGGATGTGATGGTCACGGAGTTCGTCAGCGCCGAGGGGATCTTCCGGAAGAATGAGCGGACGCTGGAGTATCTGGAATTCGTCGAGGCCGAGCGGCCCGTCGGCGTGCAGCTTTTCGGCGGCGACCCGGTGCATCTCGGCGAGGCCGCGCGGCTGGTCGCGGATTGGAAGCAGCCGGACTTCATCGACCTGAACTTCGGCTGCCCGGTGAACAAGGTGGTGTCGAAGAACGGTGGCTCGTCGCTGCTCCGCGATTGCCCGCTGCTGGAACGCGTCGCGCGCTCCGTGGTGCAGGCCGCGGGTCCGCTCCCGGTCACGGCGAAGATGCGCATCGGCTGGTGCGACCAGACGATCAATGCCACGACGACCGCGCGCCTGCTCGAAGACTGCGGCGTGCAGGCCATCGCCGTGCACGGGCGCACCAAGGAGCAGGGCTACAGCGGCGAGGCGAACTGGGAAGTGATCGCGCAAGTCGCCGCGGCGGTCCGCGTGCCGGTGATCGGCAATGGCGACATCGGCAGCGCCCAGGATGCGGCGCGGCGGATGGAAACCGGCGTGCGCGGTCTGATGATCGGCCGCGCGGCGATGAGCGCGCCGTGGATTTTCCGCGAGATCAAACACTACCTCGCGACCGGCGAACTGCTCCCGCCGCCGCCGCTCGCGACGCAGTGGGCGCACATCCTTCGCCACTGCCGCTGGAAGGTGCAGGCGATGGGCAGCGAACTCCACGCGATGCAGTGCCTGCGCACGCGGCTGATGGCTTACTCGCGAGGCATGCCCGAGGCGAAGCAGTTGCGCGCCCGCTTTGCCCACGTCGCGTCGATCGCGGAGCTCGAGGACATCGCCGCGGGGAATATCGCGCATGCTTCCTCGGAGGCGGTCGCGGCTTGAACACGCGGATCGGGATCGCGGAAACGCGCGAGGATATTGCGCGCTGTTTCCCGGTGATGCGCGAGTTGCGCCCGCACTTTGAGATCGAGGCGTTCGTCGAGCAAGTCGCGCGGCAGCAGCGTGAAGGCTACCGGCTGGCTTTTGTGGAAGCGGATGGCGCAGTCGAAGCGTGCGCTGGATTCCGCGTGGCGGAGAATCTCGCGTGGGGACGCTTCCTTTACGTCGATGATCTCGTGACGGCGGAAAGCGCCCGCTCGCACGGCCACGGTGCGCGGTTGGTGGACTGGCTGATCGAGGAGGCGCGCGCCGCCGGTTGCGTGCAGTTGCATCTCGATTCCGGCGTGCAGCGTTTTGCCGCGCACCGCTTCTACCTGCGCGAGCGGATGGAGATCACGGCCCACCATTTCGCGCTCAAGCTTTGAGCGCGGCGCGTTCGCGATAAGCCCGCGAGAGCGCGACATACTTCTCGGCCCAAACCTTGATGCCCGCCTGTTCTTCCAGCGAGAGGGTGCGGACGACTTTGGCCGGCGAGCCGAGCACGAGTGAGCCGGGCGGGATCTTCTTCCCGCCGGTGACGAGCGCGCCCGCACCGATGATGGAACGCGCGCCGATTTCCGCGCCATCGAGGACGATCGCGCCCATGCCGACGAGCACTTCGTCACCGATCGTGCAGGCGTGCAGGATCGCCTTGTGGCCGATGGTGACGAGCTCGCCGACGAAGGCGCCGTAGTCGTCGGCAAGATGCACGACGGCTCCATCTTGCACGTTGGAACGCGGGCCGATGACGATGCGGTTAATGTCTCCGCGGAGAACCGTTTGGAACCAGACGCTCGCCTCCGCTTCAATGGTGACATCGCCGATCAGGTCTGATCCCGGCGCGATGAAGGCCGTTTCGTGAATACGTGGTTTTGCGTCCAGATGACGGGCGAGTCGTTCGGGAAGGGTCATGCGGAAGGGTGGGCTTGCGACCAAACCGAAATCAACCGCGAATGCTGATGATTGCAGGACTTTGGCCGTTTCCGAAAAATGTTAGAGGAATTTGTTGACTTGAGGAAAGGGGGCTGGCAAACCTCGCGCACTTCGCTGGTTGTCCACCCCCAGCTTTAACAATCAAATACAAGGAACATCACTATTCATGAACAAGGCAGAACTCGTAGAGGCAGTCAAAAAAACGCTCGGTAAAGACACGAGCAAAGCGCAGGCGGAACGTGCCGTTGAGGCCGTTGTCGAGGGCATCAAAGGCGGCCTGAAAAAAGGCAAGCCCGTGCAACTCGTGGGCTTCGGCACCTTCAAGGTCGCCAGCCGCAAAGCGCGGATCGGCATCAACCCGAAGACGGGTGAGAAGATCAAAATCAAAGCGTCGAAGAGCGTGAAATTCTCCGCTGGCAAGGATCTCAAGTCCAAGCTGAAGTAATTTCCCCCCCGCAGCCCGAGAAACCCCGTTTTGCCGCGTGCAAAACGGGGTTTCTCACGTACTGGCGGCTCTCTGGGGGGCCGTGGGCGCAAGTCCTGCTAAAGATTTCTTCGCAGATTTGCATCTGATGAATTCCTCCATCGAAAAAAGAATCTTCGCCGGCTTCGGCTTTGCCCTGCTGGTGCTGGTGCTGATCAGCTTTCTGACCTACGCCAACAATCAGCAACTGGTCGAGACCCGGCGCCGCGTGGTGGAGACGCAGGAAGTGCTGCGCAGCCTGAAGCAGATTCTTGCCACGGTCACGGATGCGGAGACAGGCGAGCGCGGGTTTGTGATCACGGGGAACGAGATTTTCCTCGAGCCTTTCCACAAGGCGATGAAGCGGATCGGCGATGATCTGAGCAGCCTCCGCGCAGCAGCCCGGGCGGATGAACCGCTGAAGGGACGACTTTCAATTCTGGAAAAGCAGATCGAGATGAAGCTGCGCTTCCTCGAGAAGGTCATCGCTACCCGAAAGGCGGAGGGCTACGAGGCCGCTCGCCTGCTGATGGCTACCCTGCAGGGCAAGGAGGCGATGGACGGCATTCGCGGGATGGTTGCCGACATCGAGGGGGATCAGTTGATCGCACTGAAGCAACACGAGTCGGCCGAGCGGTTCAGCACTAAACGCAACCTCGTGACCGTGCTCGTGGGCAGCCTCGCGACGGTGGGCATGCTGGCGCTGGTCTATCTGCTGACGCGGATGGATATGAAGGCGCGGCGCAATGCCGAGGCGGCGCTGCGGGAAGTGGAGGAGTTCAAGTCCCGGGTGCTCGAGGCCAGCGGCGATTGCATCAATGTCCTCGGGCTGAATGGTGAACTGATCTCGATGAACGCCGAAGGCCAGCGGCACATGGAAGTGGACGATTTCGAGAAGATCAAGGGCTGCGACTGGAGGGCGATCTGGCAGAATGATTCGAAGGATTTCGCCGAGCAGGCCCTCGCTCAGGCGCGGGCCGGGGGTGTCGGGCGTTTCCTCGGATCGTGCCTCACCTTCCACGGCGAGCCCAAGAAGTGGGATGTCGTAGTGAGTGCGATTCACGACGGCTCTGGGGAGGTGGAGAAGCTACTGGCTGTGTCGCGGGACGTGACCGAACGCCAGGCTGCGGAGGAGAAATTCCGAATCATCTTCGAGCACTCGAGCGACGCGCATCTGCTTTTCGTGAAGGATCAGATCATCGACTGCAACGTGGCTGCAGTGAGGATGCTCGGCTTCGACAGCAAGGAGGCGCTGCTGTCCGTGCCGATGTCATCGCTCTCGCCGGAGCGCCAGCCGGGCGGGGCGAACTCCATGGAGCGCGCGGCGGAAATCCGGGCCATCATCAAGCAGCGCGGGCGCTATGGCTGCGAATGGAATCTGCGGCGGAAGACTGGCGATGAAGTCACCGTCGAGATCACGCTGACCATGGTGGAACTGCTCGGGCGCAGCGTGCAACTCGCGGTCTGGCACGACCTGACCGAGCGCAAATACGCGGAGGCGGCGCTGCGCGAGAGCGAGGAGCGCTTCCAGGCGTTCATGAACAACAGCCCCGTCGTGGCCTTCATCAAGGACGACGGTGGCCACATCCTCTATATGAATGAGGTCATGGAGCAGAAATTCCAAGTGACGCTCGAGGACATGTTTGGCAAGACCGACTACGACTGGATGCCGCTCGATGCGGCCGATGCGATCACCGTGGTGGATCGGCGGGTTCTGGCCAGCGGACAATCGGAGCAATTGATCGAACTCGTGACCACGCCGGACGGTGCGAGCTACGAGTGGTTTGTGATGAAGTTCTGCATCGGTTCCGCCGACGGTCGCAAGATGCTGGGCGGGGTGGCGATCGATGTGAGCGAGCAGAAGAAAGCGGAGCGCGCGCTGCTCGAGAGCGAGCGCCATTTTCGCGACCTCTTCGACGACGCCCCGGTGGCCTATCACGAACTCGATCTGCAAAGCCGCATCACCCGCGTCAATACGACCGAACTCAACATGCTCGGCTACACCCCCGAGGAGATGGTCGGCCGGTCGATCCTGGATTTCATCATCGGTGTGTCCGCGGCAGAGTTCGCCGGAGCCGACGGTAGTCAAGAGTCGCGCGAATTGACCTTCCGCCGAAAAGATGGGCGCAAGGTGCCGGTGCTCATGCGGCAAAAGCTCATGACCGATGTGCATGGCGTGGTCTGCGGCATGCGCGCGACTTTGCAGGACATCAGCGCGCTCAAGCGCAAGGAGCATGAACTCCGGGACGCCGAGGAAAAATACCGCAGCATTTTCGAGAACGCGATCGAGGGCATTTTCCAGACGACGCCCGAGGGCAGCTACATGAGCGTGAACCCGGCGCTGGCCGCGATCTACAGTTACGGTTCGCCGGATGAGCTGATGAGCAAACTCACGCACATCGCCAAGCAACTCTACGTGCGCCCGGGGCGCCGTGCAGAGTTTGCCGCGGTCATGCAGGAAAAGGACTCGGTCACGGATTTCGAGTCGCAGATTTACCGGCACGATGGGTCGATCATCTGGATCTCGGAGCGGGCGCGCGCGGTGCGCGATGTCGATGGCAAGCTGCTTTACTACGAGGGCACGGTGGAAGATGTCACCTCCCGGCGGGAAGCCGAGGAGGCGATCCGCAAGGCGCGCGACGCCGCTCTCGAATCCGCGCGGCTCAAGTCGGAATTCCTCGCGAACATGAGCCATGAAATCCGGACGCCGATGAACGGTATCATCGGCATGACCGGGCTGCTCCTCGACACGGAGATGACGCCGAAGCAGCGCGACTTTGCCGAAACGATTTCCGGCAGTTCGGATGCCCTGCTCACGATCATCAACGACATCCTCGACTTCTCGAAAATCGAAGCCGGCATGCTGGTTTTCGAGGAGATCGATTTTCAGCTCGGAACCGTCGTCGAAGGGTCGGTCGATCTGCTCGCGGCGCGGGCCGCGACCAAGGGCATCGAACTTGCGTCCCTCGTCTACAATGATGTGCCCACGGGCCTTCGCGGTGATCCGGGGCGGTTGCGGCAGGTCCTCACGAACCTGATCGGCAACGCCGTGAAGTTCACCGAAAAGGGCGAAGTGGTGGTTCGCGCGAACTGCCAGGAATCCAACGATTCGCATGTGACCATTCGCTTTTCGGTCACGGATACCGGCATCGGGATCAGCGAGGAGGCGCAGGCGCGACTCTTTCAGGCATTCGTGCAGGCCGATGGATCGACGACGCGGCGGTTTGGCGGCACCGGTCTGGGGCTCGCGATCTGCAAACAGCTCGTCCAACTCATGGGCGGGGAAATCGGCGTGACGAGCGAAGCGGGCAAGGGCTCGACGTTCTGGTTCACGGCGCGCTATGAGAAGCAGGCGGGTGGTGGCATGGCGGCGCCGCGCCCGGCGAAGTTGCAGAATGTGCGCGTGCTCACGGTGGACGACAACGAGACCAACCGCGCGATCCTGCATCATCTGTTCGGCGCGTGGGGCATGCGTGAAAAGCAGGCGGCGAGCGGGGCGGAAGCCCTTTCGCTGATGATGTCCGAGGCGGCGCGCGGCAAGCACTTCGACCTTGCCGTGCTCGATATGCAGATGCCGGGCATGGACGGGCTGGATCTGGCGCGTCAGATCAAGAAAGACCCGCGCTTTTCCAATACCCGGCTGGTCATGCTCACGTCGGTCGATCGGCAGGAAGATCCGGATGCGCTGCGCGAGACGGGCGTGGATGCCTACCTGACCAAGCCGGTGAAGCAGTCCCAGCTCTTCGACTGCCTGAGCATGGTGATGTCGAGCGACCTCGAGACGCGGGAGATCAAGGCCGGTCTGGTCGCATTGAGAACTCCCTCGGCGGAGGACGCGGCGCAGCCTCCGGCGGACCTGCGCATCCTCATCGCGGAGGACAACCCTGTGAACCAAAAGGTCGCGCTCTTTCAGCTCCAAAAACTCGGCTACATCGCCGACGTGGTGGAGAACGGGCGCCTCGCCCTCGAGGCCCTGGCCAGGAACAACTACGATCTCGTCTTCATGGATTGCCAGATGCCGGAGCTCGACGGTTACGAAGCGACGCGCGATTTGCGCGCGATCGAGGGCGATCTACGTCACACTTGGATCGTCGCGATGACGGCCAACTCGCTCGAGGGCGACCGGGAGAAGTGCATCAACGTCGGGATGGATGACTACGTGAGCAAGCCGGTGAAGCCGGAGACGCTGCGGGCGGCGATCAATCGTTTCACGGGTCTGCGCGCCGTGGAGCGGGAATCGGCCAGCGAGGGCACCGCCGGAACCATCGACCCAAAGGTCATCGCGGGTTTTCGCGAGATGGATATCGAAGGCGAGGAGAGCATCCTCGGGAAATTGATCGACGTCTTCATCGAGAATACGCCGCGAGTCATCGAGGAAGCTCGGACCGCGCTGGCCGACCAGATGAGCCCCACGGTGCAGCGCGCGGCGCATACCTTGAAGGGTAGTTGCAGCAATTTCGGCGCGGAGCGGATGCGCCGCGTCTGCGAGCTACTGGAGCAGGCGGCGCATGATGGGGTGCTGGAAGAGGCGCCGAAGTTGATTGAGCAAATCGAAAATGAGTTCGAACTTGTCCGCATCGCCCTCGAACACGAGAAGCCCGTTTTTGCCACATGAAAATTCTCATTGCTGAAGATGATCCGGTGTCCGTGAAGATCCTGCAGTTCACGCTGCAGCACTACGGACATGAAGTGGTGGCGGCCGGCAATGGCACCGAGGCCTGGGAGCTGTTTGATCGCGACCCGGTGCGCGTGATCGTGAGCGACTGGATGATGCCCGGGCTCGATGGTCTGGAGCTTTGCCAGAAAGTCCGCGAGCGCCCGAAGACGGACTACACCTATTTCATCCTGTTGACCGCGATCAACACGGGCCGCGACAATCTCCGCAAGGCGATGGACGCCGGGATCGACGACTTTCTTTCCAAGCCGCTCGACCGTGAGGCGATCCTGATGCGGCTGCGGGTGGCGGAGCGCATTCTCGAATTCACGACGCAGATCCGGCAGCTCAAGGAGCTCATTCCGATCTGCATGTATTGCAAGCGGGTGCGCGACGACACGAACTACTGGGATCAGGTCGAGACCTACATCCATGCGCACACGGGCAGCAATTTCAGCCACGGCATCTGCCCGGAATGTTTCGACAAGCAGATGGGCGGCTTTGGGCGCAAAGGGCTGAACGTCACGCCGACGCCGTAGGATTGGTGGACGGCGCGCATCCTTCGCCGAAGCGCGCGAATGAGTTGCGGCGGATTCGCGGATGCCCCAATCTCCC
>JBBQYR010000139.1:0-11987 GCA_038208565.1 Chthoniobacterales bacterium
CGATCTCACAAGCCTGCGCCGCGATCTCCGCCGGGCGCACGATGTTTTTGCGCAGGGTGTGCAGCGCCTTGAGAAGCGCGGTGGTGAAACTGCCCGACGAGCCGAGACCCGTTCCCGCAGGAATGTCCGCCATCGAGGCGATCTCCAGATTGCGTTGCGTCACCCCGACGAGCTTGAGCGCTTCGCGGATGATCGGGTGGTGGAGTTCCTCGATCGTCTGCGCCTCTTCCAGCTTCGAGTACTTCAGCACGTAACCCTCCTCGAACCGCTGATGCACATTGATGTAGACGTAGCGGTCGATCGCCGCCGCGATAAGGAAGCCGCCGTGCTCCTCGTAATAGGACGGAAGATCGGTGCCGCCACCACCGAGCGAGATGCGCAAAGGAGAACGCGTGATGATCATGACTTGGGTTTGCGGGCGACGGCCACGATCTGCCAGCCGAAAGGCGAGTCGAGGAGATTGAGGCGGAACAGCCCGCGGAAAATTGCCATGCTGAAGCCCGCGATTTTTGACGCGGAACCTGCCTGCCCGGAGCGCACATCGTCCGCGAGTTTTTCGCCACGAGCGATGACGGTGAGACGGTAGAGATTGAAGAAAGGAAATCCGGCCAAGCAGGTCTGCCGCACCTCAAAACCAGCCTGCTCCAGCACTTTTCCGATCGATGCCCGGGTGAAATGCTGGCGGTGCCCGATCACGCGATCGAAGGCCGACATGGGGCCGCCGGGCACGGTGACGATGAGCTCCGCCCCGGGCGCGAGATACGGCTGAGCCTGCCGGAGAAAAGCGACAGGGTCATCGACGTGCTCGAGCACCTCCGAGCACACGGCGTGGGTCGCCCAGACGCGATATTCCTGCAGCGCCGCGGGGGGGTGAAAAAGATCGGCGACCATAAAGGTCGCCCGCGGAACCTTGCGCTGCGAAATCTCGACTCCGCTCGCACTCAGCTCGGCGCCGAGGAATTGCGCGTCCGGGAGCAATGGATCGAGTTTGCGCACGAGGTCGCCCTGGCCGCTGCCGATGTCGAAAATCTTCGCGCCACCGATGCGGCTCGCGCACAGCAGTCGAGTGACGATGTCGTGCCGCATCTGCTGCGCGGGATTCTGGCTGGCGGCGGCGGCATATTGGTCCCAATGCGCGTCCCAGTCGTCGTGTTTGGCAGTGGTGTTAGGCATGTTCGCGGTGTGCGGCGGCGAAGAGATTGAGGCCGAATTTGTGATAGCGAAGATGGATCTCGCTGGGCCGGAAGCCCGCCCGCACGAGCAGGGGCCAGAGGTCCCGTTTGTCGTAATACATCTTGTGGTCGTCCATCTCGGTCCTGGGGCTGAGCCCGAGCCGGAAGGCGGAGAACTCGAGGAAAAACTTCCCGCGCCACGTCGGGACATTGATCAGCAGGACGCCCCCGGGCTTGAGCAGCGCGCGCGCGGACTCGAGCGCCGCCTGCGGCTGCGCGAGATGCTCGAGCACGGAGATGAGCATGACCACATCGAAGGTCTCGCCGGCCAGCTTGGGCAGCGTCTCTTCGATCGGCCCCTCGTGGAAAGTGAACGCATCAAGTGCGTGCAACGCCGGCTCAACCTGGAAATCCACGCCCACGCCACGCTTGATTCGATCACGCAGCCCGACGAGCAAGCGGGCGCGATAGCCGCAGCCGAGCTCGATGATTTCGAGATTGCCGCCCGCGGGCAGATGCCGACGGATCGCCCCTTGCGAAAGCCAGACGCCGAAACGGTCGACCCACGTCAGACCATGTTGGCCGAAAGCTTCGTGGGCGCGCTCGGTGCTCATGACTGGCGCGTCGCCGCAAGCCGCTGCGTCATCTCGATGAGCAGCGTGAAACAGAAAGTCTGGAAGCCGAGAATGATGAGCAGCAGGCCGAGGATGGCGGGATGCGAGATCGCTGCGAGTTTCCAGCCACCGGCCACGT
Source organism: Chthoniobacterales bacterium (assembly GCA_038208565.1). Lineage (GTDB taxonomy): Bacteria > Verrucomicrobiota > Verrucomicrobiia > Chthoniobacterales > Chthoniobacteraceae > Chthoniobacter. Next base: position 1,926 of record JBBQYR010000139.1, read on the forward strand.
AGTTGACTAACAGTGCCCCGCCGAGGATGAGGCCGAGCAGCGTGGACGCCCCGGCGAGCAGCATCCCCCGATCATAGGTCAGCGCCGCCTGAATGCGGCGCGCCGTGCCAGGCCGCAGGCGGTGCAGGATGCGGGCGAGCACGCCGATCTGCACGCAGCTATAGCCCAGTGTAGCGCAGGTTAGCCCGAGGAGCATCCAGTAGAGATTCAGAACCACACCGCCGACTTGCACCGGCCCGCCGACCAGCAGCAGCGTGAGCCCGAGGCCGACGAACAGCAGGACCAGGCCAGGTTTGAGCAGAAAGGAGTCCGGCGAATAGACGAGCATCACCTTGAGATTGATCCACCCGGCGATCCACGGGGAAAGCCAGCCGGCGCGGCGATGATGGCTCATGCGGCCATCGCGATCCTTGTAAAATTTCACCGGCACCTCGGCGATTCGGAGATCTAGCCGCGCCGCCTTCAGCACCATCTCGCTCGCGTATTCCCATGATTGCGATTGTAGGTCGATCCGCTGGAGCGCAGCCCGCGTGAGGCCCCGCATGCCGCAGTGGATGTCGGAGAACTGGCTGCGGTAGAGCGTGTTCAGGATCCACGTCGTCAGAGGCGTGCCGAAGTACTGATGCAGCGGAGGCATCGCACCCTGCTCGATGGAACCGCGGAAGCGACTGCCCATGACGAACTCGAAACCGCCGCGGAATTTCTCCACGAAAGGCACGAGCTCGCGGAAATCGTAGGTGAGGTCGGCGTCGCCCATGACGATCCATTCGCCGCGGATGAAGGGAATGGCATCGATGTAGGCGCGCCCGAGACCGCGCTTGGGCACACGCAATACTTCCGCACCACCGGCGAGAGCAATTTCTGGCGTGCGGTCCGTGGAGCTGTCGATGATCAGAATCTGCCCGCGCACTCCCGCCTTTTCGAGCCCCTCGCGGCACCAGGCGACAAATTCGCCAATCGTCACTTCTTCATTCAGCGCCGGGATGACGATGGAAAGCTCGACTGGACCGGAGGTCGAGCCCTCGGGCAGCAGGTGGAGGGGGGCTTCGACGATCGGAGTCACGGGAAAAACGGTGCGCGGAGAATGGGGCGAAGGTCAGGCCTTGGCAATCTCCACGCGCATGGCAGCGACGGAATCGCGCACGGCTTCCGCCGAAGTGCGGCCCGCGCGCCAGCCGAATGACTTGATCTTCGACACATCGAATCGAACGACCGGCACGTCACCTTTCCACCCACGATCGCCGCCCGTGTAGTCGTATTGCACGCTGCCCGGTGCGAGGTTACTGACCTCCACGGCGATGTCGGCGATTTCGCGCACGGTGATGTAGTCGTCGGTCGCGACATTAAAGACATCGAAGCGCGCCGGACATTTTTCCGCCGCGGTGAAAATCGCCGCGAGCACGTCGTCGACGTGGATGTAGCTTTTGCTCTGCGAACCGTCGCCGAGGATGCGCAGCCGCGTGGGGTCCGCCTTCAGACGCCGCACAAAATCATATCCGACACCATGCGTTTGCCGCGGGCCGACGACGTTGGCGAAGCGAAAGGCGCGTCCCTCCATGTCGAACATATGGCAATAAGCGGAGATGAGTGCCTCGCAGGCCAGTTTGCTGGCCCCGTAGGTCGAGATCGGCAGGCACGGGCCGTAGCTCTCGGGGAAGGCGACCACGGCGTTTTCGCCATACACGCCGCTGCCGGAGGTGTAGAGGATGCACCGGACGCCGTTCACGCGCATGGCCTCGAGGACGTTCTGCGCCAGGTAGGTGCCTTCCCAGAAATCGATGTCGGGCTGCGTGACCGCTTTGGCGATGTCGGGATTGGCCGCGAGATGAAAGACCGTGTCACAACCTTCCATCGCCGCGGTGACGGCGGGCAATTCCTTGAGATCACCGCGCGCGACGGTGAGGCGCGGATCGTCGCGCAGACCCGCGAGGTAGCTTTCCTGACCCGAGCTGAAGTTGTCGAAGACGACCACGCGCCGCACCGACGGGAGTCCGAGCAAATGGCGCACGAGATGGCTGCCGATAAACCCGGCGCCGCCGGAGATGAAGACGTGGGAGGGCGGATGAAAAACCATGAGCGGCGGAGTTTATGGTCTCGCAATGCCAACCGCCATCCCAGACTCGCCCGCTGGTTTTCGCGCCAGCGTCTTTATTAAGGCGGTGTGAACCGCCAGACGACCGCCGATCCGGCAACCGTGTGGGGCAGCTCTTTTCCGGCCAGTTCGCGTTTCCAGCCTTGCTCGATCAGCTCTTGCTGGAATTGATCCGAAGCCCGGCGCTCCGGCTGATCGACCAAATAAAAGCCGGCGAGACCGGCCACAAGCGCAGCGCCTTCACTCACATCGCGCACGGAATTTTTCGGCAGGCCATTGGCCACGAGCTTCAGGCTCAACTTGGTATCAATACTCGCTCCCTGCACATCCCCCCCCGCCAGCGCGAGTTTCTCGTTCAGCAGAAGCCGATAGTCTCGTTTCCGAAGATTGTAATGCTGGCGCGGCAGGAAAGCGTGCAGGCTTTCCAGATAGATTGGCCATGGTTCCGGCATTACGATGCGATCGAGTCCTCCGGTGTCGCAGGCAAATCTCGCCTCAAGCGTTTGCCGGAGTGGGAGCACTCCTCGTTCACGATCGCTGGCCAGCGGGAAGTCAAACCGCCAGAGCGCAAAAACAGCGACGCCCACAGCGCCGACCGTCGCGAGGAATTCGGCGGCGGGCCGAGTCCTGCGGGCGAGAAACGACCACACGACGGCCCCGAAGATCGCCCATGTCCAGGTGGTCGGCACCACGTAGCGAACGAGGAGCAACGGTTCGGCGAACTGCGAGGCCACCCACGCCAGCGGCGTCACGACCAGGATCGCGCCGGCGAGCAGGATCAGCGTTCGTTCCCGGGATGCGGGGACTTGCTCGCGCACCACCGGTCGCGGAGCCAGCGCGGCGCCGGCCAAGAGTAACACCCCACCGAACAACGGCGCCAGCCAGCCCCAGATCGGATCGAGTTGCGGGAGCGAGAGGCGGGCCAGATCATTGAGCATGAGCTCCGGAATCCAGCCGCGCGGCTGGTTCATCCGGGCGAGTTCCCGCATTCCGGGGAGCCACGCGAGCACCCCGATCACGGAGGGCAGAAATGACCACGCGAGGGCTTGATCCCAGCGCTTTCCCGGCTGGGTCGCGCTGGCGATCATCCGCGCGCCACCCAAGGCCGCACAGTAGAGCAGGCCGAATGGATGGCATAACGCCAGCAGCAGTTGGGTCACCGCATTCGCTCCGAGAAGCACGCGGCGCTTCCGACCGTCCGCGGGCAGTTCGGCGAGGATGTAGACGGCCGCCGCGGTGAGTCCGAGCAGCATACCGTAAGCGCGAAACTGCCACGCCTGCGTCAGGAAAATCCGATTCCCCAAAACCACACAGGCCACGCTCGCGCAGGCGGCGCTCCAGCCCCAGGAGCGGCGGATCGTCGCGAAAATCAGGGCCATTCCTCCACAGGCAAAGAGGATACCGGGCAGTCGGAGCATGATCTCAGACGTGCCGAAGGCGCGCACCCAAAACCATGACCACACGTAAAAGCTGGGAAACATCCCATCGCTTCCGCGATACATCGCCGTCCAGAGGCCCGACCATGAGGGGTGGACCGCGACCCACCAGGCGAAAATTTCGTCGGTCCAAAGGTAGCTGGCGTCGGCGTACTCCAGGAGCTGCCAAAGAACGCTGAGAAAGGCGGATGCAAAGAGCAGCAAGTAACCGCTGGTCCACCAGTCGCGGGCGGGAACAGGCGCGGCTACTGCATCGGCAGCCATCGAGTGTGGAGACAGGGGTTCGGACACGCCGCTATCCATAGCCGCTCATGTGCCACTGCGCATGTTAGGCGGCATTCTCTTCGGCGAGGTCCAGAGCAGCCCGGCCAGCCCGCCCAGCAGCAAGCCGCCTCCCAACCCAGCCAACCAAAGTGAGGTCGACCACCCCGCCGGTTCGTAGCTGAAACGGATGACGTAGCGGCCCGCTGTGGACAGCGCCACGGCTTGGAAGAGATGGTTCGCTCGGAAGGACGGGGTGGATCGGCCATTGACCAGCACGCGGAAGCAACCAGCCTCATAGGCTTCGCTGAGCACCACCACTCCCGCGCCAGGTGCGTCCACCGTGAACTCCGTCGAATTGTTCGTCAGCCGGTAATCCGTGGCCGAAACAATCTGCCGAGCGGACAACTCCGCGGCCAGCACAGGCGCGGCACTTTCACCCTCCACCACGGACGCGAAAGGCCGACCGTCACCATTCCGGACTCGCTGGATGAAGTCCTGCACCGTGCCATAGCGCTGCACGCTGTCGGTGAAGAAGGCCCGCGGCCAAGCCGTCGGACTGGTCAACACCTCGAGGTCCGCCGCCCCGAGAGAGCGCAGACTGGACGGCGTCGGCGGTGGTTCGCCAGGCACGGCCAGATAGTGGCGCACGTTCATCAGATCGAAGAGCGGCTGCTGCGCGGGCAGATTTTCCTTGGCCACCGCGACGCGCCAGCCCCACACGAGCGGGACGCCGGCCGCCTCGACGATCTCCCGCCAGTAGGGGCTGATAAGCGCATCGGCACTGGCTGGCGTTTCCAGGCCGAGCGCAGCATTAAAGCCAGGCGCGAGGACCCCGCGGATCCCCAGCACGCGGCCCGGTTCCGTCTGGGCGCGCCGCAGGGCAGCGATCGCGGACGTCGTTTCCAAGAGGTCGATCCGCTCCTGCGGGTTGACGACGTAGGCATCAAATTTCGTTTCTCCATACATGCCATGCCGGAAATGAAGCGCCGCGAGGGCGAGCGCTGCGACCAGGCACGGGCCAATCGTCGGTCGCCCACTCAGCGACCGCAGCGCCCATGGCAACAGGCCCAGCGCCACAAAGAGCGCCGCTGCGTAGCCACAGAAAAAGACGCTCTTCGCAGGGAACTCGCCCAACTGGGCGGAACCCGCGGCCACCCGGGCATGCGCCTGCGTGTGACCAAAGAAAAGCGCCGCAAGGACCGCGACCAACATCAGCACCAACCGCCATTCACGCCGCCACTTTGCCTCCGCCGTTTCGTCAAAGCAGGCCCGCAAACCGAAACCGGCGAGCGGGAACATGAGGACGATCAGGACGCAGGAGAAGGTATTGTCGATGTGCGAGATATTGCGCAGGAAAGGCAGGCGCTCGATCAACGAAGCCGGCACGAGACCGAAGGCCAGGGCAAACGGCGGCAGTGCGCCGAGAAGGAGCGCGCGATAACCGCCCTCGCCGCGCAACCGCGATGCAGCCGCGATCGCCCACAGGACCCCGAGGAGCACGAAGAAATTGGCCGCCGGGTTGCTGTGCAATTCACTCGGCGCGGTCTGCCGATAGAACAGATCGTCGAAGAATCCGAGGAGCAACGCCGGCGAAATCTGGTAGGTCACCGGTTTGCCGTAAAACGTGTAAGCGCGCGAGAGCGCATCCAAGAACACGAGCCAGCAGGGTGCGCTGAGGAGTACGAAGATGAGGCCACTGACCGTGCCGAGGACGAGCTTGCGCGCGCGCTCACCCGCGGCGCGGTTAAGAAAGGCCACGACCAAAAAACCCGTGGCGTTTAACCCGATCAGGAGCATCGCGGCTTCCTTTGCCGTGCCGCTGTTCAGTTCGCACCAGTTCGCGGCGAGGAGCAGAGCGGCGCCGGTCACTCCCGCCCGCCAACCGGGGGCGCGGGCGATTTGCCACCAGGCGAGGAGGATCCACGGCGCATAGCCGAGGCTGAAACACGCGGGATGATTCAGCCGATAGGCAAAGAATCCGATGAAGGCTGCGGAAGCGCCCAGGAGTGCCGCTACGGCGACGCGCCCCGTGGCCGCCCGAACCAACAGCCCCACCCCAAAAGCAAAGAGAAGGCGGGAGAGGACAAATTTTGCATCCCACGCCCACGGTGCCCCGGCGGCCGCGATCGCCAGCCAGTGCAGAGGATCGCCTAGCATGGATTGGCCCTGGCCGAGCAGGGGCGCACCGCAAGTGTTGAACCGATTCCACAACGGCCACTCATGGTCTTGAAAAATGGCTCGGTGCTGGACGACGGAATACGGCAGGTGCGCCCACATCACGGCACCGGTATCCGATCCTTTCGGGTCTTCGATCGGGCCGGCGTCGAACTCCCCGGAAAGCGTGGGCGCGCGATTGTTCGGCGAAACGTAGCTTTTCCCGAGAAAAATCACCGGATGACAAGCCACGATCACCGCGCCCGCCGCGGCGAGGAAGATCGTGAGAATCGGGCGCGCCTGCATCCCATCCGCCAGCCGCCGGGCTCGCAGGAAAAATTCGTCGAGTCGTGCCTCCATCCTCCACAGAACGAGCACGCTCAGGGCGGCAATGAGGATCAACTGGAGAAGGCTTTCGCTCCAGGCAATCGGGGGCGCGAGGACGAGGGGCGGCTGGAAGATGACGGTCGCTCCGCCGGCGATTCGCAGCGTTTCTGCCTGCTGTTCGACGCGATCAGTCGCGAGTTGCGCCTGGAACTGCAGCGGGGACATGAGGGACCGCTCTTGCCCCGCAAGGTCGACGATCCGCGCGGCCGCTAGGGTCAGCCCGTCGGTTCCCGGCCCGACCTCCAGCCGCATCGCCTGATACCAGCCGGGAGGCACTACAAAACGCACCGTCTGATCCTGGGCGGAGGCGATCGGCACCACCTTGGAGTCGAGCAGGCGAAATCCCTGGCCGCGGTCAAAAAAGAGCCGCGCTGCGGATGCCTTCGCGGAGCTGACCCGCAGTTCCACCAGAAATCCGTCGCGGGCCGCATTGGGAGCCGAGAAGGGCTCAAAATGGATCAGGAGAACAATCACCACCGCCAACAGGAAGCTGGGCAAAAACAGGCGGGTGAAATTTTTCACAGGAACGAAAGCAACGCGCCACCCGGTAGCGGGGCGGATGCCAAGTGGAAACAAGAAAGTGAACCGCCGCCCCAACTGGGCGCACCGCTTGCTAAAGAGTGCCTGCCCATGATTGAAACGAACCCGATGAAACTCGCGCAAGTTCCCACGCCCGACGATGCCCGGCCGGAAACGACTCCCGCTGCGTCCGAGAAAGGCTCAGCCGGACTTTGGTGGCTGTCGCTCCTGATCCTCGCGCTCGGACTGGCGGTGCGGATTCTGCCGTCCGCGGGGTTCACGGGCACGGGATTCGACGAGGTGCTCTACCGCCGTTACGTCATCCTGCTCGACGGCGGCACGCAGGTGGTAAAAGTCGCCACGCAGGATATGCGCTCCTCGGTGCCGTATGAGATCAAACTCGAAGGCCGCGGCCTCGAACTCTACCCGGACCTCGTCGATTTTTTTCGCCTCTCGCAGAAATCCCCGGACGCGATGTGCGAGCTCCCGCCGACGCGCTTCTTCTACATCTACGCGGCGTGGCTGTGGAAACGCGCCGAGTTTGGCGACGCCCCTCCAGTGCCTCAGCAGTCGCCGGATTTTACCACGCGCGATCCGGCGCTGCTCTCGCTGCATCGTGTGGCGTGTCTGTTTTCGTGTCTCGGGTTGATCGTGGGCGGGATCGCGACGTGGCGGATGCTGGGATTGAAGGCCCTGCCCGGCACGCTGGCGCTGCTGGCGTTTTCTCCGCTCATGATCCACCTCGGCCAGCACGCGCTGATCGATGGCGTATTCACGTTTTGGGCGGTGCTGAGCCTTTGGCTGCTCTGGGAGAATCTCCAGCGACCGAATCAGCGCGGGCTGCTCCTCGCTTTCGCGACCGCGCTCGCGATCATGGTCACGACGAAGGAGAATTCGTTCTTCGTCTATCTCGCGCTCGTCGGGCTCGTGGCGGCGAATCGCTGGGCGAAGTTCGGCCTCGTGTCGCCGAAGCTGCTTATCGCCATGCTGCTCGGGCCGGCGTTCGGTGTAGCCGTACTCGTTTCACTTTCCGGCGGCGTCACGCCATTTGTGGAGATCTATCAACTGCTCGTCGGCAAGGCGCAGAACCTGACCTACGCGATCAAGACCGGCGACGGGCCGTGGTATCGCTACCTCGTGGATTTGCTGCTGATCAGTCCGCTGGTGCTGATCCTCGCGATCGGCGGAGTGTTCACGCAGGTCCGCGGCAATCGCGCATTCGTCTTCCTCGTGACGTTTGTCGGCTTCAGCTACCTCATCATGTGCAACGTGCGCTACGGCATGAACCTACGTTACGCCTCGATCTGGGATCTACCACTGCGTGCGCTCGCGGCCGCGCAGGTCGGTGCGATTGCAACGCGTTTCGGCGCGCGGCAGGCGCTCGTGGCCAGCGTCGCCATCGCCGCGCTCTGCGCCTACGACCTGCGGCAATACCAGATTTATTTCGTCCAGACCGGGCTCTACGAACTCGTCACCGGCGGACTGATGCACGCGGTGAAGATGCTGAAGTAGCTCGTCAAGCCACGGCGCTCGCCGCCGTTTTCTTCATCTCGTCGCTGCGCTCGATCGTCTCGCTGAGTAGCGCCGGCACCGTCGGCAGCGCTTGGGCGCGGAGGAAGATCTGATAGCTGAAGAGTCCCTTGCTAATCTTGATGAAGAGCTGGTTGAGCTTCACGAGCAATTGCCCGAGCGCATTGTCGCCGAGTGCTTTCGGGAAAGGCGCGGGGATACCGCGGACTTCGAGGACTTGGTAGCCCGTCTGGTCGAAGAGTTCCTTGAGCGAATTAAACGTGAAGAGCCGCGTGTGCGTGCGATCGAGAATGCCTTTGCGCCCGTAGTTGAAGTGCCCGAGCAGGAGCATGAAGCGAGTGATGAAGAAGCCGATGTTTGCCGTGGTCAGCACGATCTCCGGGCGTTTGCGGCCCGTGGCTTCGCGCAGCGTTTCCATGAATGCTTCGGGGTCGTGCAGGTGTTCGATGACATCGAGCATGAAGATCTGCTCGTACTGCGAGACCTCCACGGGGAACTGCTGCATGTCGAGGTCCCAGCGCCTGAGTTGCACATTTGGCGCGGGCGACTCGGCGGGGACGTACTGGTCGATACCGGTGACTTCCGCCGCTTTCGCGGCCAGTTCTTTGGCGACGTAGCCTTGCCCGCAGCCAATATCGAGCACCTTCGCGCCGGGCTTCACGGCCTCGATGGCAAAGGTGTGCGACGACGCAAAACCCATCTTGAGATCGTAGGTCAGCTCCACCTGCCCGACGTCGAACTTGCGATCGTAGAGCAGGTTCTTCTCGTGGCATTTCGCGCGGAGCATCGTGCGAAAAATATCCCACGCGTACTTCACGCCATTCACGTGGCAGATCTCGTCGCCGTAGAAAGTCGGGATCGGAATCTCGATGATGCGCATCCCGGCGAAGTGCAGTTGCACGATGATGTCGGTGTCGAAATGGAAGTCGTTCGAGTTGCGCTCGAACGGGATCTTCGCCAGCGCCTTCGTGGAATAGAGCCGGTAGCCGCTGTGGAATTCGCTGAGCGTCGAACCGAGCAGCGCGTTTTGGAAATTCGTGAGGACCTGATTACCGATCCACTTGTAGAGCGGCATGCCACCTTTCAGCGCGTCGTTCTTGTGGATCATGCGCGAGCCGAACACCGCATCCGCCTCGCCCTTAAAAAATGGCACGAGCAACTCGGGCAACTTCTCCGGCGCATATTGGCCATCGCCGTGGATCAGCGCCACGACATCGAAGCCATTGTCGATCGCGTAGCGGTAGCCGAGCTTTTGATTGCCGCCGTAGCCTTGATTGACCGGCGTGCGCAGGATCGTGATCTTGAAATCGCTCGTCTGATCCTCGCGTTTCAGCCCGGTGTGAAAGGTCGCGTCCTTCGAACTGTCATCGATGATCAGGACCTCGACATCCTTGGTGCGCAGCTCGACCGGGATGCGGTCGAGCACGCTATCGATGGTCTTCTCGGCGTTGTAGGCCACCACGAAGATGAGGACGCGTTGGCCGGAAAAATCGAGGGGCATGGGCAGTAGATAGAGTTGGGCGGCGGCTGTTGCAAGACGCTAGTGTGGTGAGCGATTAGTTCGCTGGCAAAGCTTTCCGACCCGCTCAAGGATGAGTTCGGAGGTCGCAGTCCAAACGAAGGGTTTGGGCGCATGGTTGTTGGCCGCGATGTAATCGTCGATGGCGGTGATGAGTTCAT
>JBBQYR010000140.1:0-11954 GCA_038208565.1 Chthoniobacterales bacterium
GGCCGATGGCGGAGAGCAGGAGGAGGAACATTTTCATGGCGGGAGCGTGTCGGAGTGGGCGCCCGAAGATCAATCATGGAAGCGAGCCGGGCACCGGTTCGTGAGGGGCCTTGCAATGCCGGTTCATCGTACTACTGTCGCGAAAATTTCGTGAACGACGTTGGCGCTTTGATCCCACCACTCCATCGCCCCGCTGACTCCCGGCGCAACATTCGCGCGGTCGCTTTCCTCATCGTGGTCGCGGCTTTCGCGAGCGGTCTGGTGCCGGAGATGGCGGCGCAGGGAGTGAGAAAAGGCACGCTGCCGATGGTGCAGCACGTTGCGCAGCCTGCGGCGCCGGTGTTTACCGGACCGCCGGTGAAGCTGCGCATCTCCAACTTCACCGGGCAGGGCGTGGAACTCGTGTGGATGAGCCCCAGCGGCAAGCACGAGAACCGCGGGGTCCTGCCGCCTACCGAGCTGGGCGGCGCGCCGGCGATGATCGATACCTTCGGCGGGCACCTGTGGCTGCTGAAGTCTGCGGGCCGCGTGCTGCAGTTCATCGCGGCCAGCAACCAGCCCGTGCAGGAAGTGCAGGTCGGGCCGCCAGCGGCGGTTCCGGGGGGGGCCGCGTCGAAGATGCGTGAGGCGAACGGGTTGGTCGTGCCCGAGCAAGCGCCCGTCGCCAGCCTGGTCGCTCCGCCGGTAATGTCCGGGCCGTTGCCCAAGGAGTTGAAGAAGGTGCCCGAAAACGCGCATGAATTTTTGCTCGTGCATAACGCGGAGCGAGCCCGGCTGGGTATCGCGCCGCTGCGCTGGTCGTCGAAGCTCGCGAAGTATGCACAAAAGTGGGCCAAACATCTCGCGTCCAGCGGCGACTTCGAGCACCGCGGCAGGGACGAGGCGCGCTATGGGGAAAATCTCTATCGCGGGTCGGACGATCGTTCGCCCGGCGACGCCGCGCGCAAGTGGCTGGAGGAGCGGGTGCTCTATCGCGGCGGCCCCATCGCCCGGGAGGAACTGACGCTGATCGGCCATTACACGCAGATGATCTGGCAGGAAACGACGCATGTCGGCTTCGGGGTCGCGCGCGGTCCGAAAGGGATAGTCGTCGTCGCAAACTATTCGCCCGGGGGAAATCGGTCGCGGCAAGTGCCCTACTCCAAGCCGAAGTAAAGGCGGCGACGCGCCAACGAGACTCTTGCTTTGTGAAAGCGGCGTCCTAGGCTTTCGCACAGACCCTCCCTAACATGAAAAACTCCCCATCACCCTGCCCGGATTGCGCCGGATTTTCCCGGCGCGATTTTCTCAAGACCACCGCCACGGTTTCGGCGGCACTGGCCAGTCTCCCGATCATCGGACGTGCGGCGGAATCCGCGGCGCCGAAATCCGAGACGCTCGTGACCACGCTCTTCAAGTCCTTCACCGACGCGCAGCGCCAGGCGCTCTGCTTTGCCTGGGACAACCCGCTGCGCACCGAGGTGGATGCCAACTGGCACGTTACCGATCAGCACATCGGCCAGTTCCTTTCGCCCGACCAGAACCAGATGGTGAAGGAGATTTTTCTCGGCCTGCACTCGCCGGAATATGCGGAGAAGGTGATCAAGCAGGTCGAGCACGACAGCGGGAAAAAAGGCTTCGGCGATTCCTCGATCGCGCTCTTCGGCGATCCGGGCTCGGGCAAGTTCGAATTCGTGCTCACCGGCCGGCATTGCACCCGGCGCTGCGATGGCGACTCCACGGAAGGCGCGGCATTCGGTGGGCCGATTTTCTACGGACACGCCGCACAGGGCTTCAACGAGAAGCCGGATCATCCGGGCAACGCCTATTGGTATCAGGCGGTGCGGGCGAACGAGGTCTTCCAGATGCTCGATGGTAAACAACGCGAACTCGCGCTGCGCAGCAAAGGCCGGCTCGAGCAGGGCAGCGAGACGGTGAAGCTGAGCGGCAAAGCCGACGGCCTGCCCGGCATCCCGCTCACCGAACTCACCGCCGATCAGCGCGGCCACGTGCGCAAGGTTATGGCCGATCTGCTCGCGCCGTTCCGGAAACAGGATGCCGACGAGGCGCTGCGCTACATCGAGGCCGCGGGCTTCGATAAGCTGCACATGGCTTTCTACAAAAATCAGGACATCGGCAACGACGGCGTCTGGGACGTGTGGCAGCTCGAAGGGCCGAACATGGTGTGGTATTTCCGCGGCGATCCGCACGTGCATGTGTGGGTGAATATCCGCGAACAAGCCAAAGCCTGACTCAATCATGAAGCTGCGATTCCTCTGCGTGCCCGTCCTAATCATCGCGGCAGGCGCCATTCTCCTGCCCGCGCACGGTGAGGACAAAAAGAAGAAGAAAAAATCTTCCGACTCTGAGGAGAAGCAGCCGAGCGTGGCAGAGCAGTTGCAGCAGGAACTGCAGCGTCGCATGGGCCAGCAGGCCGCGCCCGTCGTGCAGGGCCAGGCGGTCAAAGTGCGGCTGACGAACTATACCGGACGCCCGGTGGAACTCGTCTGGCTAAACCCGAATGGCGCGCAGCAAAGCTACGGTGAGCTCGCGCCGACCGAACCGGGCGGAGATCCCGCGGTCATCGAAACCTATGGCGGGCACCAGTGGTTATTCCGCGTGAATGGGCGGGTGATCCAGACCTTCACCGCGACGAACAAACGCGAGCAGTCGCTGGCCCTCGGGCAGGTGCGCAAGACCAACGTCCCACCGGTGGCGCAGGTGGAACCGGTTCGCCGACCTCAACGCGACAGTGGCACGGTGCCGCCAGTGGACAACACGTCGTCGAACTTGCCGCCGCCGAGTGGCGGCGGCTCCGCTCCCGCCGCCGCGCACGAATTTCTCCGCGTCCACAATGATGCCCGCGCTCGAGTTGGCGTGGCGCCCTTGCGCTGGTCGAGTGAACTCGCCCGCTACGCCCAGCAGTGGGCCGATCAGCTCGCGGCCAGCGGGCAGTTTAAACATCGCCCGCCCGGCAGCGGTTACGGAGAAAACCTCTTTGGCGGCTCCGTGGGTTACGGGCCAGCCGACGCCGCGCGTCATTGGCTCGAGGAGAAGAATGCCTACAACGGCGGCCCGATCACGCCGCAGAACTTCAACACCGTCGGTCACTACACGCAGATGGTCTGGAGCGGTTCGACCGAAGTCGGCTACGGCATGGCCACGGGCCGGAATGGGGTAGTAGTCGTGGCCAACTACGCCCCCGCCGGCAATCGCAGCGGCCAGAAACCGTATTAGGCCGACGCTTTTGGTTATTGGAGGCGAATCTGCCGGGTGATGCTCGAGTCGGTGATCTTCGCGTCGGCGGCGAGGAGAAAGGCTTTGCTCAGGATCACAGAAAGCGTGCGGTCGCCCTCGAACGGCAGGAAGACTTTGCCGTCCTCGGCCTTGCTACTGCTGCCGGGGACGATGCAGAGATACTGGTCGTTCGGTGCCATGAGGATATTGCCGCTGCCGAGGTGGATTTTGTAGGTGCGCAGGTCGCCGCGGACGACGAGGAACTTGTCCGCGAACGAACAGCGGCTCGCGATTTTGAGCTTCGGCACCAGCCGATCGAGCAGGTCGCGCCGGGTCTGCGCGGTGGCGGAGAGGTCGCCGAAGGAGAAGCTTTCCCAGGCTCCGACGTAGCGCCCGTTCGGGCCGCCATCGCTCCAGTTCGGATCATTCCCCACGCTGCACACGCTGACGAAGAGGTCCACATCGCGCATGATTTCCGAGAACGCCAGAGCCGGAACCTCGGCGAGCGGCATATCTTCCCGATCGCGAAGGATTCGGACCTGATCGGTAGCGACGTGAAGATTGACACCCGAGGAAGAAAACCGGTCGTCGCCCATGAGTTCGACCCAAAACTCCGCGCGCAGGTTCCACTCCGGCAGAATCAGCTCGGGCCGGTTGGCCGAGTCGAAGGCACCTTGCAGTCGATATTTCCAACCGCGCTCCTGAGCGAGTGCGACAAATTGGTGCTGGCGGAGGATCTGTGCGGCAAACCGATTTGAATACACACCGGTCGCCCGCTCGGCGTCGGTGAGCAGGTAGATTTCGCGATGCGCCTGCTTGGTCGGTTGGGTGACTTGCCGGGCCAAAAGCCACTCCCGCCAGGCTCGAACGGTCGCGACATCGCTCGTGATCGGATGCCATAGAGCCACGACGGGGTCCGCGGTGAATTTGGGCAGTGGTCTGTCGCTGGCGTCGATCAAACGTCCTGCGCGCCAGATGCCGAGCACGGGATCGGCGTTGGGGCATACGAATCGCCAGATGAGCCGCCGCGCGAAAGGAGCTACCAGCGGGTGGTCGAGATAGCGTTCCTTCCAGTCGGGAAAATGCCAGGTGCGTTCGATGCGAAAAAGCCGCTCGATCCGGTGGCGCTGTGCCTCCAGAAGCTTGCCGATCTCACCAAGCGTTTGCTTGAGGTCTTTCCACTCATCGGCGGCACCGTTTTTCACTTCCGCGGGGACGGATTTCTGGGTCATGCCTTCAGCGCTTCTCCAGGTGGTCTTCAGCTCCGCCCTGGGCGTGATGCGAATCTCGGCGGTGAAAGACGCGAGCGATTCGTCGAGGCCGTGGTCGGCGTGCAGGCCGAAGGTCGGTAGGGATACTTCTTCAAGTTCGGCGACCGTCAGGCCGGCGCGCGCGGCGGCGGTTTCGAGCGCACGTTGGACGAGGCGTTGCGCCACGACGTATTTGATTTTGTTGCGCAGTCGGGAGAGGTGCGCCACGGCATTCGGGTCACCCATTTTTTCGAGGGCGACGAGGCAGGCATTGCCGATTTTGGGAGAGACGGGGCCGCGGCCGGGAATCTTGCGGTAACAGACCGCCGCCAAGTCGGCCACGATGCCCGCGGCGTCACGGCCCCCGCTCGCGGCGCAACCCCAGACGAGCCCTTTCAGGACATCGCTGTTGGCCTCGCGCAGGAGCAGGAGCGACAGAGGGTTTGCCGCGCGCGCTTCCCGGATCAACGGCCTGACCTCCCGGAACCAGCGTCCGACCGTCGCGAGGTAGGGCTCGGCACCGATCTCTTCGATCAGCGAGGCCGCTGCGCGGATCCACTGCTTCGTCGGCTGGCTGGCCGCGGAGCTGCGCGCATGGGCCAAAAGGGAACGCCACCGGGCGCGTTCCACCTCCAGCAGGCCAGCCAAATCGTCCTCGGCCAAGGCCGCCCACGCGTCGGCGCGATCGAGCGGCACTTCCGACGGCGGCGGTCCGCTGGCCGCGATGTCCGCGATCCAGGCGCAAGCTTTTCGAAGTTCGGCATGATCGACCGCGCCTCCGTGGAGCCTGGCACCGAGCGCCTGCAATCGGTCGCGCGTGCGCGCACTCAATTGGCCGGATTCCTTCATCGCTGCGCACCTCGTCAGCACTCCACTCATCGGTTTGGGAACGCTGCCTTTCTTTGCCGCCGTCAAGGCCACCAACAAGCGGTCGAGGTCGTCGCTGCTGAACGGAAGGTTTTTCCGCAACAGTCCCTGCACGAGCTTGTCCTGAATGCTGTCCAGGCAACTCCAATCCCACGCCGCGCGAGCTCGTTCCGCAAAAACGAGGATCGTCACCCAAACCTGCACGCCGGGCGGCGCGGCCATGGTGTGCTGGCCGGCGTTGTCCTGCGTTGGCTTGAACGACTGAAACGCACGGTAATCTGCGCTGCCGTGCAGAAGGCGGAATTCGTTAACTAGGCGCTCGGCCTCCTGGGCCTCGATGTTTGGTGGAGCAGCGGGAGCCAGAATATCCGCGGCGGAGCCAATCATCGCCTTCAACTTCTCCCACATCCCATCACCCTCCCACCAGCGGCGTGAGTTTCACGAACTGCACCTCGGTCTCCACACCGATGTCGAACGATTCTTCGAGCGACTCCGCCTGGCGCTCTCCGATGAGCATGAAAAACCCGTTCGACTCAAACGCTTCGCAGGCGCGGCGGAATTGCGCTTCCCATTCGATCGTGCGCGGGGTGCGCAGCTTCGCGCCGTTGAGCACGCGCTCGGCGCCGGTCGGTTCGACGAGGCCGCGGAAGACCGCGCCGGTTTTCTGATTGTGATCGCCCACTTCCTGCCAGATGCGGGCGCGGAGGATTTCGCGCACCGTCATGCGCTCGTTCAGCGAATCGAGCGTGAAGCTGTGCAGCCATTCGCCGGAGGGCGTCGCGTCGGTGATGGTCATGACTGGGGGAGCGTGCCGCACGCATGCCGGAAAGTCGAGTGTAGGCCTTACGCCAAACCGTAAGCGGGATGGGGTGTCGCGCTCAGTCGGGATGCGATAACTTCCGCCGCTCGTGAACGTCCCCCGCTCCTTCCTCATCCTGGTATCACTACTCGCGACCGCGCGCTTCTCCGCAGCGGAGGAAGCGGTGTTGCCGGACAAGATCGATTTCAACCGCGATGTGCGGCCGATCCTTTCCGACAACTGCTTCAAGTGCCACGGCTTCGATCCGAAGACGCGCGATGGCGATCGGCGGCTCGACACGCGCGAAGGCGCGCTCGCGGACAACGAAGGCGTGCATGCGATCGTGCCGGGCAAACTCGCGACGAGCGACCTGCACCTGCGCATTCATTCCACGGATAAGGACGACGTGATGCCGCCGCCGAAGACGGGCAAAAAGCTGACCGCACGGCAGAAGGCGATTCTCGACAAGTGGATCGAGCAGGACGCGCCGTATGATCAGCATTGGGCGTTCAAGAAGCCGCAGTCCGCGCCGTTGCCGGAGGTGAAAAAGGCCGACTGGTCGCGCGGTGCGATCGATCGCTTTGTGCTCGCGCGCCTCGAGGCCGCGGGGCTCGCGCCGTCGCCGGAAGCCGACAAATACACGCTCGTGCGCCGCCTTTATCTCGATCTCATCGGCCTGCCGCCGACGCCCGAGGAGGCGGACGCGTTCGTGAACGACGCCTCACCCGACGCTTACGAAAAGCTCGTCGATCGGCTGATCGCATCGCCGCGTTACGGCGAGCGGTGGGCGCGGCGCTGGCTCGATCTCGCCCGTTACGCGGACACGAACGGCTACGAGAAAGACCGGCCGCGCGACATCTGGCCGTATCGCGATTGGGTGATCAAGGCGCTCAACGACGGCATGCCGTTCGATCAGTTCTCCGTCGAACAACTCGCGGGCGACCTCCTGCCGAATCCGACGCGCGAGCAGATCATCGCGACCGGTTTTCACCGCAACACGATGCTCAACGAAGAGGGCGGCATCGACCCGCTGGAGTTTCGTTTTCACGCGGTGACCGATCGCGTCGGCACGACCGGCACGACGTGGCTTGGGCTCACCGTGGCCTGTGCGCAGTGCCACACGCACAAATACGATCCCATCACGCACCACGAGTATTACGGGATGATGGCGTTCCTGAATAACGCCGACGAACCGGAGCTCGACCTGCCCACGCCGGACGCTCAAGCGCGGGAGCAGACGCGGAAGGAGAAACTCGCGAAGCTGCTCGCGGCTCTGCCGGAAAAATGGCCACTGCCGGCGAAGGACGCGACGCCGGAAAGTGGTGCGCCGCTTCCCGACGCGGAGCGGCGTACGAAACTCGTGGAAGAAAAATTCGCCACGTGGCTGGGGAAAGAGCGCGCCCGCACGGTGCGCTGGACGGCGCTCCGGCCGGCGAGCGCGAAGTCCAATCTCCCGCTGCTCACCGTGCAGCCCGACGCCTCGGTGCTGACCAGTGGCGACACGCAGAAGACGGACATCTTCGAGCTGAAATACACGGACGTGCCGCGCGGCGTCACCGCGATCCGGCTCGAAGCGCTCCCGCACGACAGCCTGCCGGCCCACGGCCCGGGCTTTTGCTATTACGAGGGGCCGAAGGGCGACTTCTTCCTCGGCGAGTTCGTCGTGAATGTCGGTGGGCAGACGGTGAAATTTGTCCGCGCCAGTGAGAGCTACTCGAAGAACAATTTCGGCAAGAACCCGGCGAGTGCGCAGGCGGCGACCGATGGCGATCCGCAAACGGGCTGGTCATGCGCCGATCGTCCGGGCGAAGCGCACGAAGCGGTCTTCGTCCCCGAGCATCCGCTCACCGCGACGGAGTTCGATCTGAAGATGATCTTCGGCCGCCACTACGCGTGTTCGCTCGGGCGCTTCCGCATCTCGGTGACGACCGACGCGACCCCGGCGGAAGCGCGGCCACTGCCGGATGAAATCAGCCGCCTGCTCCTTGTGCCCGAGGCGCAATTGACGAACGAGCAGCGGGCGCAGTTGCGTGAGCAATTCCTGCTCGCCGCGCCGGAACTCGCTGCGGCGGCGAAGGAAATTCTCGCGTTGCGCAAACCCGCTGCGCACCAAACGACGCTGGTGATGCGCGAGCGCCCGGCCAGCAATCCGCGCCCGACTTTCCTCCACAATCGCGGCGAGTTCCTGCAGCCGACGGAGCGGGTGTCGGCGAGCGTCATCGCGGCCGTGGCGAGTTTCCCGAACGATGCGCCGCCGAACCGGCTGGGCTTCGCGCGCTGGCTTGTCTCGGCGGAAAATCCGCTGACCGCTCGCGTGACGGTGAATCGCGAGTGGGCGGCATTTTTCGGCCACGGCCTCGTGCGCACGCTTGGCGATTTCGGCTTTCAGGGCGAGGCGCCGTCGCACCCGGAATTGCTCGACTGGCTGGCTGTGGAGTTCATGCGCGAGGGCTGGTCGCTCAAGCGCCTGCACCAGCGGATCGCGATGAGCGCGACCTATCGGCAGTCGTCGCGCGTGACCCCGGAGCTGCTGGCGCGCGATCCGGAAAACCGGCTGCTGGCGCGCGGCCCGCGTTTCCGCCTCGACGCTGAGATCACGCGCGATGCCGCGCTGCGAGCGAGCGGGTTGCTTTCGGAAAAAATGGGCGGTCCCGGCGTGCGCCCGCCGCAACCGGAAGGTGTGAACGAAACTGCCTACGGCAACCCGAAGTGGAATGCGGATACCGGCGAGAACCGTTATCGCCGCAGTATTTACACCTTCCTGAAACGCACCGCGCCCTTTGCTCTCTACAACAACTTCGATGCTCCAACGGGCGAAGCCTGCGTGGCGCGGCGCGATGTCTCGAACACTCCGCTACAGGCGCTGACGCTGCTGAACGATCAGGTCTTCCTCGAAGCCGCGCGCGCTCTCGGCGTGACGTTGGCGACTCAGGCCGGCTCCGTGGATGATCGGGTGCGCAGTGCCTTCCGCCGCTGTCTCACTCGACCGCCGTCGGACGCCGAGGTGAAGCGGTTGACGAAGTTTTTCTACGCACAGCGCGCGCGCTTCGATCTCGGGGAACTCGACGCGAAAGCGCTGGTCGGTACCGAGACCGGCGATGTGCATGAGGCCGCCGCGTGGACGGCTCTCGCTCGCGCCCTTTTCAACCTCGATGAAACCATCACCCGGAGCTGACGCCATGCATCCTTTCCTCACTCACTGCCAGCAGGTGACCCGCCGCCATTTCCTCGGCGAATGCGGCGTCGGTCTCGGCAAGATCGCGCTCGCCGGGCTGCTCACCGACGCGCTCAAGTCGGGCGCCAGCGCCATCCCGGCGACCAACGCGCTCGCGCCGAAGCCGCCGCATTTTCCGGCGAAAGCGAAGCGCGTCATCCACCTCTTCATGGCGGGTGCGCCGAGCCAGCTCGATCTCTTCGATTACAAGCCGGAGCTCACGAAGCTCGCGGGCAAACCACTCCCACCGTCGGTCATTGGTAATCAACGGTACGCCTTCATCCGCTCGGATGCGGCGGTGCTCGGGCCGCAGTTCAAATTTTCGCGTAGCGGGCAAAGCGGCACGGAGCTTTCCGAGGTGCTGCCGCATCTCGCAAAAATCGTGGACGACATTTGCCTGATCAAGTCGGTGACCACCGACCAGTTCAACCACGCGCCGGCGCAACTCTTTTTCCAGACGGGATTTTCGCAGCCCGGCCGGCCGAGCATCGGCTCGTGGGCGCTCTATGGGCTCGGCGCGGAAACGCAGGATCTGCCGGCCTTCGCAGTGATGAGCACGGGCAACGGCTTGAGCGGCGGTGCGGCGCTGTATTCGAGCGGGTTCCTGCCGACGGTTTACTCCGGCGTGCGGTTGCGCGCGCAGGGCGATCCGATCCTCAATGTCTCCAGCCCGGCCGGCATCGATGCGAAGCTGCAGCGCGAGACGCTCGATCTCGTCGGCACGCTGAATCGTCAGCGCCTCGCGACCGATGGTGATCCGGAGATCGCCACGCGCCTCGCGAACTACGAGATGGCCTTTCGCCTGCAGACCTCGGCGCCGGAACTCATGGACCTGAAAAGCGAGACGCCCGAGACGCTCGCGCTCTATGGCTGCGATCCCGACAAGCCGTCGTTTGCCCGCGCCTGCCTGCTGGCGCGGCGGATGATCGAGCGCGGCGTGCGTTTCGTGAATATTTTTCACGAAGGCTGGGACGCGCACAGCGACGTGGCCGGGAACTCGCGGACAAATTGCGGCAAAACGGATCAGGCGAGCGCGGCGCTGGTCATGGATCTCAAACAACGCGGCTTGCTCGACGACACGCTGGTCATCTGGGGCGGGGAATTTGGGCGCACGCCGATGGTCGAGACTAACCCCGCGCTTGGCCGCGCGCAGGGCCGCGATCATCATCCGCAGGCTTACACGATGTGGATGGCGGGCGGCGGCGTGAAAGGCGGGCTGAGCTATGGCGCGACCGACGACCTCGGCTTCCATGTGGTGAAGGACAAGGTGCACATCCACGACCTGCAGGCGACGATCATGCATCTGCTCGGCTTCGATCACGAGCGGCTCACGTTCCGGTCTCAAGGCCGCGACTTCCGCCTGACCGATGTGCATGGTCACGTCGTGAAGGCGCTGCTCGCCTGACGTATCGTGGCAGGTGGTCCTATTGCTCGCGGCGTGTTTTATCACCGTTATTTAGGAGTGCTCCTGTTCAGTGTCGCCTGGGTGTCTCAGGCCGTGTCGGGGCGACCGCCTCGGGAACTCTTCCGCGCCACCGGCTTTGCCGGGGGCTTCGGCGCCTACCTAAGCTGCGCGACTTCTCCCGGCTCGATTTCTCACTGAGCTGGCAGGTGACGAAGCTCAAGCAGCTCTCCGACTGGCCCGCTGGCCTCCCCGCCGCCGCCATGCCGGACATGACTCTCCAGCTCTACTTCCTGCTGCGCGAGATCGCGTAGCCCGAGCGCGTGCTTTGGGTCGGTCTGCTCTTGCATCCCAGCAATCCCAAGCACGGCTTCATCCACACCTCTGTCGATCAATGGGACACCGTGATGCATCGCGAACCGTTCATGGTCGATGGCCAAACCTCCATCGTCGGCCCGCGCCACCGCATCCATCGCGAGTTGAAGTCCTTCGTCCGCGATGCCCTCGCCGCCTCCGCCGCGAAGCAGCCAAACAAAGTGCTCTCGCCGCATCCCGATGATTACTACATCCACCTCTTCAACCTCGGCTGTGAAGGCATCGGCCATTGGGATACGGAGGCGGTGCCGAGCAATTTAAGGCTCACGGGCCAGTTGATTAGCCGGGAATCAGGAAATGAAAAATGCCCCCAGTTCCATTGTCTGACGGCCGGTGTTTCTCATTCTGAATGCTCCGGCAGGACCATCCCGCGTTCGGGTTTGAGCTTGGACTGATGCTCGCGGCGTGTGGCGAGCGGGGTGTTGCCGGTGAACTTTTTGAAGCGCTTCACGAAGGAGCTGTGATCGTAGAAGCCGCTGTCGATGGCGATGTGGGCGATGGGGTAGGCGGTGTTCTTGACGGCGTCGATGGCGTGAAACATGCGCACCTGTTCGATGAAGGCCTGGGCGGTGGTTTTCAGGCGCTCACGGAAGACGCGCATGAAGTGACTGGGTGAGAAACTGCACAGTTTGGCGAGCTGAGCGATGGTGATCGGTTCGTCGTAGTGTCGATAGACGTGTTCGACAGCGGGCAGTAGCCGGTTGAGTTCGGCTTCGTGTCCCATGACTTCGGTGTAAGTGCGGTTGATCGTGATCAGGCCGATGACTTTTCCATCGTGATCGTGGAGCGGATACTTGCTGGAGAAGCTCCACTTTGGCGCGTGGGCGAAGA
>JBBQYR010000141.1:0-11832 GCA_038208565.1 Chthoniobacterales bacterium
CGAGACCGCGCGGGCAAATCTTACCGCAGCCAGCCGGGCAATCGCCTTGGGCGAATCCGCCGATCCGGTGCTGCGCGACGGGCTCCGCCTCATGACGGAGTGCCGAATCGCGCCGGCCATCGCGCTGGAGCTGATCGAGGGACTCGTCTCGGATCTCGATCCGGTGCGGATTCCCGATGAGGCGGCTCTCCTCCGCTACGCCTATCGAGTGGCTGGGACCGTCGGCGTGATGATGTGCGGGGTGCTGGATGTGCATAGCCCGGCGGGTTATTCCCATGCCGTCGATCTTGGTATCGCCATGCAGCTGACTAATATCTGCCGGGACATCGCGGAGGATGCCGCCCTCAGCCGGCGCTATCTTCCCGCGTCCATGATTGGCGACGCGGGTCCGGAGGAGTTGATCCTGCCCGCCAAAGGTCTTCGTCCCCGCCTGCGCGAGTGCGTGGCTGCGCTGCTGGAAAAGGCGGATCATTACTACGCCAGCGGTGAAGCCGGCCTTTCCTATCTTCCGCTCCGGGCTCGCTGCGGCATTCTCGTCGCGGCGCGCGTCTATCGCGCGATCGGATGGGAGCTGCGCGCGCGCGACTGCACTTACTGGCTCGGTCGCGTCGTGGTAAGCGACCGCGAAAAGGCGGCGCTCACTGCGCGCGCGCTCCTGGGTGCTCCCTGGAGGACGTCCTTCTGGCGGCAGCCATCGGCGCACGACGCCAGTTTGCACCTTGCCTTGCGCGGGTTGCCCTGCATCGGAGTGAACCCATGCTAACTAACACCGACGTGATCATCCTCGGCGGCGGCTGTGCCGGCCTGAGTCTGGCGATGCGACTCGCCGATCTCCGCGAGCGTGGCCCGCGCGCGGTGGTCATCGAAAGCCGGACGCGCTATATCAACGACCGCACCTGGTGCTTTTGGGGCACTGGCTCGGCGCGGCTGAGTCACCTCGTGCGGCATCGTTGGACGACGGTTTCGCTCGCCACCGGGGAACGCCGCGTCACGGTGGATTGCCGGGCGACGCCGTATCAGATGATTCCGGCGGAAGTCTTCTACACCGCAGCGGTCGAAGCGATCGCGGAAACGCTTCGCGTCGAACTCGCGATGGGCGAAACCATCACGTCCGAGCCACGCAAGGACGGCGACCTTTGGCGGGTCGAGACCACCGCGGGCCAGCGCTGCGCGAAGATGATTGTCGATACCCGCCCTGGCCGGCGCCCGGAGCGGGGCGCGGCCTCTTTATGGCAGTCCTTTTCCGGTCAGGAGATCGAATGTGACGCGGCCCGCTTCGATCCGGACTCCGCCACCCTGATGAGTTTTTTGCCCACCAGAAATGGCCGGACTTCCTTTCTCTACGTGCTCCCGGTCTCGTCGCATCGCGCCCTCGTCGAGGCCACCGTCTTCTCGCCGGACCCGCTCGGCCCGCGCGATCTCGCCGGGGAACTCGAGGCCGGCCTCGCGCGCCAAGTCGGTGGTGCGGGTTTCTCCGTGCTCCGGTCCGAGCACGGCATTCTTCCCATGGGGCTGGCGGCCCCTGCTCCCAGTCCGGACGTTTCCCATGTCCGCGCGGGAGTGGCCGCGGGCGGTGCCAGAGCCGCGTCCGGTTTCGCCTTCCAACGGATTCAACGCTGGGCGGACGCCTGTGCCGAGGCCCTCGCGGCCGGGCGCCCCCCCGTCGCGCATCTTCCCGATCCCTGGCGGATGCGGGCCATGGACGGCCTTTTTCTCCGCGTCCTTCGCGCCCGGCCCGCGCTCGTGCCCGATCTTTTTCTCGCGCTTTTTGCGATGAGAAATCCCGCGAGAATCGTGCGCTTCATGAGCGACTGCGCGACGTTTTCGGACTGCGCCGCGATCGCCCTCGCGCTCCCCGCGTGGCCCTTCCTGCGGGAAATCCCCGGCGGGTTGGCGGGGCGCGCGCTCGCACCGGCAGGAGGCCGCAGCGGATGAAGGCACTGCGCATCCAGGGGCTGATTTTCAGCCTCGGCGCACTTCTGCTCGCCCTCGCGGCTGCGGCCATCGGGCAACTCGGCTCGCGGCACGAACTGCTCGTCGTCGCCGCACTCATCGTCGTCCTCGGCGTGCCCCACGGCGCGCTCGACACCATTTTTGCCCGCCAGCTTTACGGGATCCGCACGCTCCGCGATTGGCTGCGCTTTGGCGCGATCTACCTTTTGCTGGCCACTTTGGTCGTGGGGCTGTGGCGTCTGCAACCCACGCTGTTTCTCCTCGGGTTTCTGGTCATCTCCGCGGCGCACTTCTCCGGTGATCCCACCCGCGGAACCCCGTGGCCGGCGCGCGTGCTCTACGGCGGCGCGGTGGTCATTCTTCCCGCCGCACTCCACTCGGCCGAGATCACCCGCCTGTTTTCGCTGCTCGCCGGGGACGCTGCGGCGGCCCTCGTGGTGCCGTGGCTGCGTCTCCTTTCGTGGCCGTGGCTGCTCGGGCTGTTTCTTGCCGCCGCGCATCGGGCGCGCACGGATTGGCTGACCGCTTTGGAAATAGGATCGGTCGGCCTGCTCGCGGTCCTCGCTCCGCCGCTGTTCGCCTTCGTCGTCTTCTTCTGCGGCATGCACAGTGCCCGGCATATCATCCGAACGATCGACTACTCGGGCCGATCCTCGCTCGGCCTCATCCTCGGGGCCGCGTTGCTGCCCATGCTCGGCGTGCTCGTCGCATCGGCGGCGGCGTGGCGTTTCCTCGGTGGCACGCCGCTCGACGCGCGCATCATTCAGTTGGTCTTCGTCGGCCTCGCCGCACTGACCGTTCCGCACATGGCCCTGGTGGAGCGTGTGCGACTCTCGGGCTGGGTCAAGGGAGCTGCGAGCCAGCACTGAGAATATTCCGGGCTCGCGGGCAAACTTGGTTGCTCAGATGCGCTCGCGGAAAATCTCTCCGTCACCCGCAGGGAGGGGCTGGCTGGCGGAGGCGGGCGTCCGCGGTGCGGCAGCAGATTTACGCCATCGGTGATGGTGGTGGACGGGATGGCAGTGCCGGTGGCGGCGCAGAGGGTGGGCAGCACTTCCATCGCGCTCACGGGCTGCGCGAAGGTCTGCCCGGCGCGGAGTTTCGCGGGCCAGCGGACGATGAATGGGACGCGGATGCCGCCTTCGAGGACTTCGACTTTTTGCCCGCACAACGGTGCGGCAGAGCCGACGATGAGGCGCTTCGGCCAGCTCGCATCCCAGCCCGTAATCCACGGGCCGCCGTGCGCGGGGCCGTTGTCGCTGAGGAAGACGATGAGGGTGTTTTCGGTGAGCTTGAGCGCGTCGAGTTTATCGAGGATGCGGCCCACGTTTTCATCGAGCGAGGCGACCATCGCGGCGTAGAGGCGCAGGATTTCGTGCGGCAGGTGCGCGAACTTCTCGCGGTCAGCCTGCTTCGCATTCCACGGGCTGTGGACGGCATTGCACGCGAGGTAGAGGAAGAAGGGCTGCGCGGCGTGGCGCTCGATGAACCATGCGGTCGGTGAGGTATTCGTCGCCGGGGCGCGACGGTCCCCAGACGTTCGTCTTGCTGGAGGCGATGCCCGGCCCGCTCTCGACGCCGCTGCCGATGTAGCACCCGGCGGCATCGGGGAAGTAATCCGACTCCCACTCGATGAAGTCGTGGACTTCATCGAAGAGCGACTCCGCCTTGCGGGCGATGTTCCATTTGCCGACGAGGCCCGTTTTGTAACCCGCGCCGCGCAGCAGCTCGGGCAGGAGCCGCTGCGCGTCGGGCAACTCATACGCGCTCCGGTCGTCATTCCACGTCATGCCAAAGCGCTGCTGATACGCGCCGGACATCAGCCCGGGCCGGCTGGGCGAGCACGCGGGGCAGGTGACATAGCCATCGGTGAAACGCACCCCGCCGCGCGCCAGGCGGTCGAGCTGCGGCGTGGGCACATCCTTGCCGCCGTAGCTGCCGAGGTCGCCGTAGCCCAGGTCGTCGGCGAGGATGACGATGAGATTCGGCTGCGCCGAAAATGCGACTTGGGGAATGAAGAGTGACGAAAGGAGCAGGGCGAGGATGCGGATGGTTTTCATGTGGGATGGCGTGAGGCGTTAGTTTGCTGTGCGGAGAGCAAGCCGGGGCTTTACGGGGCGGGGAGCGGCGGCTAAAATGCGGGCATGGAGCAGCACATCAAACTTCTGGCGGATGCCATCTATGCCGGCAAGGTGCGGCGGGCGCGGGCGCTGTCGATCGGTGAGCGAATCGATACGGCGATCGAGCTTTTTGAAGGCGCTGCGGGGATGATGCGTGACGGCATCCGCTCGCAATTTCCGGCAGCCAATGAACAGGAGGTCGAGCAGTGCTTGCGCACTCGCCTGAAACGTCTGCGCCAGGTGGCTGACCACGGAATCTACCAACGCGCCACCTCTTAACGCATTATGAAGGATGGATACGAAGCCACCCGCTTGGTCGTGGAAGCTTTTGAACGGCTTGGCATCGCCCACATGGTCGTGGGTGGTCTGTCCAGCAATGCTTACGGCATCCCGCGTTCGACGAAGGATGCGGACATCGTGCTCGCAGTTGAAGCCAAGGCTCTGTTTGAGCTGGTGAAGCAATTGGGGCCGGATTTTTCCCTGGATGAGCAGGGCAGCTTCGAAATGGTCACTGGGACGATGCGGTTTCATCTCCGTGTGCCCAAGATTGCGTTTGAGATTGAGCTTTTCATGCTGAGCAACGATGCGCATGACCAGTTGCGATTTGAGCGGCGGCGGAAAGTCATCTCGCGGCAGATTGGAACTGAGATCATGGTGCCCACCGCGGAAGACGTGATCATCATGAAGCTGCGCTGGGCGAAGATCGCCAAGCGGGAGAAGGACACGAGCGATGTGCGCGATGTCATCGCGGTGCAGGGGGATGAGGCGCTGGACTGGGATTACATTCATCATTGGTGCGGGCTGCACGGGACGCGCGAGTTGCTGGATGAAATCCGCGCTTCGATTCCGCCGCTTGATTGACGCTGGGAGCTGAGAGCTTTTGAAGCGAAGGCGCATTGAGGGTGTGCGGAGCGGCACGCACACATTCAGGGGACGGAGATTCCTACCCGGCTCTTTGCGCCGCGGAGGATTGCGGGCTGGGTCGCGCCGCGCGCTTCCACCACGTAATCGCCGTGGAAGCCGCGCATCTGGAATTCGCCGCGCGCGTCGGTTACGCCTTGCTGTGCGGGCGTCCACCATATGGCGGAAGACGAGGTCATACCACCCGGTGCGGGTGGGGCGCAGCGACCAGTCGGTGCGGCGCAGCGCGGCGTTCGGGATGTAGTGTTTCCCTTCTCAAAAGCCCCAGGTGATGATGCCCGTGGTGCTCGGGTGGCTGAAGACGAGCGTCATAAAATCGCGCGTGTAGTCGGCCTGGAGTTGCTCGTCGAAGGTGTGCACGTCGAACTCGATGACCTGCGGCTCGTAGCCCACGCGGAAGCGCACCATCGCGCCGTCCGCCGGGTAATCATTCCCGGCGATGAAAGGGATGTAGAATTTCTCCCATTGCGGGCCGATGCGCAGCGGGACGGCATTGCCCCGCGTGAAAGGCGCGCGCACCGGCTCGAAGATGAACTCGGAGCGCGCGTCGTATTCGCCGCGCGGCAGCTCGATGGCGCGGGCGTGGAAGACCGCGAGCAGCGCATCGCCGCGCTTCACCGGCGCCGCCACGGGCGTGCTGAGCTGGAGCTTGAAGGGCAGCGCGGGCCGCTCGGTCGTCCGCACGCGCATGGCCTCGGTGAAGGGCTGGCCTTCCACCACCACGCGCTCGGTGGAGCCTTGCTTGCCGGAGAGCGCGAGCGGCGTCGCGGGCGTGACGAGCGCGGCGCCGGGCGGCAGTCGCGCGAGCTTCGCCTCCATCTCCGCCGGGTCGGCGCGGAGCGTGGCGGCGAGCGCGAGGAATGTGGCGAGCGCGTGGCGTAGCGGCGCGCTCATTCCGTGAAGAAATTCGCGTTGAAGGACTCGACGTAGAACTGCCGGAAGGTGTCGGTGCCGTAGGTGCGCCAATTGAATCCGACGGCGGTGATTTGGTCGAAGCTGGTCAGCGCGACGGGGGCGCCGATGGCGAGCATGTCGGTGGCGGGGTCGTAGATGTGCCAGCCGACGGCGGCGGGATTCGCGATGGCGATTTCCTCGTAGGGCGTGGCGTTGCCGGGCGTGATGGCGCTGAAGACGGAGGTGACCGCGCCGCAGTCGTCGGAGAGATAGAACTGCGCGCCGCGCCGGATGATGAAGCGGAGCTGGCTGGCGGAGTTCAGGCCGCTGGTTTTCACGCGCACGCGGAGGTTGGCGAGGGTGACGTTGCCGGTGCTTGCGCCATTGAGGAAACCGTGCGCGGTGCCATTACCGTCCTGTTTCCAAATGGCGGTGAAGGTGCCGTCGTTGGTGGCGGCGTCTTTGTTGAAGGAGGCGAGCAGCGGGTCGCCGGTGCCGTCGCCGGGGTTGGCGTTGTTGTTCACGCGCCAGGCGTTTTCGCTGTTGCCGGAGAGCGCCTTCGACGCGGCGAAGAAGAGCGGCGAGCTGGTGCTGTAAGCGCCGCCGATCGCCGGATTCGCAGGCGTGGCGAGGCTCACGGCGGACGCGCCTTTGCCGATGACGAGGTTCTGATTGCCGCTGACGATGCCCGTGCTCGGGCCCCAGGCGACCAGCGGCAGCGTGGGCGCATCCGAGATGGCGGAGAGCGCGAGCCGATGGAACTGGCGCGGGCCGAGATTGGCAAAGCTGGCGCTGAAATCGGTGAAGCCGCCGGCTGCGTTCGGTGCGGTGTCGAGTTCGGCAAAAAGGGATGCGCGTCCACGTTTGCAGGTCGGTGGAAAAGTCGAGCGCGGGCAGCACTCCAGCGGCGCTGCTGAGGCCGGCGAAGGCGACGCTGCTGGCGCTGGCATTGCCGCTGAGCACGAGCGGCTGCGCGGGGTTCGGCAGCTTCGGGTCAGTCTGGCGGAAGAACCCGATGACGTTGGGCGAGCCATCGTAGTCGGGGTCGGCGTGCTGGCCGGAGATGGCGGCGCTGGCCTGCTCTGCGACGGTGACGCGCGCCGCCTTGAACGCGGAGTAATTCGTGCCTTCCTCCGCCAGCGCGGTGACGCCGGTGCGCTCGGCGAAATTGATCCCTTTCCAATTGGTGCTGGTGATGATGGTCCAGATGACTTCTTGGATTTTCGCGATGAGCGCGGCATCGGCGGTGGCATCGAAGTGCTCGTAATGCTGCGCGACATCCGCTGCCGTGAAGCGGTTCGGATTTTCCCCCGTGAGCACGGCGCAGACGGTGGCCGCAGAGATGTAAGAGCCGAGCGTGCCGGAGGTGGCGGTGTTATGCGTTTGGTAGTTCCAGTGGATGTTATCGCGGTAGATGTTTTTGATGCCCTGCGCGGCGATGAAGGCATCGCCCCAGTTCGCAGGCTGGCCGGGCGGGTAGATGAAGTTGAAAGTAATCTGCTCCCCGGCTCGCGCGGCGGCGTAGTAGGCCGCGTCGCGATTCAGATAAGTCGCGATGCCGGGCAGTTGGCCGAGGCGGATGAGGCGGTCGAGTTCCGCCATGACTTCGCCCACGGGGATGACGTGGATATTGCTCGCGAGCGCGGGATGGTCGGCGCGCACGGCATCGTAGAGCTGCGTAAGATAGGCGCGGCACAGGCACGGCAGGTGTGTAAGTGCCGAAAGTTATATTCAGCGTGGTCTGCTGCGAGCCCGCGGCATTGGTGGCGGTGAGCGTGATGGCATAGGTGCCCGCGATGAACACCTGCCCGCTGATGAGCCCCGTGGCGGCATCGAGCGTGAGCCCGGCGGGCAGCCCCGTGGCGCTGAAAGTGGCGGGGCCATTGGTGACCGTGGCCTGATACGCAAAGCTCCCACCCGCCGCGAGCGCGGCACTGCCAGGGCTGGTGAACTGCGGCAACGGCAGCTCCGGGCCGATGCTGATTTGCAGCGCCGCGTTCCCCGTGCCGGAGGCGTTGGTCGTGGAGATGGTGACGTTCTTCACCTCCTCCGTCGTCGGCATGCCGCTGATGAGTCCGGTGCTGGTATTCAGCGAAAGCCCGGCGGGCAGCGCGCCGGTGACTGCGTAGCTCGTCGGCGACTGCGTCGCGGTGATTTGATAGCTGAACGCAACGTTGCGATTGCCTGCCGCCGTGGCCGCGCCGGTGATGACTGGCGGCATCGGCGCGCCCGCGACGGTCGTGGCGGTGAAGGCGCTCAGCTCGTGCCAGCTCGCGGAACTCGAATCCGTGTCGCTCATTTCGTAGAGGTAGCCGACCTTCGTCACCGCGCTCAGCGCGACCGTGCCGAAGGTCGCGGCGACGCTGCTGAACTTGAGGTCCGCGATGTTCGCCGCCGGATTCCACAGCGCCCAGGTCGTCGCATTCACATCCGGCAGCGACACGCCGGTGAGCGTGGTGACGGGCAAATCGAAACTCGCGTTCGAGACGTAAAGCGCGCCGCCACTTTCCACCACCCAGCGAAACCCGGCGGAAAACGTCGCGCCCTCCGCACGCCCGAGCCGCCCGGTGAGCGCGAGCGCCGAGAGCGCTTCGCCGCCCGGCACCGCGACGGCGAAGAGCACCGCGCCGAAGCCTTCATCCGCGGAAATCACCGGCGTCCCGCCATCCGCTGCGATGAAGAGCCGGAGCGTGTCAGTGGTGGCGGTGGCGTTGTTGCGCCACGAGCCGACCGCGCCCGCGAAAGTGGTCGTGTCGTCGGGCCGCACATTGTCGCGCCAGGCCATGCCGCCGAAAATCGTGGGCGCCGTCGCGCCGCCGCGGTCGTTGCCCGTCGTGAGGTCGAAGAACGGCGTGCCCGCGCCGCTTTCATTCATATCCGGGTGCGCGTAGAGCGCCGTCGCGGGACTGGCCGGGCGGACGAAAATATTCACGCCGGTGGAAAGGCTCACACGTGCCGGTGCCGGTGCCGACGGTGAGACCGGTGAGGTCGTTCTTGGTCGAAGTATTCGTCGTGCCGGTGAAGGTGAGCGTGTCGCCCGCGACCGGCCCGGCGGCTCCCGTCCAGTTTGCCGCCGACACCGCCGACGCTCCACAGGCCATCCGTGGTGCCGGACCAGGTGAGCGCCGCGGCCTGCGCGCTGGGCGCATGGGTCGCGAGCAGCAGGGCGAAAGGAACGGCCAGGATGCGGACGGCGCGCGAGGGGAAGGAGATGGGGAGCTTCATGGCAAAGGAGGTCGTTGAGATTCCCGAGATTGGAGCATCTCTGGAAACGCCGGTATCCCCCGCGCGGGGGATGCCGCCCGCCCCTCCCGGCCCGCGCTACGCGCGCAGCAGCCCGAGCTGGTAGGCGCGGGCCACGGCTTCCGTCCGATCCACCGCCTCGAGTTTGCCGAGGATGGATTTCACATGGCTCTTCACCGTCTCGGCGCTGATTTTCAGGGCCGCCGCGATGTCCTCCCGCGTCAGCCCGCGCCCGAGATATTCCAGCACCTCTTGCTCGCGCGCGGTGAGCACGCCCGGCGCGGACTCCTCGCGCCGCCCCGTCTCCATGAAGGCGGTGCCGCCGCCATGCACGGTGCGGATGGCTTCGAGCAGCACCGGGCTCATCGGCGCTTTTGGAAAGATAGCCGCACGCGCCCAGCTCGCGCGCCCGCTCCACCTCGTGCCGCAACGGCACGCCCGCGAGCATGAGCACCCGCACGCCGGGGCACTGACCCTGCAACATGCTCAGCACCTCGAAGCCATCGCAGCCCGGCATCCGCACATCGAGCAGCACCACGTCCGGTGGGCCGAGCTTCGCGCACGCGGCGAGCGCCTGCGCCCCGCCGGGCACGCAGGCGTGAATGTGGAAGCCCTTCTCGAAACGCAGCATCGCCTCCAGCCCGCCGCGCAGGACGGGGTGGTCATCCACGATGAGGATGGAAACGGTGGCAGTCGCCGGCGGCGCCGCGGTGGGAGTCATCTTGCGCGGTTTCATGGCGCGGGAGTAGTGGCGGGCGCCATCCCCCGCGCGGGGGAGATCTCGAGCGCGGCGGCGCTGCTCCACGGAAGCTGCGCGACGATTCGCGTGCCCGCGCCGGGCTGGCTCTGAATCTCCAGCGTGCCACCGAGCCAGCGCATCCTTTCCCTCATGCTGCTCAGGCCGAGGTGGCCGTGGTTTTGCCGCGGCACGGCGGCGGGGTCGAAGCCGCCGCCATCGTCCGCCACGAGCAGCGTGAGCCCTTCCTCCGCAAACTCCACCGCCACCTCCACCCGCGTGGCGCGGCCGTGCTGGAAGGCATTGCCCACGGCCTCGCGGAATAGCATGAGCAGGCTGCCCATGAGGTGCTCGGAAAGCGCCCGCGCCGCGCCCGTGCTGCGCACCTCGACGCGGCCCGCCGGCCAGTGCTCCATCTCCCGCGCAGCATGGCGCAGCAGCTCGACAAAATCTGGCGGCCCATCCGCCACATCGGTGAGGCCGAGGAGCGCATTGCGAAATTCGGACTGCGTGTGCGCCAGGGACTGCTGCGCGCTGGTCACCTGCTCGACCGCATCCGCCGGCGAATGCGGCAGGCACTTCAGCGCCGCATTCAGACGATAGATCGAGCCCGTCCGCTATCTGCGCCGGCGGAGGAAAATCAGTTTCGTCCGTGCCGGTGCGCGCATGGTGCGGTTTTGATGGCCGCAGGTCGTCGCTGATCTGCGGAGGTTCGAGATCAAGGCAGTCGGGCGAACCGACTGACGCCGGAAGTTTTCGCTTCCGGCAACGCGGCCCCGTTCGGGGCCGGAGGCACAGCCAACTCGCGGGGCACAAAACGCAAACCATCATGTCCAAACGTAGCATCCTCACCGGGCGCATCGCCCGGCCACAGAAAGCCGTCATCTTCGGTCCCGAAGGCATCGGTAAGTCCACCCTTGCGGCGCAGCTCCCTGCGCCCGTGTTCCTCGATACCGAGGGCGCCACTCATCACCTCGACGTGGCGCGCCTCCCCGCGCCGAAGACCTGGGCCGATGTCGTCGCGGGAATCGCGGCGCTCGTCAACGAGGCACACGACTTCAAGACGCTCGTTCTCGATACGGTCGATTGGCTTGAAAAGCTGCTCGTCGAACACGTCTGCAAGCAGGCGAACAAGGCCAGCCATTCGTTGACAACGCGAGGTCAGCGGCGATGGCGGGCAGTGCCAAAATGCCAAGAGCGAGGAGGAGCAGGCAAAAAGATGGGCGATAAAAGGTGCCGACGAAAAAGGCTTCGAGGAGTGTAAAGGGCGTGTTTCATGATGGGGTGAACTATAACTTGATCCGCGCTGAGTGAATGTCCCCATAGAGCTCTCCGGGCGAGCCTTTGATCTGCGCCCAGATGGCGATGAGGGTGCCATCGGGCAGTTCGGTGAGGGCGGGGTAGCAGATGGACCAGCCGCTGCCTTTGGCGGGTCGGTCGGCGAGTAGTGTTGGCTCGCTCCAGGTCAGGCCTTCGTCGTGGGAGAGGCGCATGATCAAGGGGAAGCGCAGCGGCGTGGGGCCGGGGTTGTAGGTGAGGACGAGCGTGCCATCGCGCGTGCAGAGCAGATGCGAGGCGCTCGATGTTGCCGTGAGACCGGTCTTCTCGGCGGCGCTCCATGTTTCGCCTTTGTCGGCGCTGATGGAGCGCCAGAGCAGGCCGTCCTTTGTGCGCAGCATCATGTGGATCTTGCCGGACTTCGTCTCCGCGATGGTCGGCTCGCCGCCTTGGCCCTCGGGATTGGCCACCGCGCCAAAACGTGTCCACGTCTTGCCGCCGTCACGCGATTTCATCACGCCGCCGGCCTTCGTGCCCCGCGTGTGCAGCGGAACGAGCAGCTCTCCCGTGGATAACTGTATGCCATTCGAGCGCGTCGTGTGATTGGGCTGGTTGATCTTCACCGGCTCGGTCCAAGTCTTCGCGGAGTCGCTGCTGCGGCGGAAGTAAATGTCGATCTGCGGATCG
>JBBQYR010000142.1:0-11755 GCA_038208565.1 Chthoniobacterales bacterium
ACCACGCCCCTTGGATCGAGAATCACGAAGACAACGGCAAGTGCGGGATCGCTTCGCTGATGTTCAATCAACTCGGTAACTCTGCGGGTGCGGAGTATTTCTCGCGCATGAGCCTCGCGTCCCACGGCCCCGAGCGTGACACCGGACACACCGGCAATTTTTTCAACATCCTCTGGGCCTTACCCGGCGTCGCCCAATCCGGCCCCCACGCCACCGGGGCTTGGATGCAGGAGTTCGGCGCTTGGTATTTCGACCTCGCGCGCCGCTGGGATGACACCTTCCGCCACCAGGGCCCACCGGAACTGAAGGGTGACTCCTACGACAAATGGGATACCACCGGTGCCGTCCTGCTGGGTTACGCGATGCCGCTCAAGAAGATCCGGCTCACCGGCAAAAAGCCGAGCGCGGTTCCGCCACTCACCGCCGCCGCCGCGCAAGCCGTCATCCTCGACGGTCGCGGCTGGAGCAACAAAGACCGCACGAGCTTTTACGCCAGCCTCAGCACGAAGGAACTCATCGACCGTCTCGGCAGTTGGTCCCCCGTGGTCCGCGAACGCTCCGCTATAGAAGTCGCCCGCCGCAAAGACGACACCGTTCCCGAATTGGTAAAGATGCTCGACGCCCATAATCTCAACAGCCGCTACGGCGCCTGCCAGGCCCTCGCCCAGCTCAAAAAACGCGGTGCCGCCGCTGTCCCGGCGCTGACGAAGAACCTCAAGCACGACGACCTTTGGCTGCGCATCAAAGCCGCCGAGGCGCTCGCCGCCATTGGCGCTCCGGCTATGCAAACCGTGCCCGAACTCCTCGAAATGCTGGCCCGCGTGGACCAAGCGAAAGACCCTCGCGGGATGCAGCAGCGGTATCTTTCTTTCGCGCTGTTCAATGAACGTGAGGGGATGCTGAGCCGCTCACTCGATGGAGTGGATCGCCCGTTGCTCACCAGCGCAGTGCGGGCCGGGCTGAATAACGAAGATGGCCGCGCCCGGGGCAGCATCGGGTCGGTTTATCGCAAGCTCACTTACGAAGAAATCAAACCCCTCCTGCCCGCCATCTACGAAGCCATCGTCACACCCGCGCCGAGCGGCGAGATGTTCGCCGACGGTATTCGCGTGGAGGGCCTCAGCGTGCTCGCCAAACATCACATTAAGGAAGGCATGGCCGCGTGCGTGAATTACACCACCACGCAAAACCCTTGGGCCAGCCAGAAGCGCACACCCGAGCTGATGAAAATCCTGCTCAACTACGGAGCTCGAGCAAAGTCCGTCATTCCGGAGTTGCAAAAGATCGCCGACGCCTTCGAGAAAGGTGAGCCAGATTTCCCTCAGAAACTGAGTCTGCAAAAAGCCAACTCCGTCCGCGAAACCATCCGCGCCATCGAGGCAGCGACCGAATCCCCGAAACTGATCAGCATCACCGAAACCAAATGACCCCCAAACGAAACATCCTCAAACACGGCATCCTTTTTCTCGCTGCTCTCGCGCTGCCGCTGGGAGCCGCGGCGCAGGCGAAGCCGCTCAAAGTCTTCATCCTCGCCGGGCAGTCGAACATGGAGGGCCATGCGAAAATCGAGACCTTCGACTACATCGGCGATGACCCGGCGACTGCGCCGCTGCTCAAGCAAATGCGCGGCCCGGACGGAAAACCGACGGTGTGCGAGAACGTGTGGATTTCCTATTTCACCGGCGTGGGGAAGGACAACGGCGAGGGTTTCGGAAAGCTGACGGCGGGATACGGCTCGCGGAGAAACCCGACGCAGGATGGCGGAAAGATTGGGCCGGAGTTTACCTTCGGACTCACGATGGATGCCGCGCTCGATGAGCCGGTGCTCATCATCAAGACGGCGTGGGGCGGCAAGAGCCTGCACACGGATTTCCGCCCGCCGAGCGCCGGTCCTTACGTGCCGACGGCGGAGGATCTGAAAAGGTGGGCGGGGAAACCGGAGAAGCAAAAAGAACAGGGCGAAGCCGCCGGCGTCTATTACCGCCTCATGATCGAGCATGTGAAACGCGTGACCAAGGACATCAAGCGCGTGTGCCCGGCGTATGACGAAAAGCAGGGCTACGAGATTGCGGGCTTCGTGTGGTTCCAGGGTTTCAACGACCTCGTGGCCGGCGACACCTACGCACCGACGCCGGGCAGCAAGGTGCGCGACTACTCCAAATACGGCGAGTGGCTGGCCGGGTTCATCCGCGATGTGCGGAAGGCTGTGGACGCTCCGAGGATGCCGTTCGTCATCGGCGTGCTGGGCGTGGACGGACTGAACGCGAGCGACAACACCAAGGCGTTCCGCGAAGCGATGGCCGCACCCGCGCTGCTGCCGGAGTTTGCAGGCAACGTCATGGCCGTGGAGACCGCGCCGTTTTGGTCGGCGGAACTCGGAGCCATCGCGGAGAAAAAGGAGAAGGTCCGCCAGATGAGTCATTTCCTAAACTCGAAGCACAAAGACCACGCCAACGCCGACGGCACGATGACCGAGGAGCAGAAGCGCGAAAATTTGAAAGCGTTCGAGGCGAAGCTGATTTCGACTGCCGAAAAAGCGCTGTGGGAACGCGGCGCATCCAATGCCGGCTACCACTACCTCGGCTGCGCGAAGACTTTCGCGCTGATGGGGAAAGCCTTCGCCGAAGCCACGCTCGGAATGATGCGCGGCGCGCAGCGCCGATGACCGCGTTTATGAAAACCACCGCCCTCCTCTTTGCGTTCCTTGGCGTTCTTTGCGGCCGATCTTCCGCCGCTGAGAAACCAAACATCCTCATCATCGTCAGCGACGATCAGGGCTATGTGGACGCCGGGTTTCAGGGTGGGAAAGACGTGCCCACGCCGCATCTGGACAAGCTCGCGGCGTCCGGCGTGCGCTGCACGAGCGGCTATGTGACTTATCCGGTTTGCTCGCCGTCGCGGGCAGGGTTGCTCACGGGGCGGTATCAGGCGCGGTTCGGACATGAGAACAATCCGGTCTATGACCCGCTCGACGCGAACGAGGGGCTGCCGCTCACGGAAAGGCTGCTGCCGGAGTTTTTGAAACCGGTGGGCTACACGACCGCGTGGATGGGCAAATGGCATCTCGGTTCCTCGCCCGCGCATGTGCCGTGGAAGCGCGGGTTTGATGAAACGTATGGCTTCATCGGCGGCGGGCATCGCTACCTCGGCTGGCAGCCGAATGGCCGTCAATACACGCTGCCGCTCACGCGCAACGGCGTGGAAACAACAGACGCGCCGCCGCACCTGACGACGGCGCTGGGCGACGAAGCCGCCGCGTTCATCCAGCGCGGCAAGGGGAAGCCGTGGATGCTTTACCTCGCCTTTAATGCGCCACACACGCCGCATGAACCGACCCCGGAGCGGCTCGCAAAGTTCGCGCACATTCCGAACGAACAACGCCGCCGCGTCCTCGCGCAAATCTCACTACTGGACGACGCCATCGGTGCCATCACCGGCGCGCTCGTCGAGACCGGTCAAACGAAGCGCACGCTGGTGTTCTTTTTCAGCGACAACGGCGGCCCCGTTTCCTCTGGCGCAAATAACGGCGCGCTGCGCGGCGGCAAAGGACAACTCTTCGAAGGCGGCGTGCGCGTGCCGTTTCTCGTGAGCTGGCCGGACAAACTGCCGGCGGGAAAAACCTACGACCAACCCGTGATTTCGCTGGATGCCTTTGCCAGCGCGCTCGCCGCAGCGGGCGTGCCGATGCCCACAGACAAGCCTTACGACAGCGTGAACATCGTGCCGCATCTCGCCGGGGACGTGAAAACCCCGCCGCACGAGCGGCTGTTCTGGCGGCTGCGCGCCAAGGAATTCGCCGTGCGCGAGGGCGCGTGGAAACTCATCGAGCCGGACGGCAAACCCGCGCAGCTTTTCAACCTCGCCAGCGATTCCGGCGAAACGAAAGATCTCGCCGCGGACAAGCCCGACATCGCCCTACGCCTCGCCGCCTCGCTCGCCGAATGGCGCAAAGAACTGAAGCCCCCCGCTTTCCCCGGCTCCAGCGTAAAAAGCGAAGACTGGGGCCCCGGCGGCGCGAACCAGAAGAACGCCGCACCGAAAAAAAACGCGCCACCCGCGCCGCCCCCAAACTAGACCCGAACCAACGACTCCATGAAGATCCGACTGGTTTCACCGCGACCGGCATTGCGCCCCATGACACTCTTCACCGCGCGTTGGTTGCTGCCGGCGCTGCTCGCAGGGACGGCGATTTTCTCCACCGCGCTGGCCGCACCGGTGCGGATGGAGCCGGCGGATTCACCGGTGGACAATCCGCTGAAGGGGTTGGTGCCGTATGCCGGGAAATCGGCGGAGCGATTCCCGCACAGTCTGGAGTTTGACTATCTGCCGCTGGCGAGACTGCTGACCGGGCCGGGGCAATACAACTGGCAGCCGCTGGATGATAAACTCGTCGAGATTTCCGGGCGGTCGTGCCAGGCGGTGTTCCGCATCTGGCTGGAGTATCCTGGGCAAGCCTCGGGACTCCCGGACTACCTCGCGAAGGCCGGGGTGAAGGTGACGGAATGGAAAGATGACAAGGAGAAGACGCCGCCGGAAAACTTCACCCCGGACTATGAAGATGAGCGGCTCGTCGTCGCGCTGGAGGGATTCATCGCCGCGCTCGGCCAGCGCTATGACGGCGATGCGCGGCTGGGATTTCTCACTGCCGGGCTGCTCGGCATGTGGGGCGAGTGGCACACGTATCCGCGCACGGAACTCTTTGCCTCGAAGCGCACGCAGGAGCGCATCCTCGCGGCGTATGAGCGGGCCTTCCATCGCGTGCCCGTGCTGCTGCGCTACCCGGCGGCCCCGGAGACTTCCGGGCTGGCGGCGACGGCGCACCGGCCTTTTGGCTATCACGATGATTCTTTCGCCTGGGGCACGCTGGATACCGGGCGCAAGGCTGATTCCTGGTTTTACCTCGCGGCGCTGAAAGCCGCTGGGCCGCTGGCGATGGAACGGTGGAAGACGCACCCCATCGGCGGCGAGATTCGCCCGGAGGTGTGGGGCCTCATTTTCGACGAGAAACCTGCGCACAAACAGGCGCAGGATTTTGCCGCCTGCGTTCGCGAAACTCATGTCTCGTGGGTCATGGACAGCGGCATGTTCGGCGAAAAAACTGATCCCGCGCGGGTCGCCCGCGCCTCGACGCAGGTGCGGCGCATGGGCTATGATTTCCGCATCGCCACCGCAGACATCACCCGCCGCGGGGGGCACGGGGCGGCGGTGGTGGTGGAAATTCTCAACCAGGGAGTCGCCCCATTTTACCAGGACTGGCATATGGAACTCGGAGCCATCGCCGCAGATGGCACCGTGCTGGAATTGTGGCCGGCGCAGTGGACGCTGCGCGGAATTCAACCCAGCGAGACACCCACGCGCTGGGCAACACAGTTCGAGCGCACCGCCTCGCGCGGACGCGCCTGCACCCTCGCTCTGCGCGTAGTGAATCCCATGCCCGGCGGCAAGCGCCTGCGCTTCGCCAACGCCGCCGAAGATCGCGACGCGAAAGGCTGGTTGAGCCTCGGCCCGCTGCCTTAGCCCCGTTATGATGGAAGATGTGCAGACGCGGGAGCTGTGGTGGACGGAAGTCTTCGAGCTCGCCTCCGAACGCGCCGAACGCGCGAACCTCATCGCCGACCCGGCGCGGCAAAAACAAATCGAAGCCATGCGCGGGGCATTCCTCGCCGTCATGCGCCGCACGGGCGACCCGCTCGCCGAAGCCTTCGCCGCGCGCGAGAACAAAACCCTTGCTCCCGCATTGCTCGGAAAACTGAACGCGGAATACAGCAAGGCCACGGAGCGGAATCAACACGCCGACAACCCATGACCACCCTCATCCACATGACCCTCTGCACCACTTTGCTGCTCGCCAGCGCCTCCGTCGCCGCACCCGGCGACGCGCCGCCCGCGCAGGAACTCATCGAAAAAGCCACGGGTGGCGATACCGGCACGCAGCTCTCGCTTGCGATCCGCTATCGCGACGGCAAAGGCGTGGCGAAGGACAACGCCGAGGCCATGCGCTGGGCGCACCTTGCTGCGGACAAGGGCGACGCGGCCGCGATGGATTTTGTCGGCTGGATGTATTTCCGGGGCACAGGCGTGAAGCACAACGCGGCACTCGCCGCCGCGTATTTCAAAGCCGCCGCGGACAAATCCGCCACTGCCGCGTGGAATCTAGGCCAGTGCTACTTTGCCGCGCAGGGTGTGGAGCAAGACATCCCGAAGGCTCTGCAGCTCTGGAAGAAGGCCGCGGCGATGGGGCACGGACGCGCGGCTTCCACGGCGGCGATGACTTTCCTTGCCGGCGAAGGCGTGCCGCCGGATGCGGCTGAGGCGCGGCGACTGGCGGAGCGCGCCGTCGCTCTGGATGACCCATCCGGCCTCGTCGTGCTGGGCGAGATGCACTTTCAATCCGGCGAACTCGACAAGGCCCGCGCCCTTTGGACGAAGGTCTCGAAGATGAAACCCACCGGCGCCACGGGCAATCCCGAGCAGCCCTCCGGCGAGAGGGCCGCGCAGCAGGGCGCGGATTTGCTGAAGCTCATGGACCATCGCCAGCGCGAAGCCGTGCCGGGGAAATTCGCGCTCCTGCCGATGCCGCATTTGCATCAGGGCTGGAACAACTGCGGCTCCACGAGCTGCGCGATGTTGGCCCGCGCGCAGGGGCAAAAGCTCGGCGGCTGGGATTTCAAAAAGCTCTGCCCGTCACCGCTGGGCACCGGCACTGATTGGG
Organism: Chthoniobacterales bacterium; assembly: GCA_038208565.1. GTDB lineage: Bacteria > Verrucomicrobiota > Verrucomicrobiia > Chthoniobacterales > Chthoniobacteraceae > Chthoniobacter. The sequence continues at coordinate 6,713 of JBBQYR010000142.1, forward strand.
GCGACCTCGTCAAAGCCTCGGGAAAAATCGGCCTGCGCTGGAAGCTCGTCACCTTCACGCCCGACGACGATGGCTTCGACAAAGCGGCCGCCTTCGTGCGCGCCGAACTCGATGCCGGACGCCCGGTGGTGATTGATTTCAAATACCTCGGCCCGCGATACCCGAATGGCGAAGCCGGCCACACGCTGACCATCGCCGGCTACCTCGCCGCGGAGAATCTCTACATCCTCTGCAACCCCGCCATCGCCACGCCCGGCCTGCAACTCATCACCGCCGCCGACCTCAAGCACTACTGGCGCTCCGACCACTACGGCGAGCTGTCGAATAACGTCCTCTCGCGGCCTGCCATCGTCGTGGACACCGCGCGGCCGTAACTTTTTTCGCACCATGAAAACGCCGCTCATCCTCTTCGCCGCATTTGCGGCGACAACCCTCGTTGTGAACTCCGCAGCCGCGGAAGTTCCCGCGCAATTTCTCCGGCCCGACGGCAGACTCGCTGACCAGACGAAGAAGGTGAAAGTCTTCATCCTCATGGGACAATCGAACATGGTGGGCACGGGCGACATCCTGCCTGCGGACAAGCAGGGCACGCTCACCACGTTCACGACGACGGAGAAGAAGCATCCGTATCTCGTGGACGAAGCCGGCCAGTGGACGGCGCGGAAGGATGTCCATTACTATGATGCCCGCGTGAAGAAAGGCGGCCCGCTGAGCGCGACATCGAACAACGGCAAGTCCATCGGGCCGGAACTTGGCTTTGGTTTCGTGATGGGACAGTTGCTCGACGAACCGGTGCTCGTTTTGAAATCGTGCATCGGCAATCGTAGCCTTGGCTGGGATTTGCTGCCGCCCGGCAGCGAGCGCTTTCAGGCCGAAGTCACCGAGCGCGGTGGCCAGAAAGTGACGAAGACCTTTGCCGGCTACAAGGACACGCCGGACTCATGGATCGAAGGCGAGCCGAAGAAGGAAGTCGCGTGGTATGCCGGCAAGCAATACGACGACATGACCAACGCGAAGACCGCGCTGGAAAACTTCGCGACGATTTATCCCGACTACAAAGGGCAGGGCTACGAAATCGCCGGCTTCGTCTGGTGGCAGGGCAACAAGGACCAAAATGCCGCCCACGTCGCCCGCTACGAGCAAAACCTCGCGTGCCTCATCCCCGCGCTGCGCAAAGACTACAACGCGCCGAACGCCAAATTCGTCCTCGCCACGGGCTGCGGATTTACCGGGCGCGAGGGCTTCGGCTTGCAAATCACGGAAGCCCAGCTCGCCATCGCCGACACGAAGAAGCATCCAGAGTTCGCCGGTAACGTGAAGGGGGTGGACTCGCGCGACCTGTGGCGCGAAGCGGATGTTTCCCCGAAGAACCAAGGCTACCACTACAACCGCAACGCCGAGACTTACATGGAAGTGGGGCTGCGGCTCGGCTGGGCAATGGCTGAACTTCTGGCGGAGAAGAATAGCGGAAGACGCTGAATCACTCGGAATCATGCTCAAGGTCCAAGCCATTGTTTTCGCCCAACTGCTCTTTGTAGCTGGGGTCGCGGCGGCGGCGGAGCCGGTGATTCCCGGTCTGGCTGCTAATGGCCTCGCGGCGGAAATCAAAGGACAGGTGCTCATCGAGGAGTTGAACTGCGTGGCGTGTCATGCAGCGGAGGGGACGCTCGCGGAGCGGTCGAAGAAAGCGCCGCGGCTGGCGGACATCGGTGCGCGGGTGCATCCAGCGTTTCTCGAAGCCTTCATCCGCGACCCGCATGGCATCAAGCCCGGCACGACGATGCCGGATGCGATGGCGACACTCGGCGCAGAGGAGAAGGCTGGGGCGGCGCAGGCGCTCACGCATTTTCTTCTCTCGCGGAAAGCGCCGGACTTTGCGCCGCAGGCACCGGACTTGGTGGCGGCGAAGAGCGGGCACCGCTTGTTTCAGTCGCGCGGCTGCGCGGCGTGTCACGCACCTCGCGATGAGCAGGCTGCGGAGTTGGCGTCGGCGAACTCCGTGCCGCTCGGTGCGCTGGAGGGGAAATACAGCCATCGGAGCCTCGTGGAGTTCCTGCGCCAGCCGCACGCGAGCCGTCCATCCGGGCGGATGCCGGACATGCGCCTGCAAGGCCGCGACGCAGAAAATATCGCGCATTTTCTGCTGCAAAAAACGCGCGTGCCCGGCGCCCTGCGCTACACGCTTTATCGCGGGCAGGTGTGGGAGGGGCTGGAGGGCGACGGGGTCGCCGCCGCGCGCGGCGGGCAGGTGGAGGACTTTGCACTGTCGAGTCTGGGGCGCGTGGAGCAGCACACGGCAGTGCGCTACGAGGGCTGGCTGAATGTCGCGGCGCAGGGCACGCACAAGTTCTTCCTCACGATGAATGGCGGCTCGCTCGTGGTGGATGGCCAGACGCTCGTGCAGCAGCCGCCGAGCGACCGGCGCGGTGTGAAGGATTTCACCGCCGTCGTGGAACTCGCCGCGGGGCCGCACGCGATGGAGTTCACCTACTTTCACACGGGTCGGGAGCCGAAGCTGACCTTTGAAATGCAGGGGCCGCAACTCGCGCGCGGGCCGGTGCCGGCGGCGATGCTATCGGCTTTCAAGGAGCCGATCGCGCCGTTCGTGCCGCTGAAAGTGGACACCACACTCGCGCAGCGCGGGCGCGACTATTTTGGGAAGCTAGGCTGCGCGAACTGCCACGATGATTTGAAAGTGGTGCCGGGCCTCGCCGCGCCTTCTTTTGTAAAACTCGATGCGTCGCGCGGCTGTCTTGGCGACGCCGCGGGGCCGCGTTTCGGACTCAGCGCGCCGCAGCGCGATCTGATCAAGGCGGCCTTGCCCACAGCAGCTCATCCGGTGCTCGACGACAAGCAGCAGCTCAACAAGACGTTGGTCACGTTCAACTGCATTGCCTGTCACGAGCGCACTGGACTCGGCGGCATCGCGCCGGAGCGCAATGCGAACTTCACCGGCACCCACGAGGCGCTCGGCGACCAAGGCCGCATCCCGCCGCCGCTGTCGCACGTCGGCGCGAAGCTGAAGCCGGAGTGGATCGCGGAAGTGCTGCTGCGCGGCAAACGGCAGCGCGATTATCTCGATGCCTCCATGCCGCAGTTCGGCGAGGCGAACGTGGGGCACCTTGTGAATTTGTTCGGCAAGGTGGACACGCTGGAGGCCGTGAATTTTCCGAAGATCGCGAACATTCAGGAATCCAAGAACGCGGGCTATGAGATGATCGGCTCGAACGGATTCAGTTGCATCGCGTGCCATGACTTTAACGGTCAGAAATCCGGCGGAGCGGGCGCGCTCGACATCGTGAACGTGACGGAGCGCATCCAGAAAAACTGGTTTCATCTCTACATGCGTCAGCCCTCGCGCTTCCACCCGACAGTCATCATGCCGAGTTACTGGCCGGGCGGGCAGTCCATCCGCCCGACCATTCTCGGCGGCGATACAGCGCAACAAATCGAGGCGCTGTGGACGTATCTCGAAGACGGAACGCGGGCGAAAAAACCGGTGGGCCTGTCGCGGCAGTCGAGCGAACTGCGCGTGGGCGATGTCGCGGAGATTTGCCGTGGGCGCGGCCCGGCGGGCTATCGCGGAATCGGCGTGGGCTACGTGGAGCGCATCAGCCTCGCGTTTGATTCCGAGGAGATGACGCTGCGTGAGCTTTGGAAAGGCGAGTTCGCGAATGTCGATCTCGGCTCGTTTCGTTCGCGCGGCACGGACCGGATTGCTTTTCCCGCTGGCGTTCCTTTTCACAGGCTGAAATCGCTGGAGGACAACTGGCCCTACAAGTCGAAGACCAACTACGCCTTCCCGCAGGATCACGGCTACCAGTTCCGCGGCTATCATCTGGATGCGGAACGGAGGCCGACTTTTCTATATCGCTACGGCGACATCGCGGTGGAGGATTTCTTCGAGGACGTGCGCGACAAGGACGGCAAAGCGTATTTCAAACGCACCTTCCAATTCGACGCACCCGACGCACAGCCGCCGTTCTATTTCCGAGCAGCCTCTGGCAAAAAAATCACGCCGCAATCCGAACGAGCGTTCGCGGCCGATGCGCTCCAACTGCGCATCACCAGCGAGCACCAAGGCATCGTGCGCGAAGGCAATCCCGATGAGGTGCTCATCCCGCTCACGCTGCCAAAGGGCCGCTCCACTCTCACTCTCGAATACCAATGGTAAGCGCCCGCATCATCACGGCCATCGTGGCCTTTTCCATCGCGCCGCATTTGCACGCGGAGGAACTCGGCGAGGTGTGGGGCACCGCGAAGGAGGAGGCGAAATACTATCCCATCGTCAACATTCCCATCCCACCGGAAGTGCCGATGCGTCCCGGCAGTTTTGAGATCCTTCCCGATGGACGGCTCGCGGTGGGCACACGGCGCGGCGACATATATTTCATCAAGGGCGCGTTCGATTCTCCGCCCGCACCCGAGTATCAATTGTTCGCCAGCGGGCAGGATGAAATCTTTTCGCTCTCGTGGCGCGACGGTGCAATGACGGCCACGAGCTTCGGCGAAACCACGCGCATCACCGATATGAATGGCGATGGAGTCGCCGACCACTACGACACGCTGACCAACAACTGGGGCTATGCCGAGGGGCATGAATTCGCATTCGCCTCCAAACCCGATCTCGAGGGCAACATCTGGGTCGCGCTCGGACTCAGCGGCTCCTACGAGTCGCACAATCTCTTTCGTGGCTGGGCGGTGAAAGTCACGCCCGACGGAAAAATGATCCCCGTGTGCAGCGGCCTGCGCAGCCCCGCCGGTGTGGGCGCGAATGCTGAGGGCGCGATGTTTGCCATCGAGAGCCAGGGCCCGTGGAATGGCTGCTGTTCGCTGAAGCATCTCAAGCCCGGCGGCTTTCTCGGACACCCCGCGAGCTACAACTGGTATCCCTTCGCGCCCAACGTCACCGCGCCCACGGTGACGCCCAACAGCAACTCGCGCATGACCGATGAACTCAAGCGTGTGAAGGAACTCGTCCCGCCCGCAGTCCGCTTTCCTTACATCAAAATGGGGCGTTCCATCTCCGGCTTCCGGCTCAAC